>NZ_JBFAXU010000006.1:0-302736 GCF_040680975.1 Streptomyces sp. NPDC051921
GGAGGCTACGGCGGCACCTTCGCCGACCCGGACGGCTACATCTGGAGCCTCGGCTACAGCGCCCAGGGAACCGACCAGCCCTACGCCGAATAGCCGCGGTCAGCCGCGGTCTTCATTCACATCCGTCCGGGACGGCGGGCGCGTGCCGCCGCCGTCCCGGACGGCATGGGCCCGGGGAAGCGGGAAGCCAGATGCGCATATCCCGCGGCGTGGCGCGCCGTGCCGCCGGTGCGGCCGTGCTCTCCATCGCCGCCGCCCTGACCGGACTCGCTTTCCCCGCCACCGCGCAGGCCGCCGCCACCTGCCCGGCCGGCGTGTGGAAGGCGCAGTACTACGCCAACACCCCTTTCACCGGCACTCCGAAGGCCACCGTCTGCAATGCCTCCATCGCAGAGAACCACGGCCTCGGCGACCCCGCCGGTGCCCCCCTGCCACGCGACGACTTCGGCGTACGGCGCCACGTATGAGGCCACCTACGCGGCAGCGACCCTGAAGACGACCCTGGCCTGGTCCCGCGACAACGAGCTCGACCCGGCCGGCTACCACCTCTACCGGCGCACCGGCAGCCCCGGTGCACCGATCTGACACCCGCCCTGTCGATCGGACGGCTCGACCGGAGCAGGTCCGCGAAGCCGGGTCGTCACGGTGGCGGCGTCACCCGGGCGCGAGCCAGTGCCCTGCGGCACGGAAAGACCCTGATGCTCTGGACCTCCGTGGGCGACGAGGACGACGAGGATCCCCCACTCCATTCTGGTCAGAGACCTTTGACAGCTGACGGCGGTTGAGAGAAAGCCCCCGGGCCTGAAGCGCCAGGAGGAACTGGACGGCGACCTCGCCGACAGGAACTTGTCCCGCTCGTTCCTGGGTGTCGAGAAGGGCACACCGGCTGCGTCCTCGGTATACCGGTGGCCTCAAAGGGCCGCACCACGCAGAGGGAGAACCGTCATGACGCTTCAGCGGATGGACAACGTCGGCATCATCGTCGAGGACCTGGACGCCGCCGTCGCCTTCTTCACCGAACTGGGCATGGAGGTCGACGGCCGGGCGCACATCGAGGGACTCTTCGCGGATCAGGCCGTCGGGCTCGACGGGGTCCGCAGCGACATCGCGATGCTGCGGACCCCCGACGGCAACGGCAAGCTGGAGCTCGCGCAGTACCACACCCCCGCAGCCATCGGCGACCGCCCGCACAACCCGCCGCCGAACACGCTGGGCCTGCACCGGGTCATGTTCGCCGTCGACGACATCGACGACACCATCGCCCGCCTGCGCCGCCACGGCGCCGAACTCATCGGCGAGGTGGCGCAGTACAAGGACATCTACCGCCTCTGCTACCTCCGCGGCCCCTCAGGCATCCTCCTCGCCCTGGCCGAACAGATCAGCTAAAGGCCCTGCGCCTCCGCCCCGCTACCAGTCAGAACGTTCCGCCGGATGGACGAGGAGGGCGGGCGACGACGCCCCCGGCTCGCCCATCTCCGGAGCACGCCGGCAACACCAGCACCGCCGTGTCCCACCACGAGGCACGGCGGAGTCCGGAGGGCGACGGACACCCGCCGTGAGCCGTGCCGTGCCGGAGGAAGCCCGGTGATTTGCCGCGGCCTCGAGACGACGGCGGACAGCGCCCACCCCAGGCGCTAAACTGAACGCGTTCAACGACCAGGGGGAGAATGATGAACGAGGGCCGGAGAGCATCCACCCGACAACGGGCCTGGCTGGTGGCGGGGGTAGCGGCGGCGGGGGTCGCAGCAGCCCTGGGGCTGCTGCTCGGCCCACTGCTGGGCGGGATCTTCCTGAGCACCGCACTGGCGGCCGCCCTACCACTGCTGATACGAGGTCACCCGAAGGCCTGCGCACGGACGTCCCTCGCCATCGGGCTGGGCCTGCTCGCCTGGGCGTTGATCGGCGCCGTCATCGGCATGTTCCTGTTCCTGCCGGCAGCCCTGCTGCTGGTCATCGCGGCCTTCGTCGACCGTGACAACCGGCCAGGCCCCTGGTTCTCCTCGGTCACGCCCGCCCTCGCCGCAGCGGCCTTCACCTTGATCGCCCTCCCGGCCGACCAGGGCCACGACCCGGAGAACGAACCGCCACCCTCCTTGCGCGCCACCCTGGACTCTCCCGACCGCTTCCGCGACCGGCAGTTCAACGAGGGCAAAGATCGGCTGTGGGACTACGGCGCCACCCGGGTGGAGGTCTACGAGTCGACCGGTCAGCTCATCCTCGACGTGGGCATCCCAGAGACCTTCACCGATGGCCAGACCGAGAGCGACCTCAGAGAAGAGATCGCAGAGCTCCCGGGAGTCGTCGACGTCCGCCGCTGCACCTTCCACACCTGCGGGTGAATCGAGCAGGACGCGACGACGGCGAGGCGGGGGCGACGGGCCGCGCGGCCGGGCCCGCGAGAGCCGCCGCCGCGACGCGCCTTCGCGTCAGTCGACCTCGTCTCCACGCGCCTCTTCCAAAGAGGCGCTCATGATGGCCGTCGCGCGCGTGAGCCAGTCGGACAACACCGCGATCTCCTGCGCGGAGTAGTCCGCGAAGAGCTCCGCGATGCGCCGGTAGTTGGGCCCGTAGACCTCGAACAGCCGCTCCGCCGCCGTCTCGTCGGCGACGACGTGGACGCGCCTGCGGTCGTTCGGGTCGCCCTGACGCCGGGCGTATCCCGCGCGTTCGAGCCGGTTGATGACACCGGTGATGGCCCCGGTCGTCAGGTTCGCCCGCTGCGCCAGGTCCCCAGCGGTGAGCGCCGTCCGGGCTCCCTCGGCCTCCAGGATGAAACCCATGCACGTGAGATCCGTGACGTTCAGCCCCAGCCGTTGCGCCATGTGGTGCTGGGCGACGATACCCAGCGCCATGAGGTGATCCATCTGGGCATGTGCCTGCTCAGGGGTGGAACGGGGACGCTCCTTGCCAGCCAACGCAAATTTCCCTTAGTCTCTAAGTAGCTTAGCTCGTGAGATAAATATTTCTCTGCATCAGCGTATCCCCGGCCCGACGAGAGGACGTCATGAGCGCACACGGCCATGTGGATCTAGGGCACACCGCGGCCGGCTGGACCGGAACAGCGATCGCCATGGTCAGCCTGAGCGTGCTCGGGCTTTCCGTCGTCACCGTCTCACTGCCGCTCGCCCTGGCGGGCGCGGGCCTCGGCGTGCTCGCCAGCCTGGCAACCTGGTGGCTTCACCTTGCGGGATGGGGAAAGCCCACGGGACCCCGCCCCGAGAGCGCATGGCCCTGGCGCGTGACGGACCGGGCGGCGCGACAGGGGCACCCCGACTGCCTCGGATGCCGCATAGCCGGGCGGCGCCCGGCCCACCACCCCGCCGACACGGCATCGGAGGCCCGCGAGACCCCCGCCACTGCCGGCCATCAAGCACCCGCGTGAATGATCAACGGTGCCGAAGATCCGTCGGTGAACCCACCGGACGCATCACAGGGGGCTCAGCCAAGGCGCGACGGGGCCCCACCTCGACGCCGAGCTGAGGGCGGTACGCCCAGAGGGCGGGATGCCGAGAGGGCGGTACGCCGAGACCAGGGGCCGTCGCGTCCTCCGGGGAGCGAGTGTGACGCCCCGCCGTCACACCACGTGCGTCCCGCCGCGTACGTCGTCGTCCCACGTGACCGCGAGGCGGGAAACCCCCTGCCTGGCCACGCCGACGCTGCCCCACTCACGCGGCACGAGGCTGCACTGGCGTGGTCCGTTGACTCGTGGGGCAGCCACCTGCAGAGTCGGAACGCGGTCCGATGGCAGCGCCGCTTCCCTCTGCCGGCCCGCCGGCCCCTTGTCCACGGTGGCGGACGGCCCTGACGCCCAGGAGCGACTGATCCGATGGTCCTCGACCTGATGGTGATCGGTACGGCCGTCACGCTGGGGCCTTTGCACAACAGCGCCTTCATCCTGCTGCTCTCGTCGCGGCGCGGCGTGCGGCTGGGTCTGGCGTTCCTGTTGTCGTGGCTGGCCAACCTGATCGTGGTGATCGTCTGCGTGATGCTCCTGACCGGCGGTCGGCCTCCCGCTCCGCACAGCGCCCCCTCGACGGCCGCGCTCGCCGCGAAGCTCGCCGCCGGCCTGGCCCTGGTGCTGTACGGCGCGTACCGGCACCGCCGACCACCCCCACCGCACGGGCCGCCCCGCTGGACCGCCCGGGTCGAGAGCGCCTCGCCCGTCACCGCGGCCGGTCTGGCATGGCTGCTGCAACCCTGGGCTCTGGTCGGCGCCGGCGCCGCGACCGCCCTCGGAGCGGACCTCTCCACCCTCGCCGACTGGCTCGCCCTCACCGCCTACTGCCTGCTGGCCACGCTCAGTCTCATCGTGATGGAGGTGTACGTACTCCGCGTACCTGCGGTCGCGAACGCCCGTCTGAAAGACCTGCGGACGTGGCTGGGGCAGCACCAGGAACAGCTTGTCGTGACGCTCTCCTTGCTGGTCGGCCTCTGGATGACGGCGCGGAGCATCTACGACCTGGTCGCCTGACGTAAGCGGCAGGCGTCGGAGCCGACAGGGGCCCGCATCTCCGCGGCGGTTCCTCCCCTGTGCCACCGGGCCTTCCGGCGGGACGAACATCTCGGATGTACGGGGCCGGCAACGACCCCGTACCAGTGGAAGGCCCGGGTAACGTCCGGAGGGAAGGTCGGCCATACTGACCTGCGGAATGCCAACGGGGCGTACAGCACAGGGGGTTGGAGCGTGGAAGGCGCCGGTCTGCCGGAGCGCATCGGCGACTACGCCGTGGAGCGTGAACTGGGTGCGGGGGGTATGGGGACGGTGTACCTCGCACGGTCCCGGGGCGGTCGGACCGTGGCTGTCAAGGTGGCCCGCCCCGAGCTGGCCTCCGACCCGCACTTCCGCGCCCGGTTCCGCGCCGAGGTCGATGCCGCACGCAGTGTCGGCGGGTTCCACACGGCGCAGGTCGTCGACGCCGACCCGGACGCGCCGGCTCCCTGGCTGGCGACCGCCTACATCCCGGGGCCGACGCTGTCCACGCTGCTCGCCGACCGGGGGCCGATGGACGAGGCCCGACTGCGGCTGCTCGGCGCGGCCTTGGCGGAGGCGCTGGTGGCCATTCACGACTGCGGCCTGATTCACCGTGATCTCAAGCCGGGCAACATCATCATGGCCGACGACGGGCCGCGCGTGCTCGACTTCGGTATCGCCCGAGCCCTGGAGTCGACCCGGCTGACCTCCACCGGGGCGGCTTTCGGCACCCCCGGGTTCCTGGCCCCCGAGCAGGCTCAGGGACTCGAAGTCGGTTGCGCGGCAGATGTGTTCGCGCTGGGGGCGGTGCTGGTCGCGGCGGCCGGTGGGCATGCCTTCGGGGAGGGCACCCCGATGGCTTTGATGTACCGGGCGGTGCACGAGCCGGCCGATCTGTCCGCCCTGCCCCAGAGCGTCCGTCCGGTCATCGCCGCCTGCCTGTCCAAGGACCCGGCGCAACGGCCGACCCCGAAGCAGCTGCTGGACCTGATGGCCCCGCGCACCGCGGCGGAGCCGGCGCCGCACACGGCGGCCCACCCGCCGACGCTGCACTCCGCTGCCGTGTCCCCCGCGCGGACCCCGACCGCCGGGCCGGCCGCCACGCGCACGCCTTCTGCCGAGGCCGAAGGCGTCGCCCATGCCCAGACCGTCACCGCCACTCCACAGCAGACGCCCCGGTCGGCGAACGTGCGCACCGGACTGCCCACCGCCGTCGCGACCGGAGCCCTGATCGTGCTCGGTGCCGCGGGTTACGGCATCTACGCGTCCATGGGCCCGGGTGCGGACGACGACCTCCCCCGGGCCACGCACGAGCTCACCATTCCCCAGTCGATCGTCCAGGGTTCCTACGGGTGGGACGTCGAGCACCGCCTCCCTCCGGACACCAGCCGGAAAGGCTCGACGCACTACTCCGCCAACTACAGCGTCACCAGCACCGGAACCGAAAAGGGCGTCCCGTTCCGCACCGTGTACGTCTCTGGCGAGTCCGGCCGGTTCAGTGACCCCGAACACGATCGAGACTCCCTCATGGACGCCATGACCCGCACAGGCCAGGAGGCCGTCACCGATCCGCCCCGAACGATCCGCGTCCCCGGCTCCGACGTCGATTTCCGCTGCGAGACGGTGGACGGTGCGACCGTGTGCGGCTGGGGCGACGCCAACACGACTGTCGCGATCAAGTTCAGCCCGAGCGCCTCACTCGAAGTGGCCGCGGCGGAGACACGCAAGATACGCGACGACATCCGCAGGCCGATCACGACCGCGAGCACCTCACCCTGAGGCCCCTCTCCCCGAGGATGCCGGGCACCCGGACGAGCACACCGTCCCCCGTCCGCGAGGCGTTCCAGTTCGTGGAGCAGATCGTTGGTACGGGTCCTCGGCCTGCGGACTCGCGTGGGGTGATCGATCGCTGACGGCAGTCGAATACGGGACGGGCTCTGAGCCAAGGGACAGGCTCTGAGCCAAGGGACAGGCTCTGAGCCAAGGGACAGGCTCTGAGCCAAGGGACAGGCTCTGAGCGCGGCGGCTGCGGGAGCCCACCCTTCACCACGACACCGGGGCGGCGACGACCAGCCGCGAAGGCGGCGGCAGCTCTGCCTGTCGCCACCCGCTGCAGGACGTCGGAATCGTCGGTCGGAGGCAACGCGGGCGCCCGATCCGACGTCTGCCAAGCAGAGAACGAACCGGGCGGACCGAGTCCGCCGTGCGAAGGGAACCTGCTGGTGCTCATAGGACTGCTGACCGCCGTCGCCGCCTCGATCTGCTACGGCACGGGATCCGTACTGCAGGCGGTCGGCTCCCGCAAGTCCGCCCGGCGCGAGGCGGCCGCGGCAGGGCAGATCACCCAGCACGGCGGGCCGAGCCTGTCGTCGACCGCGAAAGCCGCGATGACCTGGGAGTTCATCGTCGGCACCATCCTGGACTTCGTCGGCTTCGGCCTCGGCGCGCTCGCCGCCCGCTTGCTCCCGCTGTTCCTCTCCCAGACCGTGATCAGCGCCAACCTGGTCATCACGGCCGTCCTCAGCGTGAGGTTGCTCGGTATCCGGCTGACCCGCGCGGAGTGGACCTCGATCGGCGTGGTCTGCTCGGCCCTGGTGCTGCTGGCGAGCGCGGCGGGCCCCGAGGGCAGCGGGCGCACCCCGATCGACACGCACTGGTGGCTGCTCGCGGTCTCCCTGGTGCTGATGGTGGGCGGGACGGTCCTCGTACGGGTGCTCGGCGCCCGGGCCGCCATCCTCGCCGGTCTCCTGTCGGGTCTCGGTTTCGGCGCGCTCGGGGTCGGAGTGCGGATCCTGAACGGCATCGACCCCTTCGACCCGGGCGCGCTCCTGACGGACCCGGCGCTGTTCGCGATCCTGGTGGCCGGCGTCGGCGGCATGTACCTGCACACGGTCGCCCTGCAGATCGGCTCGGTGAACGGGGCGACGGCAGCGCTCGTGGTGGGCGAGACCGTGCTGCCGGGCATGATCGGTGTGTGGTGGCTGGGTGACGCCTCCCGCCCGGGCTTCGCCTGGCTGGCCGTCCTCGGCTTCGTCCTGGCGGTCGCGGGTGCGGTGGCGGTGGCGTGGTTCGGCGCCCCGGAGGGCCACGGGGTCCAGGATGTGGAGCCGGAGGGCCTGCCCGAAACCGTGCACGTGCCGGAGCCCGCGCGCGTTCCGTAACCCGCACTCCTTCCGTAACCCGCACGGAACACCGGTCCGGAAACGGAACGCCGCTATGCGGCCTGGCTCCGCACGTTCCGGCGCGCTGCGGCGCGCGCCAGTGCGCGGAGCAGGCGCACGTACGGCGACCACCGGGCCGGGCGTCGCACGGTGCCGGTACAGGCGAGTTCGGCGCGGTCGAGGCCGCCCTCGAGGCAGGCGTCGTGCAGCGGGCGCCAGGCCAGGGGCCAGGTCAGGCGGGCCAGGCCCTTGGGGGCCATGGTGAGGGTGTGGTGCAGCCGCGTGCGGTCCGGGCCCGCGGGGAGCACGGCCAGTTCGTGAAAGCCGTGGAAGCCGCGGGGCCCCGTGAACTCGAAGCGAATCCAGCGCCCAGGCGCGTACCCGGCCACGGTGTAGCGCACCGGTCCGTGGCCACCTACCGCGCCGGCCCCGAGCGGGCGGTCGAACTTCATCGGTGCCCATGCCGCCCCGGGCCACAGTCGGTCGCCCGCCCCGCCGGCCAGGGTGTCGATGAGCGCGCCCACCTCGCTCCCCTCCACCGGCAACAAGCGCTCGTGCACGTTGTAGACGCCCATGGGTACCTCCCCCTCAACAGTATTGGAGACCTCTCTCCAATTAATTGGAGAGTACTCTCTGATTCATGGCGAGACCACCCCGCTTCGATACCGACCAGCTCCTCGACGCCGCCGTCCGCCTCGCGGCCTCCGGCGGACCCGCCGGCGTCACCATGTCGGCGGTGGCCCAGGCCGTCGGCGCGCCCAGTGGATCGATGTACCACCGCTTCCCCGGGCGCACGGCACTGCTCGCCGAGGTGTGGCTGCGCACCGTGGAGCGGTTCCAGGAGGGCTACCTCGCCGTCCTGACAGGCGAGGCCGATCCGCACCGAGCAGCTCGCGCGGCCTCCCGCTACGTCGTCGCCTGGTGCCGCGAGAACCCGGACGAGGCCACCCTCCTCCTCTACGGTGCTGCCGACTTCGACCGCGCCCACTGGTCCGAGGAGCACAGCCGGCGCTCCGACACCGGGAACAACCAGGTGCTCGCCGCCCTGCTCCGCCTCGGGGAAGCCCTCGGCGCGCGGGACGAGCAGGCCCGCGACCGCGTCGCCCTGGCGCTCGTCGACCTCCCGTTGACCGTGGTCCGCCGTCACCTGCGCGCAGGCACGGCCCTGCCGCCGCACGCCGAGGACCTCACCGAACAGTGCACGACCGCACTCCTGGCCTAGCCAGGCCCTGTCCGGCAGCCGCGGGCCGTGGGCCGCGGGCAGGGCTATGTTGATCACATGACACGCAGTCACATCACCTTAACCACAGCCCTCCTGGCCTGCCTCGCGCTTTCCGCCTGCTCGGATGACAAGGCTTCGCAGGGAGCACCGCCACCCGCCGGGGCGCCGTCCGCGAGCGGGAAGGGCGAGGCTCAGCCCTTCAAGGACGACACCGACGTACCGCTGACCAGGCAGCTCGACCGGGGCGAGCTCACCCAGGCGATTCCCGACGCCGAGGACGTGGTCCCCGGCTACTACCCCGGCAGCCTGCACAAGAGCATGCCGGGGGAGCCCGACGACTGCGCTCCCCCGAAGGCTCCCGCGCCGGCAGGTTGGCGGCGAGCGGGCAGCGGCGACTACGACTACCAGGGATCGACCGTCTCGCGAGGGATCGACCTGGACGTCTGCCAGTTCGACAACGCCGCCCACGCCGAGGCTGCGTACGACCGGTGGCCCGACAGGGACGAATCGGCTCCGGTCCAGGTGCGCACTCCGGTCGGAGAAGAATCGGTCTTCCTCGCGCACAGCGGATCGAGCGGTACGGTCTACGGCTACAGCCGGTCCGGCACGGTCATCGCCCGGGTCCGCGTCGAGGACGCGGGCGGGGATCCCACGGACGCCCATGACGTGCTGGCTGCCACGATCAAGCGACTCCAACAGGTCCAGGCCGGCCGACGCGCCACGGCGACGGCGACCGAGATCGCCGCGGCCGAGCAGGCCCGAGGCTAGGCCGTCTTCCTGCGGAGCATCTGATCGTCGGGCTGATGCGAGTCGTTGACCGACGCCAGTACCGCAAAGGGCAGGGCCCTTGATGGAGGCGGAGCCGGCGTTGTGGCCGGACTCGTGCTCGCGTGGTGACGCCCGTGCCGGGCGAGCGGCCTGACGAGGCCGGCGGTGGTGAGGCGGTGCTTCCTCCGGCAGGTGCCGACCGCGGTCCGTTCTTGCTGAAGCCGCCGAAGTGGTGCGCGAAGTCTGCGCCTTGGCCCGAGGGCCTCCCTGGCGGCTGTGCGGAGGGGCGTGTCATTCTTCGAACGGCAGGCTGTCGTTCCCGCCGGAGGTCGACGTGGCACTCCTTCCCGACATCGCCGAGTTCTACGCCGGCGGCGACGAGGCAGGCCGTCTCACTTCCGGGCGCACCATCGGGACGATCGAGCTGGTGCGGACGCAGGAACTCCTGCGCGCACACCTTCCGCCTCCGCCCGCGTCCGTCCTGGATGTCGGTGGCGGGCCGGGTGTGCACGCTCGCTGGCTCGCCGACAGCGGCTACCGCGTTCTCGTCGTCGACGCGGTGGAGCAGCACGTGCGGCAGGCCCGCGGCCAAGGCCTGGCTGCCGTCGTGGGAGACGCGCGGCATCTCGACCAGGCGGACGGTTCCTTCGACGTCGCGCTCGTGCTCGGCCCGCTCTACCACCTGCCGGACGGCAACGGGCGTGCCCGCGCCTGGCAGGAGGCTCACCGTGTCGTCAAGCCCGGCGGCGTGGTCGCCGCGGCCGCCCTCAACCGGTACGCCAAGCTCCTCGACCTGGACTCGCCCAGCGCGCTGGACATCGCAGCCACGGGGCTGCGCATACGCCCGGACGGCCCCACCACGTACTACCACGACCCCGCACACCTCCGCACCGAGGCACAGCAGGCCGGCCTCGACGACCTCGCGGTCTACGGGGTTCACGGGCCCGCCTACGAAGCGTTGAGGGCCGAAGAACGTCGGACCGGAAGAAGGGACCTGGGCCGGAAGGCGCTGGACACCGCCCTCGCTGCCGCACGGTTCGCAGACAGCCATCCAGCCATCGTCGTCTCCAGCCTCCATCTGCTGGCCGTCGGGCGCAGGCCGCACGCCACCGCCGCTACGCGTCGGCGATCTTGATCAAGTACGCGCCTGGCCCGCGTACCCGGACGGGCCGTGCGGCCGCCGGTGCTCCTGGCAGCCGCAGCCTCCTTCGATGGGGTCCGACCGGCGGCGGACGTGGCACTGTCGCCGGCTCGCCTCGCCCGCCCTTCGACCCCGCATCGCTTCTGCGTCGTAAGATGGTGCCATGGCGGAAACGAGCCACGGAGTCACCACGGGCGCGGTGGCGCGGCACCTCGGGGTCTCGCCCACGACGGTGCGTTCGTGGGAGCAGCGGTACGGCATCGGTCCCGCGGTCCGGGAGGGCGGGCGGCACCGGCGCTGGTCGCCCGGGGACGTCGCGATGCTCGAGGAGATGTGCCGTCTCACCGCCACCGGCGTTCCTCCCGCCGAGGCCGCCCGCGTTGCTCGCAGCACCCACGGCGGTGAGCAGTCCGTGGCCACCGAAGCTCAGCCGCACCGTGTGACGGAGGAGGTCGCCGCGCCTCCACCTGCGCCGACGCCACCGCACCGAGGACGGAAGGCGGGCTACGGCAGCAGTCTGCCTCTCGGAGACGTGCGCCAGGAGGGCCGTGGGCTGGCCCGCGCGGCGGTGCGGCTCGACGGTCCGGCGATGCAGGTCCTGCTGGAGCAGGTCATCAAGGAGTACGGGCTCGTCGCCGCGTGGGAGGAGGTGATGGCGCCCACCCTTCACGCCGTAGGTCGCAAGTGGGCGTCCTCGGACGACCGTTACGTCGAGGTGGAGCACCTGTTGTCGTGGCACGTCTCGACCGCGCTGAGGCGCGCCGCCGTCAGCGCGCCCGTCACCTCCGGTGCGACGACGCCGGTGGTGCTGGCCTGCGTGCCGGCCGAGTTCCACACCCTGCCGCTGGAGGCCCTCGCCGCCGGCCTCGCCGAACTGGGTCTGCCGACCCGCATGTTCGGGGGCGCCGTTCCCGCCGACGCGCTGGACGCGGCCGTCAGACGCACCGGCCCGGGCGTGGTCGTGCTGTGGTCCCAGGCGCGCTCGACCGCCTCGCACGGGCTTGCGAGGCATGTGGCGGACACGACGTTCGGGGTGAGAGGAGCCCGTACGACGCCGCTCGTGGTGCTCGCGGGGCCGGGCTGGGCCGGACGCAGACTCGGCGCCGGGTTCCTGCGGCCGAACAGTCTGCGTGAGGCACTCGACGTGATCTCCCGGAAGCACGGAGAACCCACGCACGGAGAACCGCCGGGCGGGTACGTCAAGTGACGTCGCCTGCGCCGGGCGACGCCGCACGACCGCGCCGGCGCCCTCGCTGAGGGCTCAGCTCAGCAGACAGCTCTCAGGTCTCAGCACTCAGCACTCAGCACTCAGCACTCAGCACTCAGCACTCAGCACGATCGTTTCCTGGCTCGGTCTGACCCTGACCACTCTCCTTCCGCTTCCCGCGGCCCGGGTCCGGGGCCGGGCGGTCACCGCGGTCGTCCGCCGGGCGGCACCACCCCCGCCACCGCGGGAGGACCGGCCCGGCCCCCTTCTCCCCCGCCGCGACCGGGGCACCGACGGCGATGCCCCGGGCCACGGCGGCCGGCACGGTCAGGTGGCGGGTTCGGGCTGCGGCGTTTCGGCGGCAGCGCGTCGAGCGAGGCCGCTGGGCCACCAGGCGCGTGGGCCGATGTCGATGACCAGCGCGGGCACGAGCAGGGAGCGGACGACCAGGGTGTCGAGCAGGACCCCGAAGGCGACGATGAAGGCGATCTGGACGAGGAAGGCCAGCGGGATGACCATGAGCGCCGCGAACGTGGCCGCGAGGACCACGCCGGCCGAGGTGATGACTCCCCCGGTGGTGGTCAGCCCGCGCAGGACGCCCTGTCGGGTGCCGTGGGTGAGGGTCTCCTCGCGCACCCGTGACATCAGGAAGATGTTGTAGTCGACACCGAGAGCGACCAGGAAGACGAATCCGTACAAGGGAACGGACGCGTCGGTCCCGCTGAAGCCGAGGAGACGCTCGAACACGAGGGCGGAGACACCCAGCGTGGCGAAGAAGTTGAGTGCCACGGTGGCCACCAGCAGCAGGGGCACCAGCACCGAGCGCAACAGCAGCACCAGAATGACCAGAATGATGCCGAGCACGACAGGCACGATGACGGCGCGGTCCCGTTCGGAGGTCCGCTGCGTGTCGTACTGCTGAGCCGTGTACCCGCCGACCTGGGCGTCTGCACCGGGAACGGCGTGGACCCGGTCGCGCAGCCGCTGAACGGTTTCCTTGGCGGCGTCGCTGTCGGCGGCCGCCGCGAGTGTCGCGTCGATGCGGACACGTCCGTCGACGACGAGGGGCGCACCGCCCCCCGGACGGCCCGACGCGGTGACCGGTGCCGCGGACGCGACACCCTCGGTGTCCTCCGCCGAGCGCGTGACCGCCTCGACGTGGGCGGCGTCGGCGATGATCACCGTGGGGTTCCCCGATCCGCCGGGGAAGTGACGGCCGAGGGTCTTCTGCGCGCTGACGGACGGAGCGTCGTTCACGAAGATCTCGTCGAGGGGCACGCCCTTGGAGGACAGGGCCGGCGAGAACGCGGCCAGGACCAGCAGCACGAGGGCGGTGGAGACCCACACCCGCCGAGGCGAGCGGTCGATGACGGCGGCGACGCGACGCCACACGGGGTGGCCTTCCGCCGTCGTCTCAGAAGGCTTGGGCTTGGAAGGCCAGTAGGCGGCGCGGCCCAGCAGCACGAGCACGGCCGGCAGGAACGTCAGTGTGCTCACCACCGCGCAGGCGATGCCGATGGCTCCCACCGGGCCGAGGGCCCGGTTGTTCGTGAGATCGCTGGCGAGCAGGGCGATCAGTCCGAGGGCCACGGTCGCGGCGCTGGCAACGATCGCTCCCGCGGATCGGCGCACCGCCGCCCTGGCCGCTGCCACGAGATCTCCGCGAGCGGTGAGTTCCTCGCGGTAGCGGGCGGCGAGGAGCAGGGCGTAGTCGGTCGCGGCTCCGATGACCAGGATCGACAGGATGCCCTGGACCTGGCCGTCGACCCGCACGATGTCGCGGTCGGCCAGTGCGTAGACCACCGCGCAGGCCAGGCCGAGGGCGAGGACGGCGCTGATGATGATCACCAGCGGCAGCAGCACGCTGCGGTAGACCAGCAGCAGGATCAGCAGGACGGCTCCGAGCGCGACGCCCAGAAGGAGTCCGTCGATCCCGGCGAAGGCGTCGGACAGGTCGGCCTGGCTGGCGGCCGGTCCGGCGATCTCGACCCGCGAGTCAGGGACGGACCGTGCGGCCGTACGGACGTCGTCCAGGACGACCGGCAGCTCTTCGCCCAGGTCGGGGGCCAGAGGGACGACGGCCTGGAGCGCCTGACCGTCCTTCGAGGTGAGCGCCGGCGAGGGGGTGCCTTCGATCCCCGCACGATCGGCCAGGCCGGCCATCGCCCGGGTCGCGGCCTCGCGCTGGGCCTCCGTCGCCCGGCCGCCGTCGGCGGTCCACACGATGATCGCGGGCACCGACTCCGAGCGCTCGAACGCCTTGCGGGCTTCGAGGACGCGGGTGGACTCGGCGCTGTGCGGCAGGAAGGCGGCCTGGTCGTTCGTGGCGACCTCACCGAGCTTTCCCGCGTACGGCCCGAGCGTGGCGCCGATGCCCATCCAGACCACCAGCAGTGCGAACGGGACCACCCAGCGCACCCAACGCGATGTTCTTCTCATGTCACCCTTTCAGGCCCTCAGCCGATTGGTGGAAACGAAAATATCTCAATGCTTGAGAGATCTGTCGACCGGGTACCCGCTCCGGGTACCGGGTCTCCAGGTACTGCCGACAGCCGGCGTCTCCAGGTACCGCCGACAGCCGGAGACCCGGAGGCCTACGGCTGTCGTCGGGGTTGACCGATACGGCGGGTTCCGCTCACTTCGGCATGAGGACGGTGTCGATGACGTGCACGGTGGCGTTGGACGTCTGCACGTCGCCGCAGACGATCTTGGCCGTGTCGTTGACGGTGTAGGTGTCGCCGGAGCCGTCGGTGGTCAGCGTGCCGCCCTGCAACGTCTCGAAGGAGCCGTCGGCGAGGTCACCCTTGTCGACCGTCTCCTCCACGACGTGATAGGTGAGGATCTTGGTGAGGGCCGCCTTGTCCGCGAGGACCTTGTCCAGGTCCGCCTTCGGGATCTTCGCGAAGGCGTCGTTCGTCGGCGCGAACACGGTGATGTCCTCTGCCTTGTTCAGCGTGTCGACGAGGCCGGCGGCCTTGACGGCCGAGACGAGCGTGGACAGCTCCGGATTGTTCGACGCGGCGGTCGCCACCGGGTCGTCGGCCATGCCTGCGACGCTGCCTTCGCCTTCCTTGGGGACCGACGCGCAGCCTGCGCCGAACGGCTCGTTCCCCCCTTCGGCCACGGCGTGGGGAGCGAGGATCCCCAGCGAGACCGGCAGGACGACGGCAGCGACAACGGCGGCCGCGCGACGGGTGATGTGCGAGGGGTTCATGACGCTTCTCCTCCTGGGCGAAAGACATCTTCATGAGGACTTCGGCGCCACACCCCCTGCCGGATGTCGCGGGAACGCATCAAAACCAGACGACCCGGGCGGGCCCCGCCCCGGAGTGGGTGCCTCCGGTGATCCGCCCGTGATCGCGGAGCGTAGGCTGGCCGCGTGGCCAGCACCCGTGACGGAGAATCGGCGTCGACCCCCGCGCACGTGCCGGTCGACCTCCAGAGCTTCGCCGTCGCGCTGCGCCGTACGCACGGGGAGATGAGCCGGCTCGTCCACGGTTTCGCGACCACCCATGGCCTCCACCCGACCGACGTGCAGGCGCTGGGTCTCATCCTCGACAGCCCGGAACCACTGACACCCGGCAGATTGCGTGAACAGCTGGGGCTCACCTCGGGCGCGGTCACGGCCTGTCTCGACCGCCTGGAGAAGGCCGGTCACATCCGCAGGTCCCGGGCGGACACGGACCGCCGCGTGGTGCACGTGCACTACGTGGAGAGCGCGCGCGCCGTCGCCCGGCTGTACTTCCGCCCTCTGGCGGAGGCGGCCACCAGGGCGAGGGACCGGTTCGACGACGAGGAACTGGCCACCGCGCTGCGGTTCCTCACCGCGCTCAACGAGGAGCTCGGTGCCCTTCGGACACCCAGGCGCTGACGGCTCGGCCCTTGCCCTCGGCGACCTCCGCCGGTTCGCCGTCCACAAGACGCGCACGCGCGACGGGTACGACGCGCACACGTGACGGGTGAGGCGCGCACACGTGACGCGTGAGGCGCGCACACGTGACGGGCAGGTCCGGCCGCGCGACGGGCAGGTCCGGCCGCGCGACGGCGACTGGTCCGGCCGCGCGACTGCCTGGAGGTGACGGCGTGTGCGCCGACGACCTGCGTACGCCGACCGGCGCCTCCGTCCTCCCCCGGCCCGCGAGTCCAAGACCAGGCGCCAGGCGCAGCGGTCGTCCCGTGCGGAACGCCAGGGGCCGGATGGCGGGGGCGGGGACGTGCTCACGTGTGGGGTGCCAGCAGTTCGGCGACCAGGCGTACCGTGCGGCGCTTCCAGCCGGAGGATCCGCCCAGCATCGTGTGCCCGCCGCCGCGCATCGGAATGCCGGTGGCGTCGGCACCTGCCGACCGCGCTCTGTGGACGAACTCCCAGGACTCCCTCGCGGAGGTGACCCGGTCGGCCTCGTCGTGCAGCAGGTAGACCGCCCGGCCCGCGAGGTGTGCGACGGGCTCGCCCGGCGGACACCAGGGGGCCAGGGCCACCACGCCGCGGACCATCGGGTCCCCGGCGGCACGCAGCGCCGCACGGCCGCCCATGGAATGGCCGACGAGGACGACGGGGACCTCCCCCACGGTCCGCCGCACCGTTGCGATGGCGGCCTCCGCGTCCCGCGCGGCGTCACGACGGCCGCCGTTCCAGCCGCGATGGCGGTAACGCACCTCCGCGACGAGCACGTCCCGGCCCGCGAGGGCCCGTGCGACGCCCCGGGAGAAGGGCCGCATGCGCAGCGCGGGAAGGTTGATCGGAGGCGGCGGCCCGAGGCCCTCGGAGCGGCCTCCGTACAGCAGGAGGACCGCCGCGCCCGGAGCGGCGGGTGACCGTACGACGTGGAGAGGGCCGCCCGCGCGCCGCCGGAGCCACCCGGCCCTGCCCGTCATCAGGAGCCGGTCCCGCTCGCCGCACGCGGCGGCCGCGGAAGGAAGCCGCTCGTGCGGGCCCGGTAGGCCGCGTAGCCGGGGCGCTCGGCCATGTGGGCCTCCAGCATCCGTTTGCCGCTCCCCCAGATGAGCAGCCCGCTCATCACCAGGGGCGACACGACGGTGAGGGCGGCGGTGGGCCAGGTCGCGCACGCGGTCAGGTAGAGGCCCCACCAGACGAGGAAGTCGCCGAAGTAGTTGGGGTGCCGGGTCCAGGCCCAGAGTCCGCGGTCCATGACCCTTCCGCGGTTGGCGGGGTCGGACTTGAAGCGGGCGAGCTGGTGGTCGCCCACGGCCTCGAAGGCGACCCCCGCGGCCCACAGGACGAGGCCGGCGACCAGCAGGGCGTCCACTCCTTCGGGCAGGTACGCCGCCGCCTGCACCGGGAGAGAGACGAGCCAGACGAGGGCGCCCTGCAGGAGGTAGACCTTGCGCAGGGCGACGAGCGCGGGATTGCCGGGAACCCGGGAGAGCATCCGTGCGTAACGGGGGTCCTCTCCGTGCCCGCGTCCCCGGCGGGCGATGTGGAACGCGAGCCTCAGCCCCCACAGACAGGTCGCCGCCGTGACGGCGAGGCGACGGACGTCGTCCCCGTGGCCGGCGGAGAGCGCGTAGGTCACCGACGCGACGGCGGTGAACGCCAGGCCCCAGGCGATGTCGACGATCCGGTGAACGCCCTTCACCAGAGCCACGGCGAACGTGCCCAGCATGACCGCGAGGGCGGTCCCCGCCGAAGCGGCCAGGTTCACCGCGAACGCGGAGACGTTCACCGGGACGCCTGCCCTTCCGAGCCGGTCTCGACGAGCCGGAGTTGGCGGACGTCGAGGAAGTGCGAGCGGAACCCCGCCTCGGAGTAGGCCAGGTACAGCTCCCACATGCGACGGAAGACCGGGTCGAAGCCCAGGGCGTCGACTTCCGCCGCCCGCTGGAGGAACCGTTCCCGCCAGATCCGGAGCGTCTCGGCGTAGTGGTCACCGAAACCGGTGTCGTGGGTGATGCTCAGACCGGCCGCAGCGCTCTCCCGGCGGATGGCGTCCGGTGACGGGATGAGGCCTCCGGGGAAGACGTACTTGCTGATCCAGGTGTGCGTCCGTGCGGTGGTGAGCATCCGCTCGTGCGGCATCGTGATGGCCTGGACGGCCACGCTGCCGCCGGGGGCGAGGAGTCGGCGGAGGGCACCGAAGTAGTCGGGCCAGAACTCGGCACCGACGGCCTCGATCATCTCGACGCTGACGACGGCGTCGTACCGGCCCTCGACCTGCCGGTAGTCACGCAGTGCGATCTCGACGCTCCGTTCCACTCCCGCTCGGGCGATGCGGCCCATCGCGAGCTCGCGCTGGGCCGGGGAGAGCGTCACGGTCAGGACGTCGGCCCCTCGGAGTGCGGCACGGACGGCGAGTTCACCCCAGCCCGTGCCGATCTCGAGCAGCCGGGTTCCCGGGCCGACGCCCGCGAGATCGAGCAGCCGGTCGATCTTGCGGTGTTGCGCGGAGGTCAGCGCGTCCGGTGTCGCGGGGAGGGTGTCGAACACGGCCGAGGAGTACGTGAGACTCGGGTCCAGGAAGAGGGCGAACAGGTCGTTCGACAGGTCGTAGTGGCGGTGGATGTTGTCGCGGGCCCCGTCGAGCGTGTTGCGGTCGCGGGTGGGGCGGCGGTGCGCCCAGAGGCCCCGGAGTCGGCGCAGCGAGCGCGGAACGAGGTCGTCCACATGGGTCGCCAGGACGGTGAGCACACCGACGAGATCGTCGCTGTCCCATTCTCCGGCCATGTAGGACTCGCCGAAGCCGATCAGGCCGTCGGCGCCGATCCGCCGGTGGAACGCGGCCGGGTCGCGCAACGTCAGCGTCGGCACCCCGACCTCGTTCGGCGCGTCGCGGTCTCCGTCGTTCCGTATCCGGAGCGGCAGGCGGGCCAGGGCGCGTTCGACGACGTGCCGGGCGACGGCCGTGCGCGCGGCGGAGGCACGCGGAAGGCTCGCCACGTCGGGCCATCGCTGCGGGTCGACGACGGCTGGTCGGCCGGGGGTCGTGCGGGCGTGTGCGGCCGATGAGGTGGAGACAGTCACAGCATGCCTTCCCTGGTGGGCGGAGCGGGTCGGGGACGGACGGACAGTCCCTTGAGGTACAGGCGGATCCCGTGCCAGCGGATGCCGACGCTGACGGCCGCCGTCGACCAGGGATGGCGGAGCACCGCGGTGAGCAGTCCACGTGTGTCGGCGGTGCGGTGACGGCCTCGGACGGTGGCGGTGAGCGGCCGGGAGCCGTCCGGGTGCCGCAGTTGGACGGTGAGGTCGAGACGCTCGCCCGGCAGGGGAAGCCGCATCCGGTAGGAGCCTTCGACGTCGAAGAACGGCGAGACGTAGAAGTCCTTGGGGACGTCGGCACGTCCCTCCCCGTCGGGCCGCAGGAGGTAGCAGTGCCGGCCGCCGTAGGTGTTGTGCACCTCGGCGACGACGCAGACGGGCCGGCCGCTGCGGTCGTGGCACCAGTACAGCGTGAGCGGGTTGAAGACGTGGCCGAAGACGCGGGCGTGGGCGAGCATCAGGACCCGGCCGTCGGCGTTGCGCACCGACTGGGACGCCAGGTAGGCGTCGAGGCCGGCGCGGATGGTGGCTGCCCGGCCGCCGAAGTGGTCGCGGGCGTCGAAGCGGGCGAGGGACCGCAGCAGGCGGGGCGGTTCGGGCAGGTCGTCGAGGTCCACGAGCCAGAGGTACGTGCGTCGGCGCAGGGAATGTCGCACCGGCTGGACGCGGGTGTGGGCGACCTCGCAGGTGTACAGCGCGGGCACGGAGACGGAAGCCGAAGCGGGTACGGGTACGGGTCCGGGTGCTGGTACGGGTGCTGGTACGGCTGGCGCGGAGTCGGCCGGCCTGATCTCGGAGCTCACCACGTCACCCCCAGAGCGCGTGCCGCTTCTGCTCCGGAACGGCAGCCGTCCTCGTGGAAGCCCCATCCGTGGTAGGCACCCGCGAAGGCGGTGACGGACGTGGCGAGAGCGGGGAGCTCCCGTTGGGCCGCGACGGAGCGGGCCGTGTACACAGGGTGCTCGTACACCATCCGTGCGATCACGGTGCTGGGGTCGACACGCTCGTCGGGGTTGAGGGTCACGATGTGCGGCTCGGTCAGGGGGAGGCGCTGCAGCCGGTTCATGTCGTAGCTCACCCGCACGGAACCGGGACGTGCCGTGCAGGACGGCATCCAGTAGTTCCATGATGCTCGCGCGTGCGGTGAACGCGGTAGGACGCGGGTGTCGCGGTGCAGGACGGTGGGGTTACGGGAGTAGGTGAACGCTCCCAGGACGCGGCGCTCGTCGGGGGTCGCGTCGACGAGCATCCGGAGGGCCTGGTCCGGATGAACGGCCACCACGACGGCGGCGTGCAGGCCGGACTCCCCGTCCTCGGTGGTCACGCGCGCATGGTCGGGGCCACGCTCGATCGCCCGCACGGGCGTGGCCGTCCGGATGGTGGCGATGCTCTTGGCCGCCTTCTCCACGTAGGACGAGGAGCCTCCTGCCACGGTCTTCCACTGGGGCGATCCCGTGGTGGAGAGCAGCCCATGGTGGTCGAGGAACCGGAAGAGGTACGCGGCCGGGTACAGCAGGGAGGTGTCCGGGGCGCAGGACCAGACGGCGGACACGAGCGGCAGGGCGAAGTGGCTGACGAAGTAGGGAGAGAAGCCCTTCCTGTTCAGGAACGAACCGAGGGTCTCGGTGTCGTCTCCGCACGTGAGCAGCCGACGGGCTGCCCGGTGGAAGCGTGGTACGTCCGCGAGCATCCGCACGTGACGGCTCCGCAGGGCGTTGCCGCCGCCGAACAGGCCGCGGGGGCCGCGCGCGCCGGCGTACTCGAGACCGCAGCCGTCGCACCGCACGGACATGCTCATCTCGGAGTTCTGGGTGACGACGCCGAGCTCGCGGAAGAGACGGAGAAGGTTCGGGTAGGTGCGCTCGTTGTGGACGATGAAGCCGGTGTCCACGCGGACGGTGCCGCCCGCCTCGGTCGGAAGCTCGTGGGTGTGGGCGTGGCCTCCGAGCCGGGAGTCGGCCTCGTACAGGACCACGTCGTCGGTGCGCGAAAGGATGTGGGCGGCGGTCAGGCCCGCCACTCCGGCCCCGACGACCGCGATGCTCCGCCGGCTCATTCGTTCCCCCCTTGTGTCATGGGCTGTACGGGGTGCCCTTCGCGCGGCGGGCGGGCGGGTTCGCCCGACACCGCGCTGCGGCCCGGCACGTGCTCGGCGCCGTCGGTGTGCACCGCCTGCCGGTGGGCCCTGGTCAGGCAGTGCTCGTCGCCGCTTGCGCGTCCAGCGCCGTCCTCCTCGTCCGTCGGCGCGGAGACCGGGGAACGGAGGTGGTGTGCCGTGGCCGCTGTGATCATGACGACTCCTGTTGTCCGGCGTGCGTCCGGGTGAGGAGACTCCCGCTGCCACCGGGGCGGGTACGTCCCGGCTGTCTCAGGGTCGGGCGGCATCCCTTTCCCCCTCAAGCCGCAGCGTTTGTGCATCGCTTCTTGCGGGCGCTGTCACTGCCCGCCCCTTGCCTGCATCCGTCGGGCGCTCTGCGGAGGAAAGAAGGGTGATCAGCTTGAGAAAACCCGTCCCGCTTCGAGCGGACCCGTTCGAGCCGACCCAGGAGGTCATGCGGTGATCGTCGTAGAACGTGACATCGTCCTCCCCGCCCCCCTTGACGAGGCGGTCTCCTACCTCGAGGACTTCCGTCGCACGGAGGAATGGGACCCGGGAACACTGCGCTGTGTCCGGAGCGACGAAGGGCCGGTGCGGCCGGGTTCCGTGTGGCGGAACACCTCACGCTTCCGCGGACGCACGACCCGATTGACGTACCGGCTCGACGTCATGGAGCCGGCCCACCTGGCGTTCGTCGGTACGAACAAGTCGGTGACGGCGACCGACGACATGCGCTTCGAGGCGCGCTCGGGCGAGGAGACCCTCCTGAGGTACCGGGCGTCACTCCGCTTCAAGGGCTTGGCGAAACTGGCCACTCCGTTCCTGAGGGCCGAGTTCGAGGCGCTCGGGGACAAGGTCGCCCGACGCCTCCCGATCGCTGTCGCGGAACACCGTCGCTGACCGAAAGCCCGGCCTGGTCAGGACGTCGGACCGGTCACGAGCGGCCGCCGGCCGTCGGCATGTCAGTGGGCTCTGACAGACTCACGGTCATGATCGACATCGATGACCTCGTGCAACGCGTCGCCGGCCGGGCCGCATCGGACAGCGAGGACCTTCCCGGGCCTGTCGACGATGCCGTGATCGCAGAAGCCGAGGGGCGACTGGGATTCGCGCTGCATCCGCTACTGGCACGCCTGTACCGCGAGGTCGCTGACGGCGGCTTCGGCCCTGACTACCGACTGCTGCCGCTACTCGGTCCGGGTTCCGGCGTCGTCGGCGAATACCTGACGCGACGCGAGGCGTCCCGTGGCGCCGAGCACCCGGAGTGGCCGCACGGCGTCGTACCGATCCTGACCTGGGGCTGCGCCATGTACGCAGGCGTTGATTGCCTCAGTGAAGACGGTCAGGTCCTGCTCTTCGAGCCGAATCCGTACAGTGGCGGGTCGTGGGAGCAGTGTTGGTTCCTCGACTCCTCCAGCCTCGCAGCGTGGCTGGAGACTTGGCTCGCGGGGACCGGCTGGTTCGAGGAGGACGCCTTCGACAGGGACGACCTGATCGAGCCGCAGCCATGGGACCAGGCCGCTCACCGACTGGCCTCCGCCGCATAGCCCCACAGCAACACTGCGTCCCGTCGGCGCAGCCGCCCGCCACGCGGAACGGCTCGGCCGACCCGACGCCGACCGGTGCGGCCTCATCGTCGCCCCCGGCGGTGCGACCGTGGTCGCACCCGCGCCGCGACACGTCGGCGGTGCGCGCTCCGCGGGCACGGCGAGCGCGGTCACGTCCGTGACGCGTCTCCGCCGGGTCGTCGTCCATGGCGTTGTGATGTGGAAAGCCCCGAACCCGCCCTCGCGGCCCCGGATCTGCACGTGGTGATGTGCTGTGCAATGTGCACCTTCACCTGTACGCGGTACTGAGCTGCACTGTTGATGGGGAATCGAACCCCAGCGTTGCTCTTCACGCACCAGGAGTGGGTTGGAAACCGCCAACCCTCGGTGTGTGCACGCCTCCGAAGCTGCTACCTGCTCCACATCGTCCCGGTCGGCCGGACTCAGTCCAGCAGGTCGACCTCCCAGTTCGTCCGCTGGATCCGCACATCGACCTCACGGATCTCCCGAGCGAGAGCATCCGCCTCACCGCGCAGTTCCGCGACCGGAAGCGCGGCAAGCATCATCAACTCGGACCGGAGCTGACGGCCGTATCCCCGCTCGCCCTGACCCGCCGCCGCGTCGGCCGCCGCGGTGACCACGGAGTGACGCAAACGCAGGACGTCCCGGCGCGCGAGCGCATCCGTGAGCGTGCCGTACGGCCCCATCTCCACGGTGGCATTGGTCCGATTGATCCGACGGATCAACGATTCCAGAGTGTTCAGCACCTCACCGGCCTCGGCCAACAGCTGGGCTGCGTCCTCGGCGGGCGTCTCCCCCTCCTGGCATCGCGCACTGCTGACGACCCGCGCTCGTAGCTGTTCCACACGGCGCGTCGCCTCCGCACGTTCCGCCAGAGCTTCGGCAAGCTTCACTGTCGCCACCTCCCCGTCCATGATCCACCCCGAGTATACGAAGGAGGACCGGCCCATCCGATCCGGCTGCGGCTCCACCCCCAGCGCTAGGGTGGCGGCATGTCACTGGGTCACGTAGTCCTTTCGTCCGGTCGTTCGATCCGGCTCACCGAGCTGCGGATGTCTTCGACCTACGGGGGGATGCTGGAGGGCTACCCGTGCAGGCGCGTCAACGACCGGAAGGTCGACTGGCTTCGCAGGCAGGCCGAACGCGCGTTTCCCTCCACGCCGGTCCATTTCGTTCCGCCCTCCCGCGAGTACCCGGACGAGACGGCCGGCGCCTTCGGTCCCGTCGAGGTGCTGCCTTCCGTGTTCTGCGTCGGTGTCTTCCACTCCGTGGCGATCGACCCGGCCATGGACGGTTCCGCCCTCGCCGTCGCCTGGTTCCAGCCCCTCCCGCAGGTACCGGCGGGTGAAAACGCCGGTCTCGCGCTTCGCGGCATCCACTGGGAGGAGCTGGCCCAGGACTACGAGCTGTAGCGAGGTGTGCCGGTCGCGGCCACACGTTGACGGCAGCGACGAGGACGGTGGCCCCATGAGGCACCCCACGAGCATGTCGCGACGCGTGGCTGCTTGCCGCTTTGCTCCTGTGGCTCCGCAAGGCCGCATCGCGAGTGCGTCTCAGCGGCCGGGAGACCGGGCAGCGAGGGCGTTCGGCGGGATTCCCTGCGCTGCCAGTCGGGACAGGAGTTCCGCCTCCTGGCCCTGTGTGACGGTCATCCACAGCGAGGTTCCCGAATCGCCGGCGCTGAAGACCAGCTGGTCCCCTCGCCGGCCTTCGGCGTTGATCGTATGGGGAGCCAGGTCCAGCAGCAGTTCGAACTGCGCGTCGTCATGGACGTCGATGTCGATGCCCATTCCAGGGTCAGCGCGTCGGGAACGGGTGCCATCTGCCACCGCCTCCCTGGCCAGGGACAGCGCGCGTTCGTAGGAAGGCAGCACTTCGGGTGGCCAGGCATCGTCGCTGTAGGCGTCGAGGTGGGCGGCCTCGATGCCCGAACGCAGTACGCGAAGCGCCTCACGGTGAACAAGGGCGACATCCGCGGGACTCAATCCGCCCACGAGTACAAGATCTCGGCTCACGCCGCCATGCTGGTTGATCACATGCATGACCTTGCCACAGGCAGTTTCACGCGCCTTCAGAGGACGGCCTCCGCACAACGTGATCTTCGTCGGACATCCTCTAGTGCGGCGCGCGGAGCAGGGCGGCGAGGGATGCGGCGAGTTCCACCGGCTCCACGGGCAGGGTGCTCACGGCGTCGGCGTGGCTCCACGTGGCCAGCCAGGCGTCCTGCGGGCGTCCGATCAGGAGCAGGACGGGCGGGCAGCGGAAGACCTCGTTCTTGATCTGCCAGCACACGCCCATGCCGCCGATGGGGACCGACTCGCCGTCGAGCACACAGGCGTCGATACGGCGCGCGTCCAGTGCCAGCAGGACCGCGGGCAGGGTCGCGCACTCGACGAACGCGACCGGCGGGACGTCGGACGCGGGCCTGCCGCCGATGGCCAGCCTGACCTGTGCCCGCGTGTCGGCATCGCTGCTGTACAGGAGGACGGAAGCGCTCGACGGCATCGTTTCTCCGGCTGCGTGATCGGCCGTGGTGGACCGGAACGCGGACCTGCTCGACAGCTCCGGGACCTGGATGTTCAAAATTGCATGAATCGGGTATTCCCGCATGTTCGGAACTAACCGGGCGCCTGCTGTTTCCGTACCGGCAGGCACGCGACGTCGCGGCACGGCGGTGAGAACCGATGACTCAATGCAAGACCCCCGACTACCGCACCGGCCATCGCGGACGGCACTGGACGCACGCCCTGCGCTGCGCGCAGAAGACCGGAGCCGTCATCGTCACCGACGAGACGGAGGAACCGGTGGCCTACGCCCACGAGGCCTCCGGGCCCGGCCGCTTCCGGCCCTGGATCACCGAGGCAGGATCCCGCTACGACAGTCACGACGTACACCCCGAGTGGTGACGGGCGGGCCGCTCCTCGAGCGGGCCGCCGCCGTCCGACCGGACGGATGCGGGGGGGGCAGCCCCCGGTGTCGGCAGGTGGCGTGTCGGTCTCGCCGTCACCACCGACCGTAGCGATGCGGAAAGGAGCCTGGTCGGCGGGTCGAGCATGCCGAGAGGGCGGCGCCTCCGGGCATCCGCGTCACCACCTCGCCATCGGCGGTCACTGACCGGACGGACACGTCCGGTCAGTGACCGGCCCGTCAACGAGA
Organism: Streptomyces sp. NPDC051921; assembly: GCF_040680975.1. Taxonomy (NCBI): domain Bacteria; kingdom Bacillati; phylum Actinomycetota; class Actinomycetes; order Kitasatosporales; family Streptomycetaceae; genus Streptomyces; species Streptomyces sp. NPDC051921. The sequence continues at coordinate 25,790 of NZ_JBFAXU010000006.1, forward strand.
CCCGTCTAGGACGTGTGTCGAAAGCGCTGCTCGCCATTCTCGTCGGTCGCTGGATACGTGAGCCGGGGGTGACGCGCGCCACCTCTCCAGGCACGCAGTTGAACGCGTTCAACGAGTCTGGCAAGGTGGCTTCCCGCAGCCCATTCCTGTCGATTGACCGACGAGGGCTGGGGGCGGGAGGGCCTGATGACGGGTGGAAGCAGGCTGCGTGCGTGGGGGGCAGCCCTTGGCGGTTTGATGGTGATGTTGGCCGTTCTGACTGCATGCGCGGGCCCCTATCAGTACTACGAGGGAACGGGGCTCCACGACGCCACGGCGGCCGAAGTAGCCGGGGGTTGGGAGAACGTCGAGGGGACCCGCGTGGTGCTCCATAGGGACGGAACGGCCCTTATCGAGAAGCTCGACGGGAAGGGCTTTGACTTCGAGGACGGCTGGCGTCTCTCCGGTACGGGAACCTGGCAGCTGGCCGACGACGACGGCGGGCAAGTCGTCCGGCTCGCGCTGACGGACCGGACCCGAGTCGAGAAGCGCTCTCCCGCGCCTGCGGCTGACCCTTCGGCTCCGGAGCCCCCGTCGACCTACTCGTGGTTCTTCTACGTGGACCGCGATCCGCACGACGGGCTGGTGCTGTTCTTCATGTACGGCGACCCGGACATCGGGAACATGTACGTGATGACGCGCGAGACAGGGTCATAGCCATTCGTTGATCGCTGCGACCAGCACGGTCGCCTCGAAACGGACGGCGAGCTTGTCGTACCGCGTGGCGACAGCACGGTTCCTCTTGAGGCGGTTGATCCCGCACTCGACCGCATGGCGCTGACGGTAGTCGACCGGGTCGAAGCGCGGTGGCCGGCCGCCGCGGGAACCGAGCTTCTGGCGGTTGCGCGCCTGGTCGGCCTTGTCCGGGATGGTGCAGCGGATCCCGCGCCGCCGCAGGTAGGCCCGGTTCCTGCGGGGGGCGTACGCCTTGCCGGCCCGCACCCGATCGGGGCGGACCCGCGGTCGGCCCGGCCCGATGCGGGGCACGCGGACCTTCTCCAGCACCGGTTCGAACTGCGGTGAGTCCCCGCGCTGCCCGGCCGTGATCACGATCGACATGGGCTTCTGACCCTGTTCGACGGCCAGGTGGACCTTGGTCGTGAACCCGCCGCGCGACCGTCCCAGCCCGTGATCGACCGGCTCGGTGAACACGCCGCCCGGCGGTTCCTTCTGCAGGTCACCCTGCTTGCGGGCCCCAGCCGCGTGCTGATGGGCGCGGCAGACCGTGGAGTCGACGCTCAGGTCCCACGTGATCGCACCTTCCGCGTCTGCCAGGGACTGGAGCCGGGCGAGGATCTGGTGCCAGGTGCCGTTGCGTTGCCACCGGCGGAACAGATCGTAGATCCGGCCCCACGGCCCGTATTCCGCGGGCACGTCCCGCCACGGAACACCGGTCCGGACCCGAAACCGTATGCCGTCGATCAACTGCCGCCGAGGCCAGACCGGCGGCCGGCCTGCTTTCGAACCCTTCGGCAACAACGGCTCCAGCACCGCCCACTGCCCGTCCGTGAGATCTCCCCGCCCCATGAACCAAGATCATTCACAGCCCAAGATCCACTTTCGATACAGGGCCTAGCTCAGCGTCTTCACCGCAGCCGCGTCGTACGGCTGCAGTTCGTCGGTCCGGCCCTGGAGGACCTTGGCCGCCCACTCCGGGTCCTGGAGCAGTGCGCGGCCGACAGCGACCATGTCGAACTCGTCGCGCTCCAGACGGTCGAGGAGGCCGTCGATGCCCTGGACCGGCGCACCCTGGCCCGCGAAGGCGTGGATGAAGTCGCCGTCGAGACCGACCGAGCCCACGGTGATGGTGGGCCTGCCGGTGAGCTTCTTGGTCCAGCCCGCGAGGTTCAGGTCCGAGCCGTCGAACTCGGGGATCCAGTGGCGCCGGGTGGAGGCGTGGAACGCGTCGACGCCGGCCGCGGCCAGCGGGGTCAGGATCGCCTCCAGCTCCTCCGGGGTCTCGGCGAGCCGCGCGTCGTACGCGTCCTGCTTCCACTGCGAGTAGCGGAAGATCACCGGGAAGTCGGACGAGACGGCCGCGCGGACCGCGGCCACGATCTCGGCCGCGAACTTCGTACGGGCCACGGGGTCGCCGCCGTAGGCGTCGGTGCGGCGGTTCGTCCGCTCCCACAGGAACTGGTCGACGAGGTAGCCGTGGGCTCCGTGCAGTTCGACGCCGTCGAATCCGATGCGTTCGGCGGCCGCGGCGGCCTCGGCGAAGGCGCCGATGACATCGTCCAGGTCACTCTGGGACATCGCCTCGCCCGTACCCTCGGTACCGTCGGGGCGGATGCCGGACGGGCCCATGGCCGGGGCGTCGGCATAGGGGGCCTGGCCCTGCTTGCGCACCATGCCGATGTGCCACAGCTGCGGGACGATCGTGCCGCCCGCCGCGTGCACGTCCTCGGCGACCTTCGCCCACCCCGCCAGCTGCTCCTCCCCGTGGAACCGCGGTACGCGGTCGCTCTGGCCTGCGGACCCATGGCCGACGTAGGTGCCCTCGGTGACGATGAGGCCCACGCCGGCGGCAGCGCGGCGGGCGTAGTACGACCGCACGTCCTCGCCGGGAACGCCGCCGGGGGAGAACATGCGCGTCATCGGCGCCATCACGATGCGGTTCGGGACGGTCAGACCGTTCAGGGCGACGGGCCGGGACAGGATCTCGGCCGCTCGGGAGGTGGGGGACGCGGTGGCGGTCACAGGGGCGCTCCTCGTTGCCTTTTACTTCATAACCTTGATGCTTGAGAACTTCATGCAATCAAGGTGAAGCTTGAGGTAGATGTTTGAGATAGTCAAGCTTTCCGAGATAGGCTCACTGCCATGGCAGAAGCTCCTCGCGCAACAGCACCGGTGGACACGTCCCAGCTCATGGAGCTGCTGTCGGTGTCGCTCGGCGTCTACTACGGCGACTTCACCGTCGCGGCAGCGAGTGAGAACCTCACGGCGAGCCAGGGCAAGGCGCTGACCGTCTTGCGCCGGGGCCCGGCAGCCATGCGGGCCCTGGCCGAGACCATGACCTGCGACGCGTCCAACATGACCGGGATCATCGACCGGCTGGAGAAGCGCGGCCTCGTACGCCGTGAAGCCGGCGCCTCCGACCGGCGGGTCAAGAACGTCATCCTCACAGCCGAGGGTGAGCGTGTCGCCGATACGATCCGCGCGAAGATGCACACCACCCTGGACGGCCTGGACCGGCTCAGCGACGAGGACCGGAGTTCCTTGTACGCCCTGCTGGAGCGGGTCTTCGTCCCCCGACCCGCCGCCTGACCGGGGCGGCCGGCCCCGACGGGCCGCGACCCCGCCGCAGGGCGGTCGTCACGGGCAGCGCAGGACGAGGTGGTCGAGCCATCCCAGCTCCCACCTGTTGATGTGCCAGCCTTCGCACAGCTCGGCGATGCGGGCGGCGGGGAGCGCGCAAAGAGGATGCGTCGTCGCTCCCGCCCCCGGAAAGGTGACGTCTGTCGGCGCGGTCTGCGCTTCCCGCCGGGCGCGTCGTCAGGGGTGGGGTCCGGGGGGCCACGTGGCCTCCTATCGAGGGGCGGAGGCCCGGGTTGGGACGTCTTGAGGAGCGGAAGCCGGGGTGGGGACATCCGGAGTGGGCGGGAGGAACTTGGCGGACTTGACCCCGAGCTGGGCGGCGAGGAACTCGGCGGCGTCCGGGCGCATGCGGGCGAGGGCGACCATGCCGGTGATGACGACGTCGGCGACTTCCTCGTGCACGTCCTGCCAGGTGTGGGAGGTTCCCTTCCTTGGGTTCGTGCCTCTGACGCCGATGACTGCTTGAGCGGCTTCGCCGAACTCCTCGCCGATCTTCAGAACCTGCAAGGCCCACCACTCCTCGCGGGTCATGCCCTTGTCGGCATCGGCGGCGTCGAAGGTGGCGGCGAGGGTCTGGATCGTGCGCCAGGAGTCGGGATTCATGCGGACTGTCCCCTTGCGGTCGGCGTGGGCGTGGGTGCGCTGAGCAAAGAGCCTGCCCGCGCCCCGGTGGGGGCGCGGGCAGCTCGGGCGGGGATCACTCGAATGTGGAAGTGAGGGGGACGTAGGGGCTGCTCTTCGTCAGGTCGCGATCGGCGGCCATCGGCTTGAGGGTGGCGCCGGAGCGACAGCCGCGAGGGGCACCTGCGCCGCGCTCGCCCTTGACGCCCACGGCACGCGACACCCGCTCCTGGGCGAGGGTCCGGGTGCCTGGTGCCCGTTCACGCGGCCGGGGTGAGTTCGGCGCGGCCGAACAGCAGCGCGTAGCCGGTGGGGAGTTGGTGGAGGATGCGGGTGACGAGGTCGGGACCCGCATGGGCGGCGACGGCCGCGAAGACGGAGCCGGTGTCCCACCGGGTCGTGGCCAGGGATGCGCCGGAACGGGCGGCGAGGTCCTTGACGAAGGCCCATCCGGTCAGCGGCTGGATGTCAGGGATCTGTGCGGTCAGGGCACGTGCGGCCTCCAGGGGCAGGCAGGCGGCCAGGTCGACGCGTTCATCGCCGGTCAGCTGGCGTCCCAGCCCCGCGAGAACCAGGCGGACGGCTTCCTCGGCTCTCTCGCGGGTGGGGTAAGCGCCTTCGTAGCGGACCTTCTCCAGCATCTGCTCGTACCCCGTCGAGTGCGGCTGCTGGGGCGCAAGCGGTACGCGCACGTCGGTGATCACTGCGGGCATGCCTTTCGTGGAGTCAGGGCGGAGGGGTGCCGGCGTGCGGCACCGGTGGTCAGATGGGCTGGGGGCGGCCGAAGAGGAGGTCGTAGCCGACCGGGAGCTGGAGCAGGATCTGTCCCAGGAGGTCCGGGCCGGCGGCGTCGGTGACGGTGGACAACACGGCGCTGACGTCCCAGGCCGCGGTCTGCTCGGTGGCGCCTTCGATCCACGCGGCGGTCGCGCGGACGAACCGCTCGGGGGGCAGCGGCTCGGCGCTCTGCAGCGGGTTGAGCAGGATGAGGGCGAACTCCTCCGGGAGGCGCGCCGCGAGCTGGGCGCGGACTCCGCCGACCAGGTGTGCGCCGAGGAGGGCGAGCACCACGCGGGCGGCGCGCTCGGCTTCCTCCGGAGTGTCGTACTCGCCGCGTTCCTTGACGCGGTCGAGAAAGGCTTCGCGTCGCAGGGTCATCGCTGCCGTCACCCCTTCTTCTTCGGACTGCCCTGGGGGTGCGGAGAGCGGGGGGGAGGAGGGGGGATCAGGTCCCCGCTCTCCGCACGCGTCCGGCCGGTGTCAGCCGGAGATCTCCCTGCGGCCGGATCCGACGCCGATGGAGATCTTGCGGGGCTTGGCCCGCTCGGCGATCGGGATGCGCAGGGTGAGCACGCCCGCGTCGTACTCGGCCTTGATGTGCTCGGTGTCGAGGGTGTCGGCGAGCACGATCTGGCGGGAGAAGACGCCCAGCGGCCGCTCGGACAGCTCCATCTGCACGTCGTCGGCCTTCGCCACCGGCCGCCGCTCGGCCTTGACGGTGAGCATGTTCCGCTCGACGTCGATGTCGATCGCGTCCGGGGCGACGCCGGGCAGGTCGAAGGCCACCACGTACTCGTCGCCCTCGCGGTAGGCGTCCATCGGCATCGCCGACGGCTTGGACCACGTGCCCGGGCCCATCAGCTGCTGCGCCAGCCGGTCCAGCTCACGGAAGGGGTCAGTGCGCATCAACATCGTGAAAACACCTCCAGCAGGTTCAGGCAGTAACTGCCAATGCGCCTCACTGAGACCGTTGTAACATGTCATCCAATGGATGACAAACACGATGTCGTCTACCTGATGACAACCCGAGGGAGGTGTCCGTGACCCCGGCCGACCAGCCGTCCCCGCCCGGCACCGATGCCCACAGCCCCGTGTCGTTCCTTGCCGCCGCGGCCGCCCTCAGCGCCATAGACGCCGCCCTGCGACAAGCCCAGCACGAGGCCCCGGACGCCCCCGCCGGTCCCGACCCCGGCCCGGAGCAGGCCCTGGCCTCCTTGTCGCTGCTGCGGCAGGTACGCGAGCAGCTCGCCGGGTGGGAGACCGGCCTGATCGAGACGGCCCGCGACGCGGGAGCCAGTTGGGCCGACCTCGCCCACCCTCTCGGCGTCGCCAGCCGCCAGGCCGCCGAGCGCCGCTACCTGCGCGGCCGTCCCGGTCCTGCCGGCACCACCGGCGAGCAGCGCGTCCAGGCCACGCGTCAGGCCAGGGCCGCCGACCGCACCGCCGCCGTCTGGGCCAGCCACAACGCGGCAGACCTGCGCCGCCTCGCCGGGCAGATCACCGCACTCACCGACCTTTCCCCCGCCGCCCGCCGCCCGCTCGGAGAGCTCCACGCGGCCCTCGGCCACGACGATCCGGCACGCCTGATCGCTCCCCTGGCCGCCGCCCGCCCCCACCTGGCCGCCGCCCACCCCGACCTCGCGGCCCGGATCGACACGCTCGCACCCCCTCCCCCTGACCCCGCCCGGCGCACCCCTGGGTGAACGAGCGGAGCCCGGAGACCCACGCGGCCGGCCTGGAGGGCCCTCGCCCGCTCCTTCGGCCCGCCCGCGGGTGGGCGGGACGCTTCGGGTGGGCGGGACGCTTCGGGTGGGCGGGACGCTTCGGGTGGGTAGGACGCTTCGGGTGGGCGGTCAGGAGGCGGCGAGGACGTCGGAGAGGCTCGCGGCGGGGCGGTGGAGCATCTCCGTCAGCGTGCGCCGCTGGTGCTCGGTCAAGGTGGCGACGAAGATCACCGCGTCGGCGCCGAGCCGGTCACAGGTCTGAGCCACCTCGCGGACCTTCCCCTGGCTCAGCAGAGTCCGCGAGGAGAAGGGCAGCCCCATGCGTCGGGCCCCGCCGTCCGAGACGCCGCGCCGTTGCACGATCCGGGCGACCACCCGACCACCCTGCGCTGCCAGTTCTTCGGCCGCCGATGCCATGAGCGTTTCGAAGTCCTTCTGCTTCGCGGAGAAGTAGCCGACCAGGACCACATCAGCGCCCACGACCGTGATCCGGGGCGGCCGGCGCCGGGCCGGCTCCGACCGGGCACGGCGAGCCGGGCGCCGATCGCGCCCTCGGAGCTGATGCATGCGCCACAGGCTAGATGCCCCGCTGCCCGCCGCGGTACCTGGTTTCCCCGTCTGCCTCCGCCTTCTCCGCTGTTGCTGTCCCGTGCCGGCCCGACTGCCGGACGGCGGGCCGTGGATGACGGGCGCCACGGCTGCGGTGTCAGTCGGCTCACGTATTCTTCCCGCCACGCAGATCGACTCGGAGGATCAAGAGAATTGACTGGCCTGTCCGCTTTCCCGCTGCCGTTCCAGGCATCCCGTTCCCTGCCGTTCGCGACACCCCGAACGCTGAGGGAACTTCAGATGATGCAGTGCAGCGCGCACATTCGGGCGAAGCCGGGGTGGTTCGACAAGATGCACGACGCCGACATCGTCGCCAGGTGGACGCACGAGGCGGTCGCCCAGGGCCTCACCGAAGCCCAGGTGCGTCATGTGCTCGACGAACTCGCGCACTATGCCGCGCTGCGGGACGAACGAACCGGCATCGAGGTGTCCGCGGTCGACGGGGTGTGGCAGTCGGACACGCTCGTCGACGACGAGCTCAGGTCTCGACTGCGCAAGGCGGTTCAGGTTCTCGAACAGGTCCCGGAGGACGAGCGGGACTGGCACCCCGGATCGGACGGTCAGGTACTGGACCTGGTCCATCCCTCACTGTTCTGCCTGGTGCGAGACGCGAGTGGCGGGCCCGACCGGGCCTGGCAGAACCCGACGGACCGCTACTCGAAGCACGAGTTCTCGGAGAGGTTCCAATGGCTGCCCACGGACGTCGAGGTCGATGACGACGGCGAGGTCGCCTTCCGTTCGTACGTCAACAACGTCCACCCCGAGAAGCACCGCGAACTGGCCGCCGTTCTGCCGGACTTGTTCGGGCGCCTGCGCCCGCTCCTGGAGAACGTGCTCACCGATCTGCGTCATCCGCGGCCCCCGCGGATCGTGGCCGATCCTTATGGGTGGTACGACTCGGAGCCGGAGTACCCGGACGAATCCTCCTACCCCGATGCGGCGGCCTACGCGGAAGCTCTCGACGCATGGGAACAGGCCCAGGACGACTGGTGGGAGAACCGCCGCCCCGTCGTTCCGGACGCCCCGGCCTTCACCCCGCCCGCGCTGCCCGACGCATCCGCCCGAGTCGAACTGCGCGGTCGTCGCCTCCAGGTCATCGTCAAGCTCGCCACCCTTCACCTCACCCCGGACAAGCCCGAGTACTCCGGCGGTTCCTGGCACGTCGAAGGGATGATGAACGAGCGGATCGTCTCGACCGGCATCTACTACTGGGACAGCGAGAACGTCACCGAGAGCCGGTTGGGTTTCCGGGCGGCGCTCGACGACCCGAACTACGAACAGAACGACGACAACGGTCTGCGCGAGGTCTACGGCCTGGAGGACGAAGACGCGCTGAACCAGATGCTGGGGTCGGCCTCGACCCCGGCGGGCCGCTGCCTGGCGTTCCCCAACATCCTGCAGCATCGCGTCGACCCGTTCCGTCTCGCGGACCCCACCCGCCCGGGACACCGCAAGATTCTCGCGTTCTTCCTGGTCGACCCGTCGCAGAGGATCGTGTCGACGTCCGACGTGCCACCGCAGCAGCCCTGGTCCGACACCTCGACCATGACGCTCGAACAGGCCAAGGACTACCGCGAACAGCTGATGCGGGAACGCAAGTTCTTCGTCGACGAGCACAACGAGCAGCTCTACGAGCGAGAGTTCTCGCTCTGCGAGCACTGAGCCTCGTCCGTGCGGGGCAGCCCGGCGGACGCGCTCAACACGACCACGCCCCGGTGTCCCGCTGACCGACTCCCTGACGGCGGAACCGGCTGCCCACTGCCCGCCGGCCACAGCGGCGTCCACACCGGCTCCCGGTGTGGACGCCGCGGAGTCCCTGATCGTTCGAACGCGGGCCCGGGACGTTCCTCATCGAGCCGGCCGAGTATTCTCCGGGCTCCCGGCCCCTCAGCCGCTCGTCCCGTTTCGACTCGGACGGCGCGGTTAGACGCGTAGGTGTGAAGAGCTATGCAACCGCCCTGCGGTCGGTGCTGCCTTCCGGGCAGGAGGCCGGCGTCGTGCTGAGGGCGATGGAACGTCTGGAGAAGTCTCCGCGCGGCGACCTGGTCGTGGACGCCCTGCGCGGAGCCGTGCGGAGCCTCCCCCTGGGGCGCGGCCGGGACGTCCTGCACGGGCGGTGGCTCGGGCATCCCGTGCATCCGCTGCTCGTGCAGTTTCCCCTCGGCGCGTGGCTTTCGGCCGCCGTGCTCGACCTGGTTCCCGGCCAGGCCCGTGCCGCGCGGCTGCTCGTCGCCGCGGGACTCGCCGGGGCGGGGCCCGCGGCCCTCGCCGGCTGGGTCGACTGGGCCGAGATGCGGCGGCCGCAGCAGCGGGTCGGCCTGGTGCACGCAGCGGCCAACATCGCAGGGGTCGGACTGTACGCCGCCTCGCTGACCGCCCGCTGCCGGGGCCGCCACTGGCGGGGCCGGATGTGGGGCTTCTGCGGCCTCACCGCGATCGGCGTGGGCGGTGCCATCGGTGGGCACCTCGCCTACCGGCAGGCCGCCGGCGCCAACCACGCCGAGCAGGTCGCCGCGCTCGTCCCGCCCGGCTGGCACGTCGTCGCGGACCTCGCGGACCTGCCGCTCGGCCGGCCGCAGCGCGGCCACGTCGGCGAGGTGGCCGTGGTCGTCGTGCGGACCGGGGAGGACACCGTGCGGGTGCTGGCGGATCGGTGCAGCCACATGGCCGGGCCGCTCTCCGCGGGCGAGGTCGTCGACGGCTGCGTGGTCTGTCCCTGGCACGGCAGCACGTTCCGTCTGGAGGACGGCTGGAACGTGACGGGTCCGGCCACCGCTCCTCAGCCCGCCTTCGAGTCCCGGATCGTCGACGGACGGATCGAGGCACGCCTCTCTTCATGACCACGTGACGAAGGGGGCGAACGCCCGCGGACGCTGGGCGAGCGACCGCGGGGCCGTGCCGCGCTTCTACCGGTCCGCCACGCGCCTCGCGCGCAGCGCACTCCCCCACGTCCCTCCCTCCCGGCCCACCCTTTCCGTCCGGCCCGCCCGGCTCCGGCTCCCCCGGCTCCGGCTCCCCCGGCTCCGGCTCCCCCGGCTCCGGCTCGCCCGGCCCAGAAGCGTCCGACGCGCTCCCGCGCAGGCCGCGCGGCCCGCCGTGACGGCCGCCCCTCCGACGCCCGGAGCGCCGACGGGGTCACCCCCGCGGCAGTCGGCGCAGGGCCACCGCACCCAGCGCCGCATGCAGGGCGCTCGCGGTGATCGCCACGACGTGCAGGCCGGTCACGAAGGCCGCCCTGGCCTGCGCGGCCCCCGCCGCGTCCAGGGTCCGAAGCTGCAGGGTCGCGTCGAGGGTGGGGGCCAGGCCGGGACCCTGCAGGCGGAAGACCAGCACGGCCAGCGATCCGAGGAGCGCGATGCCCAGGGCGTTGCCGATCTCGTTGCTGGTCTCGGCGAGGGCCCCGGCCGCCCCGGCCCGCTCCGGAGGGACCGCCCCGACCGCGGTGTCGGCGACCACCGCGAAGGAGATGCCGTAGCCGATTCCGGCGACGGCGGTGGAAGCGACGTACCAGCCGGTACCGCCGCCGACGGAGGTGACGAGCAGCGCCAGGAGTCCTACGGCGATCGCGAAGTGGGCCGTTGCCAGCACCGTCCGTTTGCCGACCCGGTCGACGACCCTGGGGACGACGACGGACGTGGCGGTGAGGACCGCCGCCCCGGGAAGCGCCAGCAGGGCGGCGTGCACCACGTCCAGCTCGCGTACGGACTGCAGGTAGATCGCGGACAGGTAGGCCGCCGCCGACCACGCGGCCAGTGGCAGCAGCCCGGTGACGATCGCGAGGGTGAAGGTGCGGTCCCTGAAGAGCGAGAAGTCGACGAGCGGGTGGACGAGCCGGCGCTGGCGGCTCACGAACCAGGCCAGCAGGGCGGCGCCGGTGCCCGTCGCGCCGGCCGGGAGGGCTGCGATCCCCTCGGCGGCCAGGTGCTTCACGCCGTAGACCGTGAGCATCAGCCCGGTGGACGAGGTCGCCACGCTGAGCACGTCGACGCGTCCTGGGCGAGCGGCCGGGGCGCGGCCCGGCAGCAACGGCGCGAAGACCAGGAACAGGGCGACGACCGGCAGGTTGGTGAGGAACACCGCGCCCCACCAGAGCCGCTCCAGCAGCAGCCCGCCGAGGATCGGGCCGATCGCGAATCCGCCGGCGAACGTCGCCGCGAAGATCCCGATGGCACGGGCCCGCAGACGCGCGTCGGGGTACAGCTCGCTCAGCACGGCCAGCGCCGAAGGCAGCAGGGTGGCACCGGCGATTCCCATCAGTACGCGGCAGGCGATGAGCAGTTCGGGCGTGGGGGCGAACGCCGCCGCCGCGGAGGCCAGCCCGAAGAGGGCGGTGCCGGCGGTCAGCAGCCGGAGCCGCCCGTACCGGTCGCCGATGGCGCCGAAGGCGATCAACAGTGAGCCGACGGCGAAACCGTAGCCGTCCAGGATCCACAGCGCCTGGTCGGCGCTGGGCGTGAGGGCCCGGGACAGGCGGGGCATCGCCAGGAAGAGGATCGACCCGTCCAGGGACACCAGGAGGACCGGGGCGAGCACCACCGACAGGCGCAGCCAGGAGGGGAGATCCGGCCGCGTGGCCGAGGGCGAGGGGGGACGCTGCCGGTTGTCTGTCTTCGTCGTCATGGCCACCACGCTCGACGCGGGTCTCCCGCACAGCCATCCCACCCTCGTGGGTACACCCACCAGGTACCCCCTCGGCTCCCCCACCGACACGGTCCACGGCCTACCGTCGACGACATGGAGAGGCTGGGAGCGTTTCTGAAGAACCGTCGGGACCGGATCACGCCCGACGAGGCCGGGCTGCGCACGTACGGCACCTCGCGCCGTGTCCCCGGGCTGCGGCGCGAGGAACTGGCCCAGCTCGCCGGGGTCAGCGTCGGCTACTACACGCGGCTGGAACAGGGGCTGGCCGGATCCGCCTCCGAGCAGGTCGTCGACGCGCTGGCGCGGGTGCTGCGGCTGGACGAGGTGGAGAGCGCCCACCTGCGCAACCTCGCCCGGCAGTCCGGGCGTTCCGGTCTGAGCGAGCCCCCGTCCGAGTCGCCGGACGCCCGTGTCCTCGCGCTCCTCGCCGCACTGGACCCGGCTACCCCGGCGGTGCTCCTCGGCCGTCGCGGGGACATCCTGCACTGGAACCGCGCCGGGCACGCCCTCCTGGGCGGGGACTTCCCGTTCGGCGCCCCGCAGGACCCGGCCCGGCGGCCGTCCGTGCCGCGGACGTTCTTCCTGACCCCGTCCGCGCGCGATCTCTACCGCAACTGGTCCGAGCTGGCCGAGATCCACGTCGGCTACCTGCGCCTCACGGCGGGCCGTCACCCCACCGACGCACGGCTCGCCTCTCTGCTCGGCGAGATCATGATGGGCAGCGACACCTTCGCCGACATGTGGGCCACGGGCGACGTCCGCGACTGCACCACGGCCACCATGCACCTCCAGCACCCGACCGCCGGAGCCCTGAGCGTGACCTACCAGGTGTGGCTCCAGCCCGACAGCCTCGACCACCGTCTGGAGGTCTACACCCCCAACGATCCCGGCTCCGCGGACGCCCTGCGGAAGCTGCTCGCGATGCCCGCCGCGGATACACCGGGCCCGTGAGCGGTCCCGGCCCGCTGACGGCCCTGAGCACGGGGGCCGCCGCGCGGTGGGGCCGCGTCGTCTGCGGCCCGTTCCCGCTCGTGCTCACCCTTGGCGCGGCGGGTCCTCGACGGGCAGACCGGCGGCGTGCGCCGCCTCGGCGAGGACCCCGCGCAGCATGTCCCGCGTCAGGCGGCCGGTGAAGACGTTGCGCTGGCTGACGTGATAGCAGCCGAAGACCGTGAGCGGACCGCCCGTCCCGTCCGGGGTCAGCGAGCCCGTCCCGTCCACCGGGGTCAGCGTTGCCCGCACGCCGTGCCCGAAGGCCGGGCGCGGCCGCGGTACCTCCCACCCGGCCTCGCCCAGCGCCGTCAGCGCCGCCTGCCAGCCGAAGGCGCCCAGCGCGACGACCGTGCGCAGGGTCGGGCGCAGCAACCGGGCCTCACGGGCCAGCCAGGGACGGCACGTGTCACGTTCCCCGGGCGTGGGGCGGTTGTCCGGCGGGGCGCAGTGCACCGGGGCGGTGACCCGCACGCCGAAGAGCTCCAGCCCGTCGTCCGGGCCGGTGACGGTCGCCCGGGAGGCCAGCCCCAGCTCGTACAGCGTCGCGAACAGCAGGTCACCGGACCGGTCGCCGGTGAACATCCGCCCGGTCCGGTTCGCGCCGTGCGCCGCCGGCGCGAGGCCGGTGATCAGGAGAGGGGCGTCCGTCGGCCCGAACCCGGGCACGGGCCGGCCCCAGTACTCGTGGTCGAGGAACGCCGCACGCTTCTCGTGGGCGGTCCGCTCGCGCCACGCCACCAGCCGCGGGCAGGCCCGGCACTCCACGAGCAGCGTGTCGAGCTCCGCCAGCGTGCGCGCCCGATCGGCGACCCGCAGCGGATATCCGTCCGCAGTGGACATCGTCGACCCGCCTTCCGACGCGTGATCGTGATCGGTCTCCCCTGCATCGTAGGCCTCGTTCGTCATCCGCCTCTCCGCCTCGACGGACGCCGGTGGTGAGCGTCATCTCGGTGCCCGGAAGCCGCCGATCCTCTGCTCGAGCAGTTCGGCCAGCCTCAGCGGGGTGCGGTCCTCGAACATCGGACCGATGAGTTGCACGCCCACCGGCAGGCCGTCGGGCGACAGGCCGGCCGGTACGGCGGTGGCGGGCAGGCCGGGCATGGTGGCCAGACCGGCCCAGACGAGCTGGTCGAGGAACGGGTACGCGGCGCCGTCGATGTCGATCCGGCGTCCCAGCAGATCGGGGTCGTGGTCGTGCGGGAAGGCCGGAGTCGGCGTGACCGGGCACACCACGGCGTCGTACTCGGCGAAGAGCTGGCGCCAGCCGTGACGGTGGAGCTGGCGACGGTCGTCCGCCTCGATCCAGTCGCGGTGGCTGGATGCCATCCCGCGCAGCCGCGCCGCGTCGAGGCTGCGGTCGTCCGCGCTCAGTCCGGCGGCGCGGGTACGCATCTGTTCGTGCGCCTCGGCGGGAAGACGGGCCCCGGAGCCGGCGAACAGCAGGCGCATGTAGAGCATGGCGGCTTCGGCCAGGTCGGGCAGCAGCGGAGTGTGCCGTACGACGTGGGCGCCGCCGTCGACGAGCGCGTCGGCCACCCGGTTCACACCGGCGCGCACAGCGGCCCCGGTCGGAAGGAGCGGGTGCTCCTCGAGGACCAGGACCCGGAAGTCGGCCAGCCGCTCGTGGCGTGCGCGCGGCAGCCTCAGGTCGTGCGCCACGCCGAGGGTCAGCGGGTCCGGCCCGGCCATGACGTCGAGCAGGAGCGTGAGGTCGCGGGCGGTGCGCGCCATCGGGCCGACGACGGCGAGGTCGAGGTCGACCGGCAGTGCCGGCGCGTGGGGCGGGACCATGCCGCGGTTCGGGACCAGTCCGAGCGTCGGCTTGTGCGCGTAGACACCGCAGAAATGCGCGGGGGTGCGCAACGAACCGCCGATGTCGGAGCCGATGGACAAGGCGCCGAACCCAGCGGCCAGGGCCGCCGCCGATCCACCGGACGACCCGCCAGACGTGCGAGCGTGGTCCCACGGGTTGTTGGTGGTGCCGTAGATCTCGTTGAAGCTCTGCAGATCCTGCAGCCCCGAGGGCACGTTGGTCTTCCCGAGCACCACCGCGCCGGCGGCCCGGAGCCGCGACACCTGTAGCGCGTCCTCGGCCGGCACGAAGTCCCGGTACATCGGTATGCCCCAGGTCGTGGGCAGTCCGGCGACGTCGTAGGACTCCTTGACCGTCACCGGGACACCGAGCAGTGGCCGGTCCTCGCCCCGGGCGCGCGCCTGGTCGGCATCACGCGCGGCGGCCCGCGCACGGTCGAAGTCCGGCACGCAGATGGCGTTGATCCCCTTGTCGTCCCTCTCCACGTGAGCGATCGCCTCGTCGGTCAGCTCCGTCGACGTCACCTCACCGGCACGCAGGGCGGCGGCGAGTTCTTCTGCGGTCTGAAGGTTCCACTCCATGATGAGGGACCGTACCGACCTGTCGGGGAGGTCATAAAACACTGTTTCGTACAACCGGATACAGGCCAGAACGAGACGGATCCGGCCGAGGCGGAGACGCGTCCCACGGCCGGTGACCGGGCTCATGCGTCGCCGCGCACCCGGCGGGCCGTGTCGCGCAGCCACCGGGCGCTGCGCTTGGGGGTGCGCGCCTGTGTCGCGTAGTCGACGTGGACGAGCCCGAAGCGCTGGGCGTAGCCGTAGGCCCATTCGAAGTTGTCGAGGAGCGACCAGGCGAAGTAGCCGCGGACGTCGGCGCCGGCCGCCCGGGCGCGGGCGACCGCGGCGAGGTGGGCGGAGAGGTAGGCGGTGCGCTCCTGGTCGTCGACGTGTCCGTCCGCGTCGGGGACGTCGGTGTAGGCGGCGCCGTTCTCGGTGATCACCATCGGGGTGCCGGGGTAGTCACGGGCGATGCGGAGCAGCAGGTCGGTGAGGTCGTGGGGCATGACCTCCCAGCCGGGCCCGGTGACGGGCAGGCCGCCGTGCGGGAGGGCGCGGGTGACGGGGCGGCCCAGGGAGTCGGTGGTGGCGCCGTCGGTGCCGGTGCCGGAGGTCTTCATGGAGCGGTAGTAGTTGACGCCGAGGGTGTCGACGGGGGTGGCGATGGTCTCCAGGTCGCCGTCGCGGACCGGGATCGTGACGCCCCGCGCGCCGAGGTCGGCGACGAGGTCGTCCGGGTAGCTGCCGCGCAGGACCGGGTCGAGGTAGAAGCGGAAGCCGAACGCGTCGGCGCGGCGGGCGGCTTCGCGATCGGTGGGGGTGTCGGTGGCGGGGGCACTGGTGCCGAGCAGGTGGGTGACGGCCAGGTCGAGGGGGCGCGTGGCGTCGGCCCGCAGGCGGAGGGCGGCGAGCCCGTGCGCGAGGTGCAGATGGTGCACGGCGGCGACGCCGTCGGCGAGGGAGCGTCCGCCGGGCGCGTGCACGCCTTCCACGTGTCCGAGGACCGCCGAGCAGAACGGCTCGTTGAGGGTGGTCCAGTGGGCGACGCGGTCGCCGAGCCGGTCGTGGACGAGCGCCGCGTAGTCGGCGAAGCGGTGGGCGGTGTCCCGGGCGGGCCAGCCGCCGGCGTCCTGGAGTTCCTGGGGCAGGTCCCAGTGGTAGAGGGTCAGCCAGGGCGTGATGCCCCGGCCGAGGAGTTCGTCGACCAGTCGGTCGTAGAAGGCGAGTCCGGCCGGGTTCGCGGGGCCGCGGCCGCCGGGCTGGACGCGCGGCCAGGAGACGGAGAAGCGGTAGGTGTCGAGGCCGAGGTCCGCCATCAGTGCGACGTCCTCGGGCATGCGGTGGTAGTGGTCGCAGGCCGTGTCCCCGGTGTCGCCGTTGTCGACGGCCCCCGGGACGCGGCAGAAGGTGTCCCAGATGGAGGCGGTCCGACCGTCCTCGGCCGCGGCGCCCTCGATCTGGTAGGCGGAGGTGGCCGCGCCGATCCGGAAGTCCGGCGGGAGTCGGTCGATCAGGGCGTCGTCGTCGGGGAAGCGGTCTTGTGCGGGCATGCGGGGGCGCTCCGGGTGCGGGCCGTCCGGGGCGGCCCGGGCGCCGCGACGGGCGTCCGGGCCGCCCCGAACGGGGTGGGCGGGGTCAGGGAAGTCGGTGGTCGGCGTTCAGTACGGCTCCGCGCTCGGGGTGGTTCTGGTCGTAGCCGCGGGTGTCGCACTGGAGGCCGCCGACGACGCAGTGGTCGACCAGGGCCTTGAGGGTGCGTTCCTCCCACGCGTTGAAGAAGTCGTAGTGGAAGGAGTAGCCGCGCCCGCTGGACAGGCGGACCTGGCTCATGTCGCCGTTGACCGGGAAGGCCATCTTGAATTCGATCATCGGCAGGGCGACCGGGTGGGAGGCCGGGCACATGTTGTCGTTGGTGCCGGGCTTGACGACCGGGTAGGCCATGTGGCTCTTGTGGTCGGGGGTGTCGAGGTGCAGGCCGTTCCAGCAACTGGGTGCCTGGAAACGGATGTTGAGCTGGACGTCGGGCCGGCTCGGACAGCTCGCCGGGATGTCGACGTTGAAGAAGCTGTCACCGCATTCCCAGCCCTCGACGAAGCCCTTGTGGCTGCGGAACTCCTGGGCGGTCTGCGCCGGGCTGCCGACGACGAACCGCAGTCCCGTGGGGAAGGGTCGGACGCTCCGGTAGTCGGTGACGCCCGACTTGTAGTAGATGACCTGGGGTCCGACGGGCAGGATCTTCCGGTCGCCGTTGTAGAGGGAGGGCATCCAGTACGCCGAGGAGTCCGCGGGCGCGCTGCAGGTCGTGGGCCCGTTCGTGAGGGACGCGGTGGTCGAGTGGGCGTTGGTGGACGTGTTGCCCATGAACGTGTGGTCGTGGGAGGCACCGGGCTGTCCGGGGTAGACGATCGGGTCGTCCGGCGCGGTGTGGGTGACGGAGCAGTTGGCCTGGAACTCGTGGAAGTACGCCGGCGGGGGGACCGCCTGGGAGGGGGTGACCCCGGTGACCGGCGGGTTCGCGGGGATGTAGCCGTCTCCGTCGGCGTCGTCGGCCGAGGGGAGGGCGGACGCTCCCATGACGTGCCCGGCGTGGGACCGGTCGGCCGTCCGGACGGCCGGGGCGTCGCTCGGTGCCGAGGCGGCGGCGGTGAGGGCGTCGACCGACAGCGCCGAGACGCCGAGGGCGGTGGCGAGCAGTAAGGCGGACAGGGTCCGGCCGCGGATTCTCATGGTGTGCTCCTTCGCTTCTCCTCGGAGGGGACGGCGGCGTGGAGTCAGCTGTAGACGCCGAGCTCGTGGAGCGAGTAGCCCCAGCCGGTGCCGCGGGCGGTGAGCTGGAGCCGCACGTACCGCGCGGTGGCTCCGGCCTCCACGGTGTCGACGTCGCCGTTGCCGTCGCTCGTGGTGTGGATGGTGCGCCAGGTGCTTCCGTCGTCGGAGACCTGGACGTCGTAGGCGCGGGCGTAGGCCGGGTCCCAGACGAGCTGGAGGCGGCTGAAGGAGCGCACGGAGCCGAGGTCGACCCGGATCCACTGCGGGTCGCTCCAGTCGCTGGCCCAGCGGGTGGAGGGGTTGCCGTCGGTGGCGTTGGCCGCCGGGCAGGGGCAGTCGCCGTAGGAGGCCTGGAAGGAGGAGGCGGTGGTGGGCTTCCCCAGGGCGATGTTGGTGCCAGCGACGGGCGGGGCGACGACCTTCACGGATCTGCTCTCGATGCCGGCGTTGCCGTGGCCGTCCTCGGCCTGGATGTAGACCTTCCAGACACCGAGCTTCTCGGGTGCGGTGACGGCGAAGGTGCCGTTGCCGGTGGAACGCCATGACGCGTCGAGGAGCCGCTTGTCGCCGTTGGCGTAGTTTCCGCTGAGGTAGATCCTGGGTGTGATCGGGTCGCCGTCGGGGTCGCGGAGGTCGGCGCGGACCGTGAACTCACGGCCGGCCGGGGCAGCGGAGGCCGGGCTCACGGTCATGCCCGTGATGACCGGCGGGGTGTTGTCGCCCGCGGTGGAGCCGGTGTAGGCCTTCTTGACGGCGTAGTACGACAGGCGCTTCAGGCCGTCGGGCACGAGGTTGAACCAGACGCCGCCGAAGTCGTGTTCGAGGCCGTAGTGGAAGAGCGTGGCGCCGAGGGCGACGCCCTGGTGGCCGGTGACGCAGCCCCACGCCTTGGTGTAGCCGTCGGCCTTCTGCACGTCGGTCGGCTCGTCGGGGACGCCGTTGGCGTCGTCGGGGACCTCCCATTCGCCGGCGGGGCCGCCCTCCGTGATGATGTACGGCTTGGTGTACCCGCCGTCGATCCAGTCCTGGCGCACTCCGCAGACGTCTCCGTAGGAGTTCATCGCGTACAGGTCGAGGTCCGGGGCGTTGCGCTTGTAGTACGGCCAGGCCCCGGTCCACGCGTCCGTCGAGGTCACGGGGTGGTCGGGGTCGATGGAGTGGATCTTCTTGGCGACGTCGTTGACGAAGGTCGTGTACGCGTTGCGCTGGGCTTCGAGTTCGGCGCCGCCGTAACAGTTCTGCAGGCCGAGGACGGACTCGTTGCCGACGTTCCACATGAGCGTGGCGGGGTGGGACTTGTAGGTGTCGACCCACTTGGCGAACTCGGTGAGCATGGTGTTCTTGTACGTCGTGTCGGTGACGTAGTCGACGCAGCCGCCGGAGCCGGGGCCGCCGCCGGGCTGGAGCCAGAAGCCGTTGATCACCCGGACGCCCTGCGCGGCCGCGGCGTCGAGCAGGGGCTTCGAGGCGGCGTCGGTCCCCCACGTACGGACGGTGTTGACGCCCAGGGACTTCACGGCGGGCATGTGGCGGCCGGCGTCCGCGAGGGCCGGGCCCCAGGTGACGCCCTTGACGGTGTAGGGCTGACCGCCGACGGTCAGCCGCCAGTTGCCCTGCGAGCCGGTGACCCGTACGGCGCCCCCGGGGCCGGGCGGTGTGGTGCCGCCGTCGCCGTAGACCCGGAACTCCCAGAGGGAGTAGCCGTATCCGGTGGCGCGGGTGACGCCCTGGAGGCGTACATAGCGGCCGGTGCCGGACACCGTCAGTTCGTCGGTGCCGCCGTCTCCGGAGGTCACGGACCTGACGGTGCGCCAGTCGGTGCCGTTGTCGGAGAGCTGGACGTCGTAGGCCTTGCCGTAGGCGCCCTCCCAGTTCAGGACGACGCGGGAGATGTTCGCGCTCGCTCCGAGATCGACCTGGAGCCACTGATCGTCGCTCCACTGGCTGGCCCAGCGGGTGCCGGTGAGGTCGCCGTCCACGGCGGCGGAGGCGGCGTAGCCGGCGCCCTCGGTCGAGGAGGCGGTGGCGGTCTTCCCCTGGGAGAGGAGGGTTTCGGCGGCGGTGGCGGGGGCCGCGCTCAGCACGGTGGCGGAGGTGGCCAGCAGGGCGCCGAGGGACACGAGCGAGGCCGTGGTGCGGGCCCGCCTTCGTGAGGTCGGGGCGGTGGTCATGGGGGCTCCTGGGCGGGGGTGGAGGGAGGGGATCGCCTTCCGGGCGGCGCGGCGGGGACGTGGAACGCCGCCCGGAAGGGGTCGGGGGCCGGGAGCGCGCCGGTCTGCGCGCGCCCCGGCGGGGCCGTCAGGGGAAGGAGACGACCGTGGAGGGCACGGTGGAGGTGCCGGCGGGGATGGTGGACGCCCCGGTGTCGTTGATGACGTGGTTGTAGTGCCCCATGCCTCCGAGGGACACCACCAGGAGGCTGTGGAACCTCACGCCCGGCTTGACGGGCGTCTTGAAGCCGTGGTCCTGGACGATGGTCGGGTCCACGTTGTAGTTGCAGTAGCTGCCCAGGCCCCAGGCCTCGTGCGTGGTGACCGAGTCGTCGACGCGGTAGGCCGCGTAGCCCTTGGTGGCGCCGTTCTGGATGGCGGCCTGGTCGGGGGCGTCGTACGCCTTCTCGTTCTGGTAGAAGATCGTGCGTCCGCGCTCGCCGTACCACTCGACGTCGTACTTGTTGAAGTGCTCGACGAAGAGGCCGGTGGCCAGTACGTCGTCGCCGTTGACGCGGACGCCGTAGTCGGCTCGGTTGGTCTCCCAGCCGACGCCGTCGCCGTGGTCGGCGCGCCAGACCCAGGTGTGGTCGACGATGACGTCGTCGCTGTTGACGACCATGCTGGTGGTGGCCTTGCCGGGGCCGGCGCCGCCGACGCGGATGTAGACGTCCTGGACGGTGGTCGGGTCGGCGGCGTGGTCGGCGGCCGCGTTCTGCGGGCCGAGTTCCAGCAGGACCGGCGAGTTGACCGGTCCGGCGTCGACGAGGAAGCCGGCGAGGCGGACCCCGTCGACGTCGGCGACCTTCATCGCGGCGACGCCGTTGTCCGGGACGAGCGTGGCGAGGCCGAGGCCGAGCACGATGGTGCCGGGGCGGCCGATCTCGATCGGCCGGTCGACGTGGTGGACGCCGGGTGTGAAGAGCAGGTGCAGGCCCTGCTGGACGGCCTGGTTCATGGTCGCGGCGCTGGTGCCGGGCTTGACGACGTAGAACCGGGCGAGCGGGATCTTCTCGCCCTGCGGGGTGCCGTTCGCCCAGGTGGTGCCGCGGGCGTTGGTCCGCTTGGCCGGGGAGAAGACCTTGTACTGGTTGTCCTCCCAGATCAGGTACGGCTTCTCACGGGAGATCGGGGTGGTGTCGAGGGTGGTGTAGCGCGGCTCGGGGAAGGAGGTCGCCGGCGCGCCCTCGGTGCCGGAGAAGACCTGGTTCCAGACGCTGTTGGACCAGCCGCCGATCGTGCTGTCGCGGGTGTACCACTGCTGCTGCGAGTAGTTGCCGACCTGGCCGTCGATCTTGGAGTCGGCGATGTAGCCGCCCGAGGCCCAGCCGTAGCC
Source organism: Streptomyces sp. NPDC051921 (assembly GCF_040680975.1). Lineage (NCBI taxonomy): Bacteria > Bacillati > Actinomycetota > Actinomycetes > Kitasatosporales > Streptomycetaceae > Streptomyces > Streptomyces sp. NPDC051921. Next base: position 47,203 of record NZ_JBFAXU010000006.1, read on the forward strand.
GTTGGGGGCGAGGTTGAGGCCGCCCTTGACGTGCATGCGACGGAACGAGGACGCCTGGGAGACGGCCCACCGGTCGGTGCCGTTCACGGGGTTGAGGGCGAGTCCCTCGGCGCCGCGCCAGAAGTTCTGGGTGGCGTTGCCGTTGAACCAGCCCGCGTCCACGGTGACGTCGCCGTTGATGGTCGTGTCGTCGGGGCGCACGCCGAGGCCGGCGATCTGGGTGTAGAAGCCGAGCTGGGCGTTGAGGCCGTTGTACGTGCCGGGCTTGAGGAGGAAGGCGTGCCGGCCCGTGCCGAACTGGGCCGACTCCTGCTGCTGGAAGACGGCGTCCAGCTGGGCCTGGAGGCCGGGTGTGGACGGGTCGAAGACGTGCACGTTCGGGCCGAGGTCGCCGCCGCCGGGCAGCTGCGTGCCGGTGCCGTCGGTGGAGCCGTAGAGCTGGAACTCCCAGAGGGAGTAGCCGTATCCGGTGCCCCGGGTGAGGCCGTTCACCCGGACGTAGCGGCCCGAGCCGTTGAGGGTGACCTCGTCGGTGCCGCCGTCGCCGGCGCTGACGGCGGTGACGGTGCGCCAGTCGGTGCCGTTGTCGGAGGCCTGGATTTCGTAGCTCTTGCCGTACGCGGCCTCCCACGTCAGGACGGCCCTGCTGAGCTGCCGGGCGGCGCCGAGGTCGACCTGGAGCCACTGGGGGTCCTGCCACTGGCTGGCCCAGCGGGTGCCGAGGTCGCCGTCGACGGCGGCGGAGGCGGGGAAGGCGGCTCCTTCGACGGTGGAGGCGGTCGCCGTCCTCCCCTGCGAGAGCAGGGTGTCGGCGGCATGGGCCGGGGCGGTGGGGACGACCGCGAGCAGGGTGCCGGCCAGGGAGGCGACGAGGGCGCCGACCGTGGAGCGGCGGAGTGAGGATGCGGGGCGCCGGCGTGCCGGCGGGGACCCTAGGGAGGACATGGGTCTCCTCGGTGATACGGGACGGACACATGGGAGAGCGCTCTCCGAAACCATGCACGGGGGCGGAGCGGGCGGTCAAGGTGTGCGACACGGCTTTTCTTTTGGCTTGCATTAAGCATCGATCGCACCGCGGGCGGGGCTTGTCGCCGCCTCCTCGCCCACCGGACACACGGCACCGATAAAGTGCGCGGATGGGGAATCGGGGACCGACCCTGGAGGACGTCGCACGTGAGGCGGGGGTGTCACGCGCGACGGTGTCCCGCGTGGTCAACGGCGTGCGGAACGTGGCACCGGAGATCCAGGAATCCGTCCGCGCGGCCGTCGCCCGGACCGGCTACACGCCCAACCAGGCGGCCCGCTCGCTGGTGACCCGGCGCACCGGCGCGGTCGCCCTTGTCCTCTCGGCGACCGGCGGCTCCTTCACCGCCCGGCTCTTCTCCGATCCCTTCTTCGGACGGGTGGTCGACGGCGTGCTCCCGGTGCTGCGTGAGCGCGGCGTGCAGCCGGTGCTGCTCGTCGCCGAGTCCGAGCCGGCCCGGCTCCAGCTCGTCGAGTACCTGCGGCGCGGCGGCGCCGACGGGGCCGTCGTGGTGCCGCTCGACGAGGACGACCCGCTGCCCGGGATGCTGGTCGCGGCCGGCCTTCCGACGGTGCTCTTCGGGCGCCCGCCTGCCGGGGTCCGCTGCGGCTGGGTCGACCTGGACAACGCCGCGGGCGCGCGGCTCGTGGCCGAACACCTGTGGGCGACCGGACGGCGGCGGCCGGCGACCATCGCGGCGCCGGTGTCGGCGCCGACCGCACGCGAGCGGCTCGACGGCTTCACGGCGGCGCTCACCGCGCGCGGAGCGGGCGCGGTCCCGGTCGAGCGGGGCCGGTTCACCGAGGAGAGCGGCCGGGAGGCGATGGCCCGTCTGCTCGAACGGCACCCGGACGTCGACGCGGTGTTCGCCGCCAACGACCTGATGGCCCGCGGCGCCTGCCGCCTCCTCGCGGAGCGGGGCGTCGCCGTGCCGGGGACCGTCGCCGTGGTCGGCTTCGACGACTCGGTGGCGGCCCGGGACGCCACTCCCCCGCTCACCACCGTGCACCAGCCGGTGGAGGAGATGGCGGCCGCGATGGCGGGGCTGCTGCTCGCCCAGCTCGACGCGGGCTCGCCGGTAGCCGGCTCGAAGGTCTTCGAGCCGGTGTTGGTGGTCCGGGAGTCGGCCTGATCCCTGGCGGCTCGGCCTTCCAGCGCGTCCAGCGCGACGACCTGCCGTGCGATGCGTCCGGCGGACCAGGTGCCGAGCCAGGAGGCGAACTCCCCGCCGTAGGAGCGCGGCACCAGACGCCTGCCGTCGGCGAGCTCGACGCGTCGGACGGAGTGGTGGAGCCCCCCGTCGAGAGGGGTGCTCCGGATCACCGTCGCCGGCCCGACGGCACGGCGCAGGCGCCCGGCGGTCTCTTCGGGTCCGGGGCGGGAGCGCGGAGCGGCGGTGTCGGGTATGGGGCGCTCCTGGTCTCCGCGGCCGGGACGGGGGTCCCCGCAGCGCGGCGCGGAAGGCCGTCCCGCGGTGGGCGGGACGGCCTTCCGGGCGGTCACGTGGGTGGCGGTCAGCCGTGCAGCTCCCGGTGGGCGCGGATGAGTTCGGCGTAGCGGCGGCCGCTGGTCTTCACCGTCCGCTTCTGGGTGGCGTAGTCGACGTGGACGAGGCCGAAGCGCTTGTCGTAGCCGTACGCCCACTCGAAGTTGTCCAGGAGCGACCAGGCGTAGTAGCCGGCGAGCGGGACGCCCTTGCGCACGGCGCTCGCGCAGGCGGCGAGGTGCCCCTCCAGGTAGCGGGTGCGGTCGGGGTCGTGCACGGCGCCGTCGGGGCCGACGGTGTCGGGGAAGGCGGAGCCGTTCTCGGTGACGTACAGCTCGCGGACGCCGTAGTCCTCGGTGAGCCGCAGGAGCAGGCCCTCCAGGCCGGCCGCCTCGATCTGCCAGTCCATGCCGGTGCGCGGCACGTCGGGGAGGCGGACCTCGCGGGCGTACGGGGCGGGTCCGGTCGGGTCGTCGGCGACGGTGACCGGGAAGTAGTAGTTGAGGCCGTGCCAGTCCAGGTCGGCGGCGATGGTCTGCAGGTCGCCGGGACGCTCGGGGAGGTCGACGCCGTACAGCTCGCGCATGTCGGTGGGGAAACCGCGGCCGTACACCGGGTCGAGCCACCAGCGGTTGCTGTGCCCGTCCATGCGGCGGGCGGCGGCGAGGTCCTCGGGGCGGCCGGAGGCGGGGGCGACCGTGGAATGGTTGGTCACCAGGCCGACACGGGCTCCGGGGGCGGCGGCCCGGATCGCCGCGGTGGTCAGCCCGTGACCCAGGAGCAGGTGGTACGAGGCGCGGACGGCGGCCGTCAGGTCGGTGAGGCCCGGCGCCATCCGGCCTTCCAGGTGCCCGATCCAGGCGGAGCAGAGGGGTTCGTTGAGGGTGGCCCAGCGGGTGACGCGGTCGCCGAGGCGGCCGGCGACGACGGAGGCGTAGGCGGCGAGGTGTTCGGCGGTCTCGCGGGAGGTCCAGCCGCCGCGGTCCTGGAGGGCCTGCGGGAGGTCCCAGTGGTAGAGGGTGACAGAGGGCGTGATGCCGGCGTCGAGGAGGGCGTCGACGAGCCTGTCGTAGAAGTCGAGTCCGGCGGCGTTGACGGGCCCGTCGCCGCCGGGGACGACCCGGGGCCAGGCGATCGACATCCGGTAGGCGTCGGTGCCGAGTTCCTTCATGAGGGCGATGTCCTCGGGCCAGCGGTGGTAGTGGTCGCACGCGACGTCCCCGTGGTCACCGTTGTCGATCGCGCCGGGGACGCGGGAGAAGGTGTCCCAGATGGAGGGGGCGCGGCCGTCCTCGGCGACGGCGCCCTCGATCTGGTACGCGGAGGTCGCGGTGCCCCAGGCGAAGGAGGGCGGGAAGGCCGCCAGGTCAGGCTGGGCGGCGCCGTCGGTGTCGGGGGCGGGGGCGGACACGGGGAAGGACACGGAGGACCTCTTCGAGTTCGGTGGAGAGAAGGGCGTCACTTGACCGCACCCGCGGTGAGGCCGGCGACGAGGTAGCGCTGGAGGAGCAGGAACCCGACGACGACGGGCACGCTCACGACGAGGGAGGCGGCCATCACCTGGTTCCAGTACACGTCGTTCTGGGTGGCGTAGCCCTGGAGACCGACGGCGAGCGTGCGGGTGGTGTCGTTGGTCATGACCGAGGCGAACAGGACCTCGCCCCAGGCGGTCATGAAGGCGTAGACGGCGACGGCGACGATGCCGGGCCGGGCGGCGGGCACGATCACGCGGAAGAGCGCGCCGATCGGGCCGCAGCCGTCGACCTTCGCCGCCTCGTCGAGCTCGCGCGGGATCGAGTCGAGGTACCCGGTGAGCATCCAGATGGAGAACGGCAGCGAGAAGGTCAGGTAGGTGAGGATCAGGCCTTCGCGGGAACCGAAGAGGGCGAGGCCGGTGGCGTTGCCGATGTTGACGTAGATGAGGAAGAGCGGCAGCAGGAAGAGGATGCCGGGGAACATCTGCGTGGACAGGACGGTGACCGTGAAGAGCCGCTTGCCGCGGAAGGTGTAGCGGCTGACGGCGTACGCGGCGAAGATCGCGACGGCCACGGAGAGCACGGTGGCGGCGCCCGCGACGACGATCGAGTTCACGAAGTAGTCGGCGAGCGGGACCGTGTCCCAGATGTCCGCGTACGGGCGCAGGGTGAGTCCGGACGGGATCCATTCGAACGTGCCCGAGACGTCCTCCAGCGGCTTCAGCGAGCTGGACACCATGACGTACACCGGCAGCAGGACGAAGCCGGTGAGCAGGGTGAGGACGATCCGCCGGGTCCAGAGGAAGGAGCGGGGCGGGGCCATCGGGGAGCACGGGCGGGTCGCGCTCCCGTGAGCGGCGTCAGACATCGGAGGTCTTCCTTCCGCGGGAGGTGAGCAGGAGGTAGACGCCCGTGACGAGGAGCAGGAAGAGCAGCAGGAGGACGGACATGGCCGAGCCGGTGCCGAAGTTCCACGTCTGGAAGGACGACTGGTAGATGTGCAGCGAGATGAGGTCCGCCGCTTCCGGGGCCGCCTTGCCGAAGAGCACGAACGGCGTGTTGAAGTCGTTGAAGGTCCACAGGAAGAGGACCAGTACGAGGACCTGGTTGACCGGGCGCAGGGACGGCAGGGTGATGTGCCGGATCTGCCGCCAGATGCCGGCACCGTCGAGCGCGGCGGCCTCGTACATCTCGCGGGGGACGTTCTGGAGGCCGGCCATCACGGTGAGGAAGGCGAACGGCCAGCCCTTCCACACGGAGACGGCGAGCAGCGCCCAGAAGCTGTTGTCGCCGATCAGCCAGAAGGCGGGGCTGTCGCCGATGCCGAGCTGGTCGTGCAGGACGTGGTTGATGAGGCCGTTGTCGCGCTGGAACATGAACGCCCAGGTGATGACGGCCGCGTAGACGGGCAGGGCGTACGGGACGAGGAACAGCGTGCGCAGGACTCCCCGGCCGCGGAAGTTCTCCTGGAGGAGGATCGCGGCGGCCGTGCCGAGGAGCCAGCACAGGCCTACCGAGAGCACGGTGAACTGGCAGGTGGTCAGGAAGGACTTCAGCAGCGACTTCCCGACGGCCGCATCGAAGTCGAGCGAGACCGAGAAGTTGTCGAGTCCGGACCAGGGCGCGGCCGCCCAGTCGCGGATGGAGAACTGGGTGAGCTCCTTGAAGCTCATGGCGATGCCCATGAGCATCGGCACGAGGTGGACGAGGAGTTCGAGGAGCAGGGCGGGCAGGAGCAGGACGTAGGGCAGTGCGAGGCGGCGACGCCCGGAGCGGCGTGCGGTGCGCGCCCCTCCGGGTGTGGCCTTGCGCACCGCCGGCTCGGTTGCGGGAGTGACGGCGGTCTGGGTCATGGGACCGGGGCCTACTTCTTCGGCATCTGCTGCTGGGCCTTTTCGAGCTTGGCCTTCACGGACTCGGTCGTCACCGGCCGGCCGGCGGCGGCGTCGGCGAACAGCTCCTTGACGGCGGTGCCGACGACCGTCTCGAACTGGGACTCCTCCGGGACCTGCGGGAGGGCCGCGGCGCTGGAGGCGAGGGTGTCGCGGATGACGGCGAGGGACGGGCCGGCGAAGGCCGGGTCGTTCTGCGCGGTCCTGACCGGCGGCACCGAGCCGTACGACTTGTTGAGGAGGACCTGCTCCTTGTCGCTGGTCATGAACTTCACGAACTTCAGGGCGCCGTCGCGGTTCTTCGTGTTCTTGAACACGGCCATGTTGATGCCGGCGACCATCGAGTTGGTGGCGGTTCCGGTGTCCAGGTTGCCGGACGGGACGGGGGCGGGAACGACGCCCCACTCCTCCTCGGTCATGCCCTGGGACGCGAAGGTCTGGGACGGGGTCTGCCAGAGGACCATGCCCGTCCTGTCCTTGGCGAAGTCGCTCAGGGACTGGTTCTGGGCGTACTCGGCGTTGCCCGGGGCGACGATCTTGTCGGCGGCCATCAGGTCGACGTACTGCTTGACGGCGGCGACGGCGCCGTCGGAGGTGAAGTCGGGCCTGCCGTCGGAGGTGAAGAAGTCGGCGCCGTGCTGCTTGCCGAGGACGAAGACCTGGTGGATGTTGTTGGAGAGGTTGGAGCCCTCGACCCCGATGCCCCACTTGCCGTCCTTGCTGAGCTTCTTGCCGGCGGCGACGACCTCGTCCCAGGTCGTCGGCGGCTTCGCTATGCCGGCGTCCTTGAACATCTGCTTGTTGTAGTAGAGCGCGTAGGCCATCGAGTAGAGCGGGACGGCGGCCGGGTCCTGTCCGGGGGCACCGGTGGAGCCGAGGGCGGAGTCGACGAAGCGGTCCTTGCCGCCGATGGCCCCGAAGTTCTTCTCGTCCCAGGGCAGCAGGGCGCCGGTGGCCTGGAGGGAGGCGCTCCAGGTGTTGCCGATGTTGAGGACGTCCGGGCCCTGGCCCGAAGTGGTGGCGGTGAGGATCCGGTTGAGCAGGTCGGACCACGGGATCACCTCCAGCTTCACCTTGATGCCGGTCTCCTTCTCGAACCGGTCGAGTTCGGGCTGGAGGACCTTCTTGTCGACCTCCAGGCTGGAACCCTGGTTGGTGGCCCAGTAGGTGAGGGTCTTCGACGCCTGGCCGCCGCCGTCCGCTCCCCCGCCGCCGCAGGCGGCTGCGGTGAGGACGAGGGAGAGGGTGACGGCACCCGTGACGGCGGCTCTGATTCTGCGCATGGCTCCTGGTCCCTTTCAGGGAAGGCGGGAGTACCGACAGGGCGAGCGCCCGGACCGCTCGACGCCGCATCGGCTTAATTTAGGATGTGAGTTAAACCCCAAGAGAAAGTCGCGTCAAGGCTTGTCGTGCGGGTATGTTGCAGCGGACGACTACGACGGACGGGGACGAGAGTGCACGCGAAGAGTGGCCGCACGGTGCGCGACCTGCGGCGCGAGAACCGGACGGCGGTGCTGCGGAGGCTCTACTTCGACGGTCCGATGAGCCGGCTCATGCTGGGTCCGGCGACCGGGCTCTCCTCGGGGTCGATCAGCAACGTGGTCGCCGAGCTGGTCGCCGAGGGGCTCGTGGAGGAGGCCGGCAGTGTCGACTCCGCGGGCGGGCGCCCGCGCACCCTGCTGCGGATCACGCCGGGCAGCGGCTGCATGATCGGCGTGGACATCGGCGAGACCCGGGTGCGGATCGAGCTGTTCGATCTCGCGCTCACCGAACTCGCCCGCACCGAGCGCCCGCTGGCCACCTCGGGGCCGCGGACCGCGCGGTACGAGGTCGCGGTGGTCGTGGGCCACCTGAGGGACGGCATCGCCGAGGTGCTGCGTACGGCGGGCGTGCCCGCGGAGCGGCTGCTCGGCGTCGGGATCGGTGTGCCCGGCATCGTCGAGCGGACGCCCGAGGAGGGGGCGGTGGTGCACGGGCAGACGATCGGCTGGGACGCGGTGCCGCTCGAGCGGCTGCTCCGCGAGACGGTCGCCCTGCCGGCGGAGGTCCCGTATCGGATCGAGAACGGCGCCAAGACCCTTGGTCAGGCCGAGATGTGGTTCGGCGCCGGCCGCGGGGCCCGTAGCGCCGTGGTCGTGCTCTTCGGCTCCGGCGTCGGCGCGTGCGCGGTGACGGATCCGCTGGGCCCCGGGCAGGCGCTGGAGTGGGGCCATCTGACCGTACGGGTGCGGGGGCGCCGCTGCCGCTGCGGCGCTCAGGGCTGCCTGGAGGCGTACGCCGGAGCGGAGGCACTGCTCGAACGGTGGCGGGAGGCGGGCGGCGAACCGCCGGCGGGCGCCGACGAGGAGACGGCCCTGACCGCGATGCTCGCCGCCGCCTACCCGACGCCGGCCGGGCCGGGGGCCGCGGACAGGGGGCCTGCGGACACGGGGCCTGCGGGGACCGGACCTGCCGGGCCGGGGCCTGCCGCAACGGGGTCTATCGCGCCGGGACCTGTCGGGCCGGGACCTGCCCCAACAGGACCTGCCGGGACGGGACCTGCCGGAACGGGACCTGCCGGAACGGGACCTGCGGAGACCCGAGCGACCGTGCCCGGGCCGTCCGAGGCCGACACGGCGGGGACCGGGTCGTCCGCGGCCGGGGCATCCGTGCCCGCCCCGTCCGACACCGAGACCGGCGGGACTCGGGCGTCCGCGGCCCGGGCCGAGTCCTACCCGGCCTGCGTCTCCGGGACGGCTGTGGCCGGGCCCGGGTCGCCCGGCGCGGCGCCGGACGCGGTCGCGCTCGCGGTCCTCGACGAGACCGCCGAGTACCTGGGCGCCGGGCTGGCCGACCTCATCAACCTCTTCCAGCCGGACCGGATCCTCGTCGGCGGCTGGGCCGGGCTCCAGCTCGGCTCCCGGTTCCTCGCCACCGTGACGGCGTACGCCCGCGCGTACGCGCTCCGCCACCCCGGCGGCCGGACGGAGATCGCGCTCGGCACTCTCGGACCCGAGGCCGTCACCGTCGGGGCCGGACTGTTGCCACTGGTCGACTTCTTCGCCCAGGGCGGGCGCCGCCCCGAGCACGCGCCGAGCATCCCGGCGCCCGCCTGGCAGACCGCCCTGCGGGACCGGGCCTCCACCTGAGTCCAGGGCCCGCACCGGTCGGGCGTACGCGGCGGACCGGCCGTGCGGGCGCCCCGGGGGGCGGGGCCGAGCCCGGCCGAAGTGGCGAGGAGCGGCGTCCGCCCGGCCCGGCAGGCCCGGCGTCGACCGCACGGCCCCGCGCGCGCCGGCCCCGACTCCCCCGGCGCCGGCGTCGAGCTTCCCCTTCGTGCGGGAGAGCCGACGGGCCGGTCCGCGCGTCCTCAGCAGGCCGTCAGGCGGAAGGCGTCCAGGGCCAGGGTCATCTCCGTGAGGTCCCTCGGCCGGGACAGGGACCGGGACGTCAACTGCTCCAGGCGGCGCAGCCGGTTGAAGACCGTGTTGCGGTGGCAGTAGAGGCGGGCAGCCGCCCGGCCCGCCGAACCCTCGCACTCCAGCCAGACGTCCAGTGTCTCCAGCAGGATCGCGCGGTCGGCCGGGTCCAGTTCCAGCAGGCCGCCCAGGACGTCCGTCACCAGGAGGCCCGCCAGCTCCGGCTGCCCGACCACCAGGGCGCCCGCCATCCGGCGGTCCAGCCGGACGATCTGCCGTGAGTCCGGCGGACTGGTCCGCAGAGCGAGCTCCGCGAGCCTGCGTGCTCGTCCCAGCTCCAACAGCCCCGTCACCACGGGGCTGATCCCTCCGGGCCCCGGGCAGCGCCCGTCGAGCAGCTCGGACAGCGCGTCCAGCCCGACGCCCTCCGCCAACGACACCACCCCGATCTCGCAGTCCGCGCCCATCCGCCACAGGAACCGCACGCCCGCCCCCTGCACCCGCCGGTGGAAGGGCTCGGGCACCTCCCGCCGGTCGGGCCGCAGGACCACCACCGCGTACCGGCCGTGCTCCGGCAGATCCAGGCCGGCCGCCGCCCGCGAGCTCACCTCCGTCGAACACTGGCCGTGCAGCAACGCGTCGAGGAGCGCCTGGAGCTGCTCGTCGGTACGCCGCCTCAGCTCCCGTTCCGTCGCCCGGTACGCCTCCGAAGCGGTGTCCGCCTGCGCGTCCACGGCCTGCCAGACCATGGTCGCCGACTGGGTCAGCACCGCCAGTCTCGACGGGTGGGCCGAGGCGTCGTCGATCAGCGCCTCCCACACCAGATGGCCTGCGTGCCGGTAGGCGTGCACCACCAGTTCCAGCGGCATCCCCTGCTCGGCTCGCCGCCGTCCCAGCTCGTCGGCGTGCTCCAGGTCCCGCCGGGGCGAATCCCGCGGCGCCGAGATCATCTCGATCCCGATCCGCAGCGCCTCGTGGGCCTCCCGCCAGTGCTGGTCGTGCGGCACGATCCGGCCGTACGCAGGCTCGTACGCGAGCAGTTCCCTCAGGTGCTCGTCCACCAGCTGGGGCAGCCGCCGCAGAAGCGCCGTACACGCCTCGGCCAACAGCTTCCAGTCATCACCGGTCCGTGGTCTGCGCCGTCCCATGCCCGGAGGATGCCACCCCGCCCCCCTTCCCGGCAGGCCCCTGACACGCGGTGTTGTGCCCGTGCACAACCCGTACCTGCACCGGCTGGGCACCGGCAGCGTTTCGGGCTCCGCACGTGGACGGGCGGCCACCGCGGTGCTGGGGTGACGCCACTGAACGGGCCACGGAAGGGGAAACATGGGAGGGACCGGACTCGCCCTCGAGGTCACGGACCTGTCGGTGGGATACGGACCGGTACGCGCCCTGAGGCAGGTGTCGCTCACCGTGCCGGAAGGCGCCGTCGTCACCGTTCTCGGCGGCAACGGCGCGGGGAAGTCGACTCTGCTGAGGGCCGTGTCGCGAACGCTGTCGTTCCACGGCGGGGCCGTCACCTCCGGCTCCGTCACCTTCGGGGGGCGGCCGATCGACGGGCTCGCGCCGGACCGGGTCGTCGCCGCCGGAGTCTCCCAGGTGCCGGAAGGCCGGCAGGTCTTCGCGCGGATGACCGTGGAGGACAACCTGCGGGCCGGGGCGCTCGGTGCGCCGGGTGACCGGAGGGCGAAGGCGTCGGCCCTGCGACGGGTCCACGGGCTCTTCCCCGTTCTCGCCGACCGGTCCCACCAGCGCGCCGGACTGCTGTCGGGCGGTGAACAGCAGATGCTCGCCGTCGGACGCGCGTTGATGGCCTCGCCGAAGCTGCTCCTCCTCGACGAGCCCTCGCTGGGCCTCGCGCCGCTCATGGCGGCCCGGATCGCCGACACGATCCGCGAGATCAACTCCCAGGGCACCGCCGTCCTCCTCGTCGAGCAGAACGCGGCGCTCGCGCTGCGGCTCGCCGACCGGGCGTACGTCCTGGAGGTCGGCGAGGTCGCCCTGTCCGGCCCGGTCGCCGAACTCGCCGCCTCCGACGAGGTACGGCGCCGCTACCTGGGCGTCGTCGACGAGGACCAGGACACGGACGGGTCGTACGCCGCCGTCGCGCACCCCGTGCTCACCCGCTGGGAGGAGATCCGATGAGCGGACCCGCCGCTCGTGGCTCGGACGCTGGTGGTCCGGGGCGTCCGCCCACCGCACCCGGCGAGGGCACCGCGGCGGACGCCCGGTCCCCAGGGCCCACCACCCCGAAGGGTCTCGCCTCGGTGCCCGCCCTCGAAGTCCGTGACGTCACGGTCCGCTTCGCGGGGCTGACCGCGCTCGACGCGGTCTCCTTCACCGTCCGTCCCGGCACGGTGCACGCCGTCATCGGACCCAACGGAGCCGGCAAGTCCACCTGCTTCAACGTGCTCTCCGGCGTCTACAGGGCGAGCTCGGGGAGCGTCCGGCTCGGCCCGCACGAACTCACCACCCTGCCTCCGCACGAGATCGCCGGGCTGGGCGTCGCCCGCATCTTCCAGAACCTCGCACTCCCGCCCCGCGCCACCGTCGAGGACAGCCTGATGCTCGGCCGTCACCGGCTCACCCGTACCGGCTTCCTCGCCGCCGGGCTCCGGCTGCCCTCCGCCGCCCGCGAAGAGGCCCGACACCGTGCCCGCGTCCGTGAGATCGCCGCCTTCGTCGGCCTGGAGAAGCAGCTCACGCAGCCTGCCGGATCCCTCCCCTACGGGCAGCAGAAGCTCGCCGAACTGGCTCGCGCCCTCTGCATGGAGCCCACCCTCCTGCTCCTCGACGAACCCGTGGCCGGCATGACCGCCGACGAGCGCCGCCGTACCGCGGCCGTCATCGCCGGCGTCCGCGACAGCCTCGGGATCTCCATCGTCCTCGTCGAGCACGACATGGGCGTGGTGATGCGGCTGGCCGACGCCGTCACCGTCCTCGACTTCGGCCGCCGGATCGCCGACGGCGCGCCCGGCGACGTCCAGAACGACCCCGCGGTCGTCCGCGCCTACCTCGGAGAGGAGACCGCCGGGTGACCACCTTCGCCGAACTCCTGCTCAACGGCGTCTCGCTGGGATCCGTCTACGCCCTCATCGCCCTCGGTTTCGTGGTGATCTTCCGCGCCACCGAGGTCGTCAACTTCGCCCACGCCTCCTTGCTGCTCGCGGGCGGCTACGTGACCGCGGTGCTCCACGACAGCATCGGTTTCTGGCCGGCGCTGGCGGCCGGGATCGCCGGCGCGGCCCTCGTCGGCGCCGCCGTCGAGTTCCTCGTGATGCGCCGCTACCGCGGCTCCGACCAGAGTGTCCTCGCCATCGTCACCATCGGTGTCGACATCCTGCTGGCCACCGAACTGACCCGTCGCATCGGCACCGACATCCTGTCTCCCGGCGACCCGTGGGGCGACGACGTCGTCACCATCGGTCCGGTCACCCTGGCGCAGACCCGCATCGCGGCCCTGCTCGTCGCCGGGCTGCTCATCACCGCCTTCCTGCTCGCCTTCCGCCACACCTCCTGGGGCGTCGCCATGCGCGCCGCCGCCGAGAACCGGGAGACCGCGGCCCTCATGGGCGTCCGGCTCGGCCGGGTCTCGCTCGGCGCCTGGACGGTGGCCGGCGGCCTCGCCGCCGTCGCCGCGCTCTTCCTCACCGTCTTCCCGACCCCCGGCCTGGAGCGCACCACCTCCCTCGCCGCGATGAAGGCCTTCCCCGCCGCCATCCTCGGCGGACTGGACTCCACCACCGGCGCCCTCGTCGGCGGCCTGGTGGTGGGGGTCACCGAGTCCCTCGCCACCGGCTACCAGGGCGATCTGACCTTCCTCGGCCGCGGCATCGGCGATCTCGCCCCGTACCTGGTGATGGTCGCCGTGCTCCTCCTCCGCCCTGCCGGGCTCTTCGGCACGAAGGAGCTGTCCCGTGTCTGACGCGCTTCCCCGCCGTGGAACGGCTCGCCTCGCCCGGCCCCGGGTCGTCGCACGGGCCGCCGCCGGACTCGTGCTCGTCGCCCTGCCCTTCTACCTGGACCGGTTCTGGATCCAGGCCGGGCTCTTCGCCATGGCGGCCGCGATCGGCGCCATCGGCATCAACCTGCTGACCGGTGCCACCGGTCAGCTCTCCATGGGCCACGCCTTCTTCCTGGCCGTCGGCGCGTACGGCTACTGCGCCTTCGCCGGGGACGGAGCGGACGGGCTGACCGGACTGGGCCTGCCCGGCTGGGTCGCCGCCGCCCTCGCCGTCGCCCTCGCGGGCGCGGCCGGCGGGGTGTTCAGCCCCATCGCCGGTCGGCTGCGGGGCGCCTACCTCGGCATCGCGACCCTCGCCCTGATCTTCATCGGCCAGCACCTGCTGTTCAACGCCCACGACCTCACCGGTGGTTTCAACGGCCGCGCCGTGCCCCCGCTGAACCTCTTCGGCCTGACCTTCGACGACAACGAGCTGCTGATCGCCCAGGTGCCGTTCGGGTCGGCGGAGAAGCTCTGGTACGTGGGTCTCGTGCTCCTGCTCGCGGGTGCCCTCTTCGCTCGCGGCGTGCTCCGCGGCCGCCCCGGCCGGGCCATGAACGCGATCCGGGACCACCGGATCGCCGCCGGGGTGATGGGCGTCCCCGTGGCCCGCTACCGCGCCGCCGTCTTCGTCCTGTCATCCATGTACGCGGGACTGGCGGGGGTGCTGCTCGCGCTGGTCTTCCAGCGCACCGTGCCGGAGTACTTCGGCATGCTGCTCTCCCTCGAATACCTGGCCATGATCGTCATCGGCGGTCTCGGTTCGGTCGCCGGGGCGGTGGTGGGAGGCGTCTTCGTCTCCCTGCTGCCGCAGCTCCTCAACCGGTACAGCGACGCACTTCCCCTGGTCTCCGCCCCCGGGACAGGCGGGATCGCCCCAGGAGAAGCGGCCCGCTACCTCTACGGCGCCGCCGTCGTCGCGGTGGTGCTCTTCCTGCCCGGCGGCCTGGTCCGGCCGACCGCCCGGCCACGCGGGCGAACCGCCCAACCCTCGCACTCCTCTGGGGAGGAACGATGACCCACCGACGTCAGGCCTCGAGAACCACGGCCGTCGGGCTCGCCGCAGCCCTCGTCGTGCTGACCGCCGTCGGCTGCAGCTCCAAGGCCCGGTCCACCGACGACGCCGGCACCGGATCCGACGGGGTGAGGTCCGGCACGGGCGTCACCGACAGGACCATCGCCGTCGGTGCCCTCACCGACATGACCGGCGTGTACGCCACGCTCGGCAAGAGCGTCACCCAGGCGCAGCAGCTCTACGTGGAGCAGGTCAACGCGGCCGGCGGAATCTGCGGCCGACAGCTGGAGCTGACGGTCCGCGACCACGGCTACGACCCGCAGAAGGCGCTCTCCGCGTACACCGAGCTGGAACCGAAGGTCGCCGGCTACGTGCAGTTCATCGGCTCTCCGTTCGTCGCGGCCGTGAAGCAGCGCGTCGACGGCCGGGACAAGGGACTGGTGCTGCCGCAGGCCTGGTCGGCCTCGTTGCTGGGCTCCCCGTACATCCGCGTCCTCGGCTCCACGTACGACATCGAGACGATCAACGCCGTGGACTTCCTGGTGAAGGAGAAGGGGCTGAAGGCGGGCGACAGGCTGGGCCACGTCTACTTCGAGGGCGACTACGGCGAGAACGCGCTCAAGGGGTCGAAGTTCGCCGCCCGGAAGGCGGGTCTGACGGTCGTGGAGCAGAAGATCAAGCCCACCGACAACGACATGTCGGCCCAGGTCGCGGCGTTGAAGCAGGCGGGCGTCAAGGCGGTCGTCCTCAGCGCGGGCCCCCGGCAGGCCGCTTCGCTGGTCGGGGTCGCCGCGGCGGCGAAGCTGCTCGTACCCGTCATCGGCAACAACTCCGCTTTCGCCCCCCAGCTGCTCGGCACCCAGGCCGGACCCGCGCTGGAGAAGATGTACTGGTTCGCCTCTCCGAGTCTTCCGATCGGCGCCGGCACCCCGGCCGCGAAGAAGCTCGTCACGGACTACAAGGCCGCGTACCCGAACGACGGCCTCGACAACGGCGTCGTGGCCGGATGGACGGCGGCGAGCGTCTTCGGGGAGGCGCTCAAGAGGGCGTGCGACGCCAAGGATCTCACCCGGGAAGGCATCGGCAAGGCCCTGCTGACCCTGAACGCGTACGACGCCGGGTTCGGGACGCACGACTTCAGCGATCCGAAGGCGCCGTCCTCACGCGAGTCCGTGATCCTCCAGCCGGACAAGTCCGTCCCGGGCGGCATGCGGATCGTCCGTGAGCCGTTCGTCTCCGAGGCGGCGAAGGGCTTCACGCCGCAGGCCGGCTGAGCGCGCACCGCACCGGCGTTCGCCCGTTCGGCCCTCGACTACCTGGGCTCCACCGTCCGCCGAGGCCGGCGGCTGCGTCCTGCCCGCGAACCGGCGGGCCTTCCTGAGCAGCAGGGTGAAGCGGAGGGGCGCACCCCGACGGACTTCCCGTCGGAGTGCGCCCCCTCAGTCCTGCGGATCAGGAAGCCGACGCCGTCGTCGACGCGCGGGCACCACCGCCCATGGTGACCCGCAGCCGGTCGGGCTTCAGCCGTCCGTCAGCCTGCTGCAGCGTCACGTCGATCCAGCCCCGGTGATCGTCGGGGAGCGTGACGTAGTAGACGTCGCGCCCCGTCCGTTCCGGGTCCAGCTTTCTGACGAACCGCCAGGACACCTCCTTTCCGCGGTACTTCACGGATGTCACCGTCGCCCCCGGCCCGGAGACGAACACCACGTACGACTCGGCGAATCCCATTCCCGGGCCGAAGAGCGCCGCGAGGTGCGAGCCCTTCTCCTCCGGTGCGACTCGTCCCGCACCGCACACGATCTCCTGGGCGGCGCCTGAGGACGTCTGCCCGAAGCAGACCTTGCCGTTCGTGGTCTCCCACAGGTAGGAGACGGCCTTCCCGGACCGGCGGGCCAGGCTCAGCCCCTTGTCCGTGGGGGCCGCGCCGGACTGCCGGGCCTGGTCCGCGACCGCTTCCTCGAGCCGGCGCGGGTCGGCCTGTTGCTCGCCGGCAGTCGCGTGGGCGGACGGGGACACGGACCCGCCCGGCGTGCCGGCCGAGGGCTTCCCGGCGGGCTGCGGTCCGCAGCCCGCCGCAAGGATCAGCGCCGAGGCGGCCGCCAGCAGCAGGCGCGCAAAAGGTGGCCGGTGGCGTGTCAGTGGCCGCACGTTCCCACCTGGGTGCACATGACCACGTCCAGCCTCACCAGGTTGGGCGGAGCCTCCTTGAACTTGTTGCCCTGCCAGGTGTGGATGTCGAACGTGCCCCAGCTCCTGGTCGACGTCTTTCCGTCCGCGTCCTGGTAGACGGTCTGGAACCGGGTGACGTAGCCGGACGGCACGTAACCGTACATCTCTCCCTTCTTGAGCGTCATCGTGCTGGCCTCGGCGGCCGTCGAGGTGTTCGTCTTGGTGTCGGAGTTGGTCCAGGTGTAGTCGCCGTTGAGGCCGAGCGTGGTCTCCACCTCGCCGTCCACGAGCAGCGGGATGTGGCCCCCCACCTTCGCCTTCACCGATGCCGACCAACCGAACTTGTCGGCGAACTGCTCCATCGCCGCGTACATGGCGGCATAGGTGTAGGTGAACGACAGCGTCTGGTCCTCGGTGACCTCGCGGACGTTGGCGCCGGTGGAGAAGTCGGTCCACGGACCCTGGTACGTCACCACCGTGGACACCGGCCTGGTGCCAGGAGGTCCGTCGGGGACCACGACGCCCTTGGGCAGCTTCGGCGGCAGCTGCTGGCAGCCGTCGCAGTAGTGCTTCCCGGACGAGCCGCCACCACTGTTGCCACCACCGCCGCCACCGCCGCCGCCACCGGAGCTGGTGGTCTTCGGGGTGTAGCCGACGGAGTCCTGGATGTCCTTGGAGCAGTAGGCCAGGTCGTACAGGCACGAGTTGGGAGGCGAGCCGATCTCGGTGCCGGCCGGGTCGCTCAAGGACAGCGGGTTGTTGTTGCTGTAGGTGTACGCGTTGTGCTGGCGCGGGTCCTCGGTCACGAACAGCGGGTCGACGGAGATGAAGCGCCCCGTGGAGGGGTCGTACTCACGGGCGCCGAGGTGCACCAGACCGGTGACGGCGTCGTCCGTGCCACCGACGAAGCCCTTGTCTCCCGACCAACCGGTGGGCAGTGTGCCGCGCGCGCCGCCGAAGAGCGTGGACTTGCGTCGCGTGATCGTCTGCGCCGCGTCGGCCGTGATCTGGGTGGTGCCGGTGCCGTGGTGGTCGCCCAGCACGAAGGTCAGCTTCCCGCCCTTGCGCACGGCGATCGTCTGCGCGCCCGACATGTAGTAGCGGGTGGCGCTGAGCACTCCGCTCGCGCTGCGGCGCAGCTCGTTGCCTCCCGGGAGGTACAGGGTCGTGCCGGTGGTGTCCTTGGCGAGGAGTCGCTGGCCCTCGGTGTCGTAGAGGTACGAGGCCTTCTCGTTCGCGCCCTCGGAGACCGACGCCAGGTGTCCCTCGTCGTCCCATCCCAGGGTCTGCTGGGCGGCCGTCCCGATCTTGCGGGTCCGGGTGTTGCCGGCCGCGTCGTAGGAGAAGGTCTCCTCGTGCGCGTCGGCGCCGGTCTGGGTGACCTTGGGCAGATCGTGCTTGCCGGCGGTCGGGGCGGCGTACGTTCGCGCGGTGGCCTCGCCGGAGGCGGTGGGGTGGCGCGTCTCGGTCTTCCGGTTGCCCATCACGTCGTAGGTGTACGACGTCCAGTAGGCGTCCTGCCCGCCGACGACGGACGTCGAGGGTGTGACGGCGCACTGCTGGCCGGTGTTCGTCCAGGCTTCGGTGATCCGGCCCAGCGGGTCGAGGTCGACGCACTGGGTGTCGGTGGTGCGCGCCGCGTCCTGGCCGTAGGCCGTGGCGACGGAGACGACGTTGCCCGACGGGTCGTAGCCGTAGCTGGTGTCCTCGACGCGCTGCGGAGCCGCCTCCCGGTCGGTGTAGGTGCGGCTGAGGACGCCGGAGTGGTCGTCGTACTCGTTGGACACCCAGACGTGCCGGCCGAACTCTCCGAGCTCCATGCGGGTGTTGCGACCGTAGTGGTCGTAGGTCATGGCGGAGACGATCGGATCGACGCCCGCGCCCACGGTGTTCAGCAGACCGCTGCCTGCCGTGTAGGTGTTGACGACCTTCTCGGCCGGCAGGTCACCGATGGCGGGGTGCTGGGTCCACATCACGTCGCCGGTGTTGAGGTTGTACGAGGTGGTCCACTTGTAGACGCCGGCCGGCGCGCCCGCGCCGTCCGGGACGGTCACCTGGGTGACGACCGGCTTGTAGAGGCTGTTGTACGTGGTGATCGCGTTCTCGTAGGCCTTGCCGCCGACCCAGCGGGTCGACTTCGACAACTGCCCCTTGGCCACGGTGTCGTACTCCCACGACGCGAGCACGGTGGTGCCCTTGGTCAGGGCGGTCTTGCGTCCCAACTCGTCGTAGTCGGTGTGCAGGGTGATGCCACGTCCGACGTGGGTGACGTCGGTGGAGCGGTCGCCCTGGTCGTACGCGGTTTTGGTGGTGCCCTTGTCCGGGTCGTCGACCTGGATCTGGCGACCGCGGACGTCGTAGGTGTAGGTCCAGGTGGCGTCCGAGGGGTCGGTGACGGATGCCAGCCTGCCGCGCTTGTCGAAGCCGTACCGGGTGGACTGGTAGGCGGTACGGGCCGTGTCGGTGTACTGCCGCGACTCGATCGTGCGGCCCTGCGCGTCCACGACCACCGTCGATGCCGTGCCGCCCTGGGGCGGGACGACAGTGGTGGTGTCGCCGGTGTACTGGGTGACGGTTCGCCGGGTCTCGTCGCCGAACCGCCGGGAGATCTGCGCCGTGACGCGTCCGGCCCCGTCGAACTCGGTGTCGGTGGACGCCGGGTACTTCAGCTCCTGCCCGGTGACGAGGACCGGCTCGGCCGCCCCGGTCGCGAAGTAGACGCCGGAGGTGCGCCAGGCCTGGCCGCGGGTGTCGTAGAAGGTCTCCGTGACGAGGCGGCCGGCCCGGTCGGGCGATTCGCGCTGCGTCTGCCGGGCCCGCAGCAGACCGTCGTAGAAGGTGTACTCGGTCTGGTAGGTCGCGTCGTGGGCCAGGGTCCTGGCCGTGATGACGGCAGGCGCGTCGTTGCGGAGCTGGTAGTCGAAGACCCTGCTGGGGGAATGGGGATAGGTCGTGGCGGAGCGGGTCGGCAGCCACACCTTGGTGATCCGGCCCAGCGCGTCGTAGGCGGTGGTCGTGACCTTGCCGTTGGCGTCGGTCACCTGTGTGGGCTGGCCGCGCAGCGGGTCCATCTGGGTGGTGGCCGTGTGGTTGCGCGGGTTGGTGACCACGACGGTCGTGGGCGCTTCGCCCGTGGCCGGGGTGTACACCGTCTTGGTGATCTTGCCGTAGGCGTCCGCGACCGTCAGGCCGCGCCCGTAGATGTCGAAGTCGGCGGCCGGGGTGCTGGTGGTGACGTCGTAGCCGTTGCCGGCGCCGTTGATCCGCTCGGACCGCGTGACGTCGCCCTTCGTGGGTGCCGTGCCGAGCGCGCCGCCGTCGTAGTAGGTCCGGACGTCGTCGATGACGTCGGCCGGACGGGACGCGGTGGCATCACAGGTGACGGCGACCGTCTCGACCCTGCTGACCTTGTCGAGGATCTTGCCGGCGCCGGTGCGGGCGTAGCTGGTCGTCCTGCAGCTCTCGTCGCCCGTTCTGGCGGTGTCACCGGTGGTGGATTCGGTGGCGACCATGCCGTAGCCGTCGAAGGTGCGGTCGACCTCGGTGGTGCGCGTACCGCCGCTCACGCTCGTGCGGGTCGATTCCTTCTCCACACCGGTCTGGTACGAGACCAGGTCCGGGAGACCGGAACGGGTTCGCGTGGCGATGGCCGCGGAGCGCCACGGGGTGTACGAGGTCGCCGTCACCAGCTTGCTCGTGTCGTCGCCGTTGTACGTGATCTTCTCGCGCAGCATCCCCGCGAACGCGTCGCGGTCGGTGACCGCGTGCCCTGCCGAGTCCTTGACGTCCTGTCCGTCCCGGCCGCGGAAGTACCGGTTCTCCGTCAGGGTCTTCGGGTCGGAGGCGCTGCCGACACGGGTCTGGACCCGTTCGTAGCCGCGGGCCACGGAGTAGGTGCGGTCCTCGGCCTTGCTGAGCTCGTCCGTGCTCTTGGTCCAGGCGGCGCCGCCCAGGTAGGAGTAGGACGTGACCTTGTCCGGGGACTCGACGAGGTTGTCGCCCTCCACGACCTGGGTGGCCACGTAGGTGTTGAACCAGTCGAGCTTGGCGTCGTAGCCCTCGTACGCCCACTTCACCGGGTAGCAGCGAGTGGTGTTGGTGGCGTCGGCCGCCGGCAGGGTCGTCGCGGTGCACTCCGGCTCGGAGTAGGTGACGCCGATCGTGCCACCGGTCTCGGTGGTGATCTGGTAGACCCGCAGGCGGACGAAGGGCGCGAGGCCGTCACCGGTCTTGTCGACGCGGTTGGCCCGCTGCTCGCCGGCGAACGTCACTGCCGGCAGCGTGGCGCTGCCGCCCGCCAGACCGGTGCGCTGGATGGACTTGAGCCACATGGGTGTCGAGATGCCGTCGCCGGAGGCGGGGAAGTCGTGCCCCAGGGTCCAGGTGTCGACGTCCTTGTAGGCCCCGCCGGTCAGCAGTTCGGTGGTGAGGGAGGCGAGTCGCTTGCGGGACCAGAACGTCGGGGAGAACTGGTCCTTGCACTCGGTGGAGCCGTCCTTGCAGTACTGGTCGAACGGGACGTCCGGCCAGTTCTTGGCGTTGGTCTCGTCGAACGTGCCGCAGTTCGCCAGGCAGCGCTCGTCCACCGCGAAGCGGACCTGCGCCATCGGCTTGCCGGAGTAGACGGCGTCCGACCGGAGTCCGTAGTCGATGCGCTCCAGATAGCCGCCGCGGACGTACCGGGTGACCGTGGCCTTGCCGGTGGTGTCCGAGACGTTGCGCCCGTAGTTGTTGGTCTCCGTCTGCCAGTAGTACGCCATGGCGTTGTCACGCGGGTCGACCACGTAGTCGAGCTGCCAGCGCCATGCCTGCTGGCACCAGCCGCTCGCGAAGCTCGCGTTGTAGCAGGGCTCGCCGGACTGGTTGCCGAACACCGGGACGGTCCACGTCGAGTGGGTCGAGGGATCGGCGGCGGTGGCGCCGGGGAGCCTGTTCAGGCCGAAGAAGTACTGCGTGCCGTCGGCCGTGGTCACCTTCCAGTGCTCGCCCTTGCCGTCGACGCCGTCGGTACCGCCGTCACCGTTGTCGGCTCCGGTCAGCTTCTCGACCTTCGTCCCGTTGTCGGCGGCCTCGTGCCAGCCCTTGCCCGGCTGGTGGACGAGCTCGGTCGACTTGCCTCCCAGTGACAGGGTCGCGTTGTCGTTGAACCAGCACAGGTCACCGACGCGGGTGGTGTTGGTGCCGTTGGTCTTGTCGTCGTTGCAGGACTTGTAGCGGCGCTCGATGAAGCCCGGCTCGTAGGCCCATCCGTCGCCGATCCAGGACGGCTGGTTGTTGGAGGCGGCCGTACGGCCGTCCACCGCTTGCGAGTTGTAGTCCAGGGAGATCTTGGGCTGGAGCCCGCCCGGTACGGCGGGCACGTTGATCGGGTGGGACCAGGCGAAGCTGCCCATCGACTCGCCGGAGCTCCAGGAGCCGGCCGGCTGCAGGGACGTCGCCTTGTAGTCACCGCTGGCGCCGGCCTCCTCGGCGGCTGCGGCGAGGACGGTCGTCGTGCCGATGCCGACCGGGGCGCTCAGCGTCCCGGTTCGGGTGTCGTTGGTGGTCGGCAGCGGTGTCTTGACCCGGCACGCGGCCTTGTCGGGCGTGGTCAGGGCACAGGCCGGCAGGCTCACCAGTCGCAGCCGCGCCGCCCAGTCGCCTCCGTACGCGCCGCGGAAGGCGGAGTAGTTCACTTCCATGCGGGTCCGCACGGGCTTCGACGCGCCGTCGGAGCGGCTCACGGAGAGCAGGAGCCCGTCGACTCCGGCCTTGCGGGCGGCGGCCCGTTCGGAGACGTTGACCTCGACCTTGACCGTGGCCCGAGCCCCTCGTGGCGTGGAGGCTGCCTTGCCGTCCTTCGCGCCGGGGACGGCGGCCGGCTGTCCCTGATCGGTCAGGGCGATGGCGACGGGCAGGTTCGCGGCCCGCACGGGCGCCGGTTCGGCTCCGCGCCGTGTGGCGGGCCGCCCGCTCGTGGGAGCCAGCTCCACCTCGGCCGTCGCGGCACGGGGCCAAAGGACCTCGGGGCCGCCCTTCCAGGCGTGGGCCGCCGCGGCGTCGGGTCTTTTGGCCCCGCCGATGCGGGCCTTTTTGGCCGGCACTGGTTTCGGCTGATGCAATCCAGGAAGCGGAGTTCTGTCATCCGCATTAGCCGTCACGGCCCCCGACGTGGGCAAAAGACCCATAGCGATCGCGGCGGCCAGAACAGCCGCGGAGCCGCGTATTCGTGGAACTCTCACGCTCACCTCTCGCACAAAGCAGAAAATGTCGCCGAACGCTAGCAGCGCGCCCACTCGGCGGGTCGACCACTTGAGCAAGATCTGAGATCTGCACGGAGAACCGCGAATTCCCTCCCGATCGAATGACGATCGGGCGTTTTGCCCCCGGCCCGACAGTGCGGACCATGCCCCTTTTGGCATCGGCTGCGGACATCTGGGCACTGACGCAGCACGTCTGCGCCGGTACGAGGCGGGTGCAGGGTCGAGCACGCGGCCCGCAGATCACCTACGACAACGGCGGAACAATCAATTCCGGGCAAAGAATGAGCGCCCTTGTGAACAGGGCTCGGGAACACGACTGAAATCCCCGCTCGGCACGCGCCGCTGCTACGCGCCCATACGGCGACGAACCCGTCCGGACAAATGGACCACTCCTTCGCGACGAACGGCCGGTGTTCGCGCGCGAGAGCCCCACCGGGGGGACGCGTACAGCGGGCACGGTGGGCGAAACCAGAGCGCCCGAACCCACTCGATCGAGCCCACGCAGGCACCCGTCGGGCGCACCGGCGAGCACCGTGGACAACCCGCCCGAGGCCGCGAAATTTGAGGCGGACTTGAGACTTCTCCCCTCATCCGCATTCCGCGACACAGTTCCTGAGGGAATCACGGTCCCGGCCGGTCAGTGATCGACTAGTCTGCGCTGGCGCGAGAGGCGCAGCCGGGGGGCAGGGCGCCTCTGGGCTGCCTTCGCACGCGCTGCGCCACCCCGAACCGACACTCTGGCTCGCCGCTCCGCCGCCGCCTGTCCTCCTGGGACGAGGGGCCGCTCGGATACGGCACTGCCCGAGCACCATCGCACCGAGAGAAGAGAACCCCTTTGTCGAGTACGCGTAGCAGGAGTCGCTGGAGACGGACTCTCCACCGGGCCACAGTGGTGGCACTGGTGGGCTCGATCGCCCTGTCCGTACCGCCGGCGACCGCCGCCGGGCAGGCACGGACGACCGTGGCGGTGAGCGAGGACGACGGCAGTCTCAGCCCCGAGGACAAGGCCCTGCAGGAGGCGAAAGCCACCGGGAAGCCGGTCGAACTGACCTCCGCCCGGACCGAGTTGTCCGACACCTGGGTGAACCCGGACGGAACGTTCTCCGAGAAGAAGTACGGTGCGCCGGTACGGGTGTTGCGAAGCGGCGCCTGGGTCGCCACGGACCCGACGCTCGAGTTCGCCTCCGACGGATCGGTGAAGCCGAAGGCCACCACCGTGGTCGTGACCTTCTCCGGCGGCGGCACCGGACCGCTCCTCACCGGCGTGAAGGACGGCCGCACGCTGTCGCTGTCCTGGCCGTCCGCGCTGCCGAAGCCGACCCTCAACGGCAACGTGGCCACCTACGCCGAAGTGCTGCCCGGCGTCGACCTCCAGCTCAAGGCCGAGGTCGAGGGCTTCTCCCAGCTCGTCGTGGTCAAGACCCCCCAGGCCGCCACGAACCCGGCACTCGCCCAGCTGAAGTACACGATGTCCACGGTCGGGGTCACGGTCGCCACGGACCCCGACACCGGCACGGTGACCGCGACGGATCCCGCCGGGCAGACGGTGTTCACCAGCCCGTCACCCATCATGTGGGACTCCACCACCACCAGCAGCGGCACGACCGCACCGCAGAGCCTCAAGCAGTCGGCGGTCCAGTCCCTGACGGCGACGGAGCCCTCGCCCGAGCCCGACAGCTCCTTCGAGCAGCCTTCCGGTTCCAAGGAAGCCGTCATGGCCACGTCCGTGACCGGCAGCACCCTCCAGATCACCCCGGACCAGCAGCTCCTGCAAGCGGCGGACACCACCTACCCCGTCTACATCGACCCGTCGTGGGCCTGGGGCGGCCGTAACAACTGGACCCGGGTCTCGAAGAAGTACCCGACCAAGAACTACCTCAACGCCAACGAGGTGGCCCGCGTCGGATACGAGAACGAGACCAACGGCCTGTCCCGGTCCTTCTTCCAGATGGACACGGCCAACGTCCGCGGCACCAAGGTGATCAGCTCCACGTTCCGCATCAGGAACGTCTGGTCCTGGTCCTGCCAGGACCGGCCGGTGCAGCTGTGGCACACCAAGGCCATCGGTGAGAAGACCACCTGGAACAACCAGCCCGCCAAGATCGACTGGCTCTACAACGTCAACGACTCCAAGGGCTGGTCCAGCAACTGCCCTGCGGGCAACCTCGAGTTCGACCTGACCTGGAAGATGCAGCGCATCGCCGCGGCCGGCGACACCAGCATCACCCTCGGCATGTACGCCGAGAACGAAGCCGACACCTTCGGCTGGAAGAAGTTCGACCCGAAGACCGCCACCCTGGAAACGGTCTACAACAACCCGCCCGCCACGCCGACCGACCTGGGCACCAACCCCAAGACCGACTGCACCAACGGCGGCCTCATCGGCAACACCACGGTCAGCCTCCACGCGTACGTCACCGACCCCAACGCCGGTAACCTCTCCGCCCAGTTCCAGGTCTTCCGCAACGACGGAACCATGGTCGCCGACGAGTGGATCCCCGGACTCAAGGACCGCGTCTCCACCCTGGTCGTCCCCGACGCGAAGCTCCCGACCGGCAGCTACACCTGGAAGGTCCGCGCGTACGACCAGAGCGAGTACTCGGCCTGGAGCCAGACCTGCAAGTTCACCATCGACCGCACTCGACCGACCGAGAAGCCGGCCATCACCTCGGCCACCTTCCCCAACGGTGAGAACGGCTGGCCCGCCGGCACCGGCAAGGCCCGCAACCCCGGCTCGTTCACCATCTCCGCCAACGGCGTCGGCGACGTCACCTGGTACGGCTACTACACCGACTGGGACCCCGACGTGAAGAGCGTCACCGTCCCCGCCGGCGGCTCCACCACCATCCAGCTCACCCCGCCCGGCGTCGGCCCGCACTTCGTCTACGCCTTCAGCCAGGACCCCGCCGGCAACCGCTCCGACACCGCCGCCTACCTGTTCTACGCCGGTCGGTCCACCGCGCGCGACCAGGCCGGCGACCTCAACGGCGACACCCTTCGCGACATCTGGAGCAAGGACAGCTTCGGCACCCTGCTCACCTACGCCGGCCAGGGCAACGCGAAGTTCTCGACGACCACCAACGGCGGCATCAGCGGCCTGGGCTCGGCGCTGACGACCAGCTCCCTCGACTGGGGTCAGGACGGCTACAACGACCTGATCACCCTGCAGCACGACACCAACGACAACATCGACAAGCTCTGGGTCCACTCCAACAACGGCCTCGGGCGCGTGCAGCAGCACAGCGCCCAGCAGATCAACGTGAGCTGCCCCGTCCGTGACGAGGAGATGGGCTGCACCGAGGAGGGCGACGACCACTGGCAGGGAGCTTCCCAGATCGTCAACCCCGGTGACCTGAACGGGGACGGACGGCCCGACCTGCTGGTGAAGCAGGGCAAGCACCTGTGGGCCTACTTCGGCGAGCGCAACCTCCTCCTCGACACGCACGGCGCGCCCGTGCTGGTCGGCGGCGAGGACTGGGACAAGTACAGCGTCATCACCCCCGGCGACCTCAACGGCGACAACGTCCCCGACCTCTGGCTGCGTGACAACGCCAACGGCGACATCCTGCGCTCGTACGGCAAGCCGAGCGCGGACAAGAAGGCCGCCGTCGACCTGGCCACCTGGGGCTCCGCGCCCCGCACCAGGGTGGGTGTCGGCGTGACCCAGGCCCTGTACCCCGAGGTCGGCTCCGTCGGCGACCTCTCGGGTGACGGCGTCACCGACCTGTGGGCCAGGAAGGCCGACAACACGGTCTTCGGCTGGTTCGGCGAGATCGTGAGCGGCGCCGTCGGCTCCTTCTCCGGCGGATTCGACATCGACGCGGTGGCCGGCGCGCGCATCGCGTCCGGCACCACCCTGGCCTCCGGCGAGCAGTTCACCACCACCGGCGCCAAGCTCGTCATGCAGACCGACGGCAACCTGGTGCTGTTCACCAAGGGCAACAAGCCGGTCTGGGCCACCAACACGGCAGGAAACCCCGGCGCCTTCGCCCGCATGCAGGCCGACGGAGCCCTCGTCGTCTACACGGCCAACGGATCCACCGCGCTGTGGAGCAGCAAGACCGGCAACAAGCCCAACTCCTATGCCGTCGTGCTCGCCCGCGGAGTCCTGGTCATCTACGACGCCGTCGGCAGGAGTCACTGGACCAGCGGCGGCCAGAGCCGTCCCGACTACAACGACGACGGCTACACCGACGTCCTCGCCCGCGACGCCAACGGCGACATGTGGGTCTACCCGGGCACCGGAGGAACGGGCACCAGCACTCTGGGCACCCGCTACTTCGTCGGCAACGGCTGGTGGCGCGACTGGTGGACGAACGCCTACAACGCCGACGTCAACAACGACGGGTACACCGACATCGTCGGACGCGACCGCAACGGCGAACTCCACCTCTACCCGGGTACCGACGGGAAGGGCACCTACCCCTTCGGCTCCCCCTCCCTCCTCGGCGTCGGCTGGAACATGTACGACACCCTGGGCTTCGGTGACATCAACGGGGACGGCCGCACCGACGCCATCGGCCGCGACAGCGGCGGCGAGCTGTGGGTCTACCCCGGGACCGGCGGAACGGGCACCAGCACGTTCGGCAGCCGGGTCTTCATCGGCAACGGCTGGTGGCCCGCTTCGTGGACCACGATCCGCTTCGCCGACATGAACGGCGACTACAAGGTCGACATCATGGGCCGCACCGATCAGGGCGACCTGTACGTCTACCCCAACACCAGCACCAACAACGGGAGCATCAGCTTCGGCGCCCGCTACTTCAACGGCAACGGCTGGTGGAACGGGTACTGGAACCCCTTCGCCACCGATCTCGACAGCGACGGCTCGGCGGAGTCCGTCGGGGTGACCAACAACGGGGAACTGTACGACTACCTTCCCAGCGGTCGCACGCTGATCGGCACCGGCTGGCAGTCCTTCGACGTCATCCTCTGACGACCGGAGCCACCGGGCGCGGAAATGGGTGGGCCCCCGTCACCGACGGGGGCCCACCCTCGCGTTCACCAGCAGGAATGCAGCACCCGCCGCCACGAGTCGGGCTCACGCTTCCTCGGCCACGGTGTCACCGGAGGACAGGGCAGCCCTTCTCCTGCGGAGCACCACCACCCCGCACACCGCGAGGAGGAGGGCGACCACGGCGGACACCCCGAGGGCCGTCCGTTCGGCGAAGAGCCTTCCCAGCACTTCGAGCACACCGAGCCCGGCGGTCGCGTAGATCAGGGCCCAGGCCGCTCCGCCCACGAACAGGGCGGGGAGGTAGCGCGGCAACGGCATGCGCATGCTGCCCGCGAGGAAGTTGGCGGCGGTCTGGAAGCCGACGGTCAGGAAGGAGACGGCCACCACCGGAGCGCCCCACCGCTGGATCGCCCGCTCGGCGCGCCGGAACTTCGCCGAGGAGATCCGCTCGGCGAACCTGCTGCGCCGGGCTCCGGCGCCGGCGAGCCACCCGACGGCGAACGTCCCTCCCGCGCGGAGCAGGACGATGGCGTACAGGGCTGCGGCAGTGAGCGCGACCTTATCCACGACGACTCGTCCCGGGCAGCGAAGGTCCGGAACCCGCGTCCCCCGTCAGCCTCGTGGACGTCTCGCGCCACCGGGGGCACGACGCGCACGAGCCCGGGTCACCGTCTCTCATCTGCGCCCCGCCCCTGTCCGTTCCGCCTCTGGTTTCCCGCCTGCCGCACTGTCGCACCGGAACCCGAACCGCACACCCGAGCCGAGATGACAGGCAAGGCCAGCCTAACCTAAGGGCCGCACGGTGCGTACAGCGCCCACGTCGCCCGGTGCGCGGCCGGCACCGCGGGAAGGGTCACCGGCTTCGCACCGACCGGACCCGTGCACCTCTCTCGGTGCGCACGAGCTCGCGCAGCGCGACCCGCGCCGCCGGCCCCGCGCCGGGGGTGGCCCAGTAGGGGTGCCACCAGAGTCGCACGGACAGACGCAGGAGCCGTCGCCGCAGGGCGGCGGTGCCGCGACCGGAACCCGCACCCGCGAGGGCGGCGTAGGTGGCCGTCCAGGCCCTCTGGGTCTGGACGAGGTCGGGAGGGAAGGGGCGGCGCTCCACTCCTCAATTAATACATATGTTCGATTAGCGGCACAAGGGGGACTCGCTTCCACCGCGGAGTGTCAGCCGGGCAGTCTTGGTCGAGGAAATCGTGCGGGCTTCTCGCCGTCACCCATGACGGTGGCTCGACCGCCGGTCGCACCCGTCGCGCCCGAGCACTCCGCGATCGTGGGGATCATGCATTCCCGCCGCACCGCACCCGCCCTCCTCGTCGGTCTCCTGCTCACCGTCTCCGGCTGCGTCGCCGTCCCCAGCGCTCCGCCGGCGCCGGCCCGCCCGCCAGCGGGCCTGTCGCCCGCCGACGACCGACCGCCCGCCCCGCTCCCCCGTGAATGGCCCAGCCCCACCCAGGACACACCCCGGGAAGCACTCGACACCACCGACCCCGCCCCCGTCGGCGACCCGCCAAGTCCTCGACCGGGTCGCGGGCGCAAGGCCCCCGGCGCACCGGCCGCCGAGCGCACCGCCCCGCACCGCACCGGTGGGCGGCCGCCGCGGCAGAAGGCCACCAAGCCCCCCAAGAAGCCCCGCCGGAGCTCGCCGGCGAAGACGCCGAGGCACGCCGCCCCGCCCCGCCCGGTCGGGACGCCGGCCGACATGCGCCGGCTCTGCCACGAAGCCGAGCGCATCCAGGTCCCGTACGGGGTCCCCGCCCTCTGCCGCCGTTCGTACGGCAGTTGAGCGGTGCCCGGCGCTCCCGCCGGGCCGACCACCGAGGTCCGCCCTGCGGACGGCAGGCACGGAAGCCGATGTCACCCGTGATGACGGCCCGGCCCGAGGGGGAACCAGGCAACCCGTCCGCCCGTCATCTCCACGGGAGTTGCGCGAGACTCACACTCCACACCCATCGCTCTTCACCACCGAGGTACGAGGAGATCCATGGTCGACACCGTCAACTCACTGGCCACCCGCTTCCACGAGCTGATGGTGGCGCTGCTGACCGGCGGCCCCGCCACGGTGGGCACCGCGGGCCTCCACGACGTCGTCTCGCGCGCCGCGGCTCTCGGCCCCGACGGCACATGGCTCGCCGCCGCGGGCCATGCGAGCCTCGGCGGCCTGGCCATCGCACACGGACGGACGGACCAGGCCGTCGCGCACCTCGACGCCGCGGTGGCGGCCGGCTACAACGACTGCGTGGCGTTGCACGTCGCCCCCATGCGCCCGCTGCACGAGGATCCCCGCTTCCAGGCGCTGTACCAGCGGATGCGCATCACCCAGGCGGACCTCGACGAGGTCTTCTGGCTGCACCAGGAGATGCAGCTCATGGCACGGGACGCCCAGGACGCGACCGTCGACAACCTCGGGCGCCTCGACACCGGGGTGTCACCCCTCCCCAAGGCCCCGATGCCGACCAGGCAACCGAACACCCCCGGCGTCTTCGTCACGCGCATCGATCTCGCCGCGATCCAGACCGCACTCCAGCAGTCCATCCTGAAGCTGGAGTTCGAGCGCAGTTCCGGCAACACCAGCCTCGGTCTCATCGACGACACGTGGGACCACCCCCGCGCCTGGCAAGACGCCCGGTACGCCGACGAGCTGGATTCCCGCCGCCTGCGGGCCGCCGAGGCCCGGGCGTTCGTCGAACGCCCGGGCGCCGACACCACGCTCGTCCCGTGCCCGCCCCTGGGATCGATCACCTACCCGAGCTGAGGGGTGCCGCACCGGCGCGGGGACCGGCGGTCTTCCCTCGCCGACGTCCCGCCGACTTCCCTCGCCGACTTCCCTCGTCTTCCGTCTTGATCTTCACGGGCGACCGCACGGAGCGGGCGCTCGTGCGGTGCGCTCGTCGGCCACCGGGTGGCGAGGTGTCCGGTGGCCGCCGTGGCCGCCCGCCGCCCTGGGCCGCCCCAGGAGCACCCCGGCCAGGACCAGCACCAGTCCGCACGTCTGCTGGACCGACAGCGTCTCGCCGGCCGCAGCGGTGCCGAGCAGGACGCCGGTGACGGGGTTGAGCAGTCCGATCAGTCCGACGGTCCCCGCGGGCAGGTGCCGCAGCCCGGTGAACCAGGCGACGAAGGCCAGCGCGGTCGCGATCAGCGTGACGTACCCGAACGCGAGGAGCGTCGGCCCGGACAGGGCGGGCGGGGGCCCTTCCACGGCGGCGGCGAACGGGAGCAGGATGAGACCTCCGGCGGTGAGCTGCCAGGCGGTCGAGGCGATCACGTCGGTGCCGGCGCTCCATCGTTTGGCCAGGATGTGCCCGAAGGACGACACGAGCATGGCGGCGGCCGCGGCCAGGATTCCCGGCACGCTCACGGCTTCCGTTCCGGTGAGCAGCATGAGGCAGACGCCGGCGAGCCCGATCGCGGCGCAGGCCACGTGGCCGGTCCTCGGCCGTTCGGAGACCAGGGGCCACGCCACGAGCATCATCGTCAGCGGAGCCACCGCCATCACGGTCGAGGCCACACTGGTCGGAAGCAGCTGGGAGGCCGCGTAGACCAGGACGAAGAACACACTCATGTTGAGCAGTCCGAGCACTGCGGATCGCCACCACCACGGGCCGCGCGGCCGTTGTCTGCGCAGGCAGAGAAGGGCGAGACCGGCGGGAAGCGCCCGGAGGGCCGCCCCGTACAGCGGCCGGTCGGCAGGCAGGAACTCGTGCGTGACGAAGTAGTTGGTGCCCCAGGCGACCGGCGCCACCGCGGTCAGCACCACCCACCGCATATTACCTTCCATGGAAACTAATAATAGCTTCCCGGGAAGCTACGATGGGAGCCATGGGCATGGAGCACGATGAACCGATGGACCGCGTTGCCCGCATCCAGGCGGACTGGCGCCGCGAGCGCCCCGACGTCGACACCACCCCGCAGGGAGTGATCGGACGACTGCACCGCCTGGCCGACCGGCTCACCGAGGAACTCGGTCTCGTCTACGGCCGGCACGGACTCGGTGAAGGCGAGTTCGACGTCCTGTGCGCCCTGCGCCGCGCGGGGGAGCCCTACGAGCGGGCACCCGGCGAGCTCGCCGCGCACACCATGGTCACCACCGGCGCGATGACGAAGAGAGTCGACCGCCTGGAACGAGCCGGACTCGTCACGCGCCGCCGCTCGGATGACGACCAACGCGGCCGGATCGTCGCCCTCACCACGCCCGGGCGCGAAGTGATCGACCGCGCGTTCACCGACCACATGCGCAACGAGCACCGCCTGCTCGGTCTGCTGACACCCGCCGAGGCCGCGTCACTGGAGACGCTGCTCACGACCTGGCTCTCCCGCATGGAGCAGCCACCAACCCCGGACGGCGAGTGACCGGCTTCCGGAGCGGGGACGGCCTCCCCTGTGCGAGTCCGCCCCCACCGCGACGAAACCCCTGATCCCGAAGAGTCCCCTCCCGGCGGGAGACGCATCACGGCACGTTGGCCGCTCCGGGATCGGTCGGCGGAGGCGGCACCGGTGCTGCCGGGGCGCCGCCGATGATCTGTCTCAGACTCGTCGCCGTCGTACCGATGTCATGGGAATCGCTCCTGCGGAGCACGAACATCTTCGTGAGCGCGATCAACACCGGCCCGACCAGGATCCCCATCGGGAGGTACTGCCCGGCCTGGCCGAACCAGGTGGCTCCGCCGATGCAGCTGAGACTCACCACCACGCCCGCGCCGACTCCCACCAGGTGCTGCTTGTGGGCGTTGCCCGTCCGCTCACGGCGCTCCTGGAGCTTCGCCAGGTCGAGCTCGTGCCGGCGTTCCGCCTCCTTCAGCTGCGCCAGGTTCAGCTCGTGCCGCCGCTGGTCGTCCTTGGCCTTTCGCTGGTGCTCGCGCTTGAGCTGGGGCTCCATGGCGTCGAGGACGGCGACCAGCTGGTCGAGGGGGACGTCGGCCCACTCGCGGGCGATCTTGTGCGCGCGTTCGAGCTCGGATGACCCGCCCGGTACGTCCTGCTCAGCCACGCCGCCTGCCCTCCGTCATGTCTCCCGTCTCCACCGGGGTCCATCTCTGACCGTCGTCCACACCGCCCGACCCGGGCCCGCCGTCCGTCCGGGAGGGCGCCGTGGTGGGGGGCGGTCCGATACGGAGGAACATCTCGGCGATCCCCCTGCTGACGGCCTCGGCCGCGTCGTCGATCTCCAGCGCCGTGTAGTGCCGCAACAGCGCCGCGACCCTGTCGACGCGCTCGGTCTCGAGGCTCTTCGGGATGTCGTGCGCCTCGGGGGTGAAGGGCGTGCCGGCGCCGTCGGCAGCCATCGGCCCCCGAAGCCGTGGCCTTTCGACGACGCTCCCCGCGGCCGGCGGATAGACCGTGGCATGTCTCAGAAGCTGCCTCGCGGCTGCCTCCACCACGTGGGGCAGGATCCGAGCGAAGGCCTCCAGGCTCGGCACACCCCCGGCCGCAGCCCGGCTGACAGCCCGACCTTGGCCCAGCTTGACGGGCATGGTCGTTTCCAGCATCCCGCTCAACTCGGCCTCACGCGCGCGGGACTGGCGATCGAGCCGGTTCCAGGGGACGATCACACTGCCCGAGGAGCGGTGTTCGGCATCGAACGCGGCGAGGCGTGCACGGCGCCGCTCGTCGTACAACGCCCAGCGGTCCACGAGGAGGATCTCGGGCCCGAGGGACGGCTGTTCGAGCTTCCGCGGCCCGGCGTCGTCGAAGGAGACGACACTCGTCTCGTAGTTCAGCGCGCGGCCCAGGTCCTGGGCCACATGCGCCAACGGGCGGACGGATTCGGGGTAATAGGGATTCCAGCTCAGAGGGCTGTCCCCGTAGTACTCGGGATCGCGGTCCCGTGGCAGGTCCTGCCGGGCGGGCGCGGCGACGGTGACCTGAAGGCGTCGGGCGGGCCCGCCGCCCGGGGGGCCGAAGGCACTGGGCGTCTGTCGGTCGTCCAGGGGGCGGCCGGGCTCGAGGCCCGCGGATTCCGCGACGGAGACGATGCGCTTGGCGATCTCGTACACCGTGCGCTCGTACTCCTCGGCGTACGCGCGCAGTCTGACCAGCCCGTACAGGCCGTCCGTGACGTACCGGTCGCCGAAAGCCCGGTGATCGAACTGCAGCCGCTCCACAGGGCCGGGCAGTTGCGAGGCCGGCACCGGAACCCAGACCGCGGGCACGATGGCCTCGACGGGCCGCCCGGACCTGGCCTGTTGGAAGGAGGCCCGCTGGGCGAACGCGTACCACTCCTTCCCACAGGCCTCGCTGGCGAAGTACCGCGGCGAGAGGAGCGGGACGAACACACGGCAGGTGGCGAGCGCTTCCGCGACGCGTTCGGCCCCTCCGTCCCCGGGGCGTACGGCGCGGTCCATGAACCCCACCGGGACCCCGGCCGGCGCGTCGGTCATGGCCATCACATGGCCGCACAGATCACGGAACAACCGCTCCACCCACATGTCCGGATCCGGCCCCCCGGCTCCGAGCCGGGGCGAATGCGCGTAGCTCAAGAAGAAGTACGGCCGCTGGTCCGCCGCCCGCTGCCACGGTGACGCCTGCATACGCCCCCCATCCTGTCCGAGCACTCGCCCCAGTCTCGAAGAGGGCGGGCGGAATTGCCATTCCGGTGTCGGACGTGCCGTATCCCGTCTTCTGTCGGTCGATCAGCACCCATCCTCGGTCATCGTCGACCACGGCACGGCCCGCTTCAGCGATTCGCCCACAGGATCCCCCTCGGTCCCCACCGAGCCCGAGGCCGGACGGCTGCACCGAGCGCCGTCCTCCGGGCCGTGGTACGCCGTTGCGCCGACGGGGCCGGTCTTCCCGGCCCCGTCATGTCAGTGAAGGGTGCCCGTGTAGGTCCAGCCGTCGGGGCCGGAAGGGTCACCGCCGTTGAAGAGGTACGTGTGGGTGGTGCCGTCGGCGGTGGAGTACAGGTAGTCGGCGTGGGTGTCGGCGTCGACGTCCACCAGCTGCACCTGATGGTGGTCGGTGGTGACGCCGGTCGCGGTGCGCCCCAGGTACAGCCAGCCGCCGTGTCGGTCCCCACCCCGGTTCAGGTAGGTGGTGACACCGCCGCTCGCCTCGACCGTCTGGTAGTCGGCCCGGCCGTCACCGTCGTAGTCCGCGAACCGCACGCGCGTGCGGTCCGCGGTCGTTCCCGTCGCGACCTGACCCAGCCCCACCCAGCCTCCCGCCCCGGCGGGATCCCCGCCGCGGTTCAGGTGGACGCTGACGGCTCCGCCGTCGGCAAGCGTGAGGTAGTCGGCACGCCCGTCGCCGTCCCAGTCGGCGAAGCGGACCCGCTCGTGGTCGGCCGTGGTGCCCCACGCCACCTGGCCGATGTGGCGCCAGCCGTTCGGCCCCGAGACGTCACCCCCCTGATTGACGTAGACGTGACCGCCCCGCCGGGCATGACGACGAGGTAGTCGGCCCGGCCGTCGCCGTCGAAGTCCGCGAAGCGCACGCGGCTGTGGTCGGTGGTCACGCCCGTGGCGACGCGCCCGATGTCCTGCCAGCCGTCGATCCGGTTCAGCCGCGCCCGCACCTCACCGCTGTCCGCGATCTGCAGCCGGTCGGTGCGGCCGTCGCCGTCGAAGTCCGCCCACCGTAGGCGTCCGGTACCACCCGCTTCCGTCCCCGCGCGGGGCGGAGGAGTGCGGGCGGCCCAGCCGTCGGTGACCACGTGCTCGATCGCCTCGCTGTAGACCGCTGCCATCTTCCGGTAGCCGGCGTCGCTGGGATGCAGCTTGTCGGGAAGTTCCGTGTCCACGTCCAGGCGCGGCGACGACACGTACACGAACCGCTCTCCGGCCGCGCGGCGGGAGAGCTGCTGCCGGGAAACGGCGGCGTTGAACTCGACGGTCTGCGCCTCCAGGCCCGGCGTGTCGGTCAGGAGGCCCTGGACGATGACCGTGACGCCCGGCTGGTTGCGGTAGATGTCGCTGACGAGCGCGTCGAGTTCGCCTGCGGCGGTGGCGGGGGCGGCGCCGTACCACTTGAGATCGTTGATACCCAGGTGGAGCAGCACCACGTCGGGGTCCGCGGCGGCCTGCCAGCCGCGTATCTCGTTGCGGACGGCACCGATGGTCCAGCCTCTGTGCCCTTCGTTGTCCGGGTCGCCGACCGCGCCGAAGGAACCGGATCCCACGAAGTCGGGGACGTAACGGGTCTGATGTGCCATCAGATCCCACAGTGGCCCGCGGTATCCCGCCCCGTCGGAGCTGCCCTCGCCGGCCGTGATCGAGTCGCCGAGCGGCATGATCCTCACCAAGGGCGGTGACGGCTGCACGGCTGCGGCGGAGGGAGTGGCCGTGAAGCCGGTCAGGGCGACTGCCGCGAGCATCGCCGCGACGGTGGATCGGTTGCGTCTCGTCATGGTCGTGTGGCCTTTCACAATGCGGTCCGAACGGGCGCCGCGCAGACGGCCTTCGAGTCACCCGACGGCTCGACGACCCTCGATGACCCTCGACGCGCCTCGACGCGCCTGGGCGCGCCTCGGCGCCCGAGACACCGTCGGCGTTGCGTGGCAGCGGAGACGAGCCCGCCCGCCCGGGTCCCCCGGAGACCGGTCCCTGCGGCGTGCGGAGCAGGTACCGAGCTCGTCGAAGCCTATCGTCGATCTTCGACGGGCCCGGGTGCCGGGGAGGTCCGGGCACGGGCCGGTGCTCCGCACGCCGAGGAGGACGGAGCCCGCGT
This sequence comes from Streptomyces sp. NPDC051921, assembly GCF_040680975.1. Lineage (NCBI taxonomy): Bacteria > Bacillati > Actinomycetota > Actinomycetes > Kitasatosporales > Streptomycetaceae > Streptomyces > Streptomyces sp. NPDC051921. The sequence goes on from NZ_JBFAXU010000006.1 coordinate 83,534, forward strand.
TGCGCAGGCGCGCCCCTCGTGCCCTTCGGACCGGCGTCGGTTCCGGTCGGCCATGGCCGACCGGCCCCCGCGGCGCCGGAGCCGCCCGCCGCGTTCCGCCGTGTTTCGGCCCGTCCTGCATAGCCCGCCCGGAACCGGGTAGCAGCGGCTCTGCGAGAGGGGCCGTACCCGGCCCGGTAAGGATCCGGTGCCGCCCGCCGCCCCGGAGTGGAGAGTAGCCATGATCATTCTCGGCCTCATCCTGCTGGTGCTCGGCTTCGCGCTGGGTATCTCGATTCTCTGGACGATCGGCATCGTCCTGCTGGTCATCGGCGCCGTTCTGTGGATCATGGGGTCCATGGGCCACGCCGTTGGCAGCCGCAACCACTACTGGTGACCCGGGATCCGGCCCGGCGGTCATGGCTCACGCAGCGCCGGCTGGTGGCGGGGGCGGTCCCGAGGGCCGCCCCCGTACGGGCGCTCCTGCGCGCAGCAGGAGGCAGCCCCACGGCGCGGCCGTGGGGCGGGAGGCACCCCGCGCACGGCGTTCAGCGGGGGCGGATGGCGCCGAAGTCCCTCAGGCGCGGCCCTTGGCGGCGGCCAGGGCGTCCTTGACTTCCTGTGCCACGCGGGCCGCGTCCTCGGCGTTGTTCACCACGTCGGTGCGGTTCATGTCGATGACGAGGACCTCGCTGGCCGAGTAGTGCTTGTGCACCCAGTCGTCGTAGCCGGACCACAGCGTCCGGTAGTACTCCACGAGGGCCTCGTCCTGCTCGAAGTCACGGCCGCGCAGCCCGATGCGCTTGAGCACGGTCTCGAAGTCCGCCTGCAGGTAGACCATCAGGTCGGGTGCCTTGCGGTACGGCAGGCCGTCGATCTCGCGCATCATCTCGTTCAGCAGGCCCTCGTACACCTGCATCTCGAGGGAGCTGATGCGGCCGAGGTCGTGATTGACCTTGGCGAAGTACCAGTCCTCGTAGATCGACCGGTCGAGGACGTTGTCGCCCTGCTTGTAGGCTTCCTTGATCGAGGCGAACCGCGTCTGCAGGAAGTAGAGCTGGAGCAGGAACGGGTAGCGCTTGGCCTGGATCTCCTCGGGGCTCGCCGTGTAGAAGAGCGGCAGGATCGGGTTGTCGTCCACGCTCTCGTAGAAGACCTCGCTTCCCAGCTCCTTGGCGAGCAGCTCGGCCACGCTCGTCTTGCCGATGCCGATCATGCCTCCGACGCAGATCACTGCCATACCTCACTTCTCCCTGGGGCTTCCGTTCACGGGCGGGGGCTGGGCTCCCCACGCCACTGGGACGCGTGGCAGCGGTCGCTCGATTCCCCAGGATCGTGGTGATCGGAGTCACGTGGTCCCCCCGCCCGGGCCTGAGCTCCGGCGCGGGCCGCCGTGATCGGCCGTCATCGGCCGGCCTGACCGGCCTTGCGCAGGTGCCACTACAGGAACACGCCATCGCCCCCGCGGCCGCTATGAAGCATAGATGACGCCTCACCCCAGGTAGGCCGGGCGGCGGCCCCTCAGCACGGCGCTCCCCGCCGCCCCGGACAGCCATGGGTCCGGGGCGGTGCGGGCGGCTTCGGCGCTCCGGTCGCCCCGGCCTCGGGCGGGCCGCCTCGGCGCTCCGGTCGCCCCGGCCTCGGGCGGGCCGCCTCCGTGACCGGGCGCTCCGGTCGGCCCGATCGGCCCACCGGAGCGCCCGAGGTGCCCGCGCGTCGCCGGAGTGGTCGCCGGGGGCAGGGGTGCCCTCCGGCGTCCGGTCAGCGGGTGGCGAGGAACTGGAGCGTGTCGATCACGCGGTTCGAGAAGCCCCACTCGTTGTCGTACCAGGCGACCACCTTGACGTGGCGGCCGTCGACGCGGGTGAGGGCCGAGTCGAAGATGGAAGAGGCGGGATTGCCCGTGATGTCGGACGACACGAGCGGGTCGTCGGAGTACTCGAGGATGCCGGCGAGCGGTCCCTCCGCCGCGGCGCGGTACGCCGCCAGCACGTCGTCGCGCGTCACCTCGCGGGCGACGGTCGTGTTGAGCTCGACGATCGAGCCCACCGGAACCGGTACGCGGATCGAGTCGCCCGACAGCTTGCCGTCGAGGTTCGGCAGCACCAGGCCGATCGCCTTGGCGGCGCCGGTCGTGGTCGGCACGATGTTGACGCCGGCTGCCCGGGCGCGACGGGCGTCGCGGTGCGGACCGTCCTGCAGGTTCTGCTCCTGCGTGTACGCGTGCACCGTGGTCATGAACCCGTGCTCGATCCCGGCGAGTTGGTCGAGGACAGCGGCCAGCGGCGCGAGGGCGTTGGTGGTGCAGGAGGCGTTCGAGACGATCGTGTGCACCGCCGGCTCGTACGCGTCGTTGTTGACCCCGAACGCGAGCGTGACGTCGGCGCCGTCCGACGGCGCGCTGACGAGCACCTTCTTCGCGCCCGCGTCGAGGTGGGCGCGGGCGGCCTTGGCCGAGGTGAAGCGGCCGGTGGCCTCCAGGACGATGTCGACGCCGAGCTCGGCCCACGGCAGCTGCGCCGGCTCGCGCTCGGCGAGCACCGCGATCCGACGCCCGTCGACGACGAGGGCGTCTCCGTCGACGGTCACCGGGCGCCCGAGCCGACCGGCCGTGCTGTCGTAGGCGAGCAGGCGGGCGAGAGTGGCGGGCTCCGTCAGGTCGTTGACGGCGACGACCTCGAGGTCGCTGTCGCGTTCGAGCAGAGCACGCAGCACGTTGCGTCCGATGCGGCCGAATCCGTTGATGGCGATGCGAGTCATGAGCGATGTCCCTTTCCCTGTGATCACCAGCGTCGCCTTCGGCCGGTGCCGCTGACAGTGGCGGGATCGCCATGGTTCAAAAGGATCTCGCCACAGCTCCCGCCACCGCCGTCTCCACTGCTCCCGCCACCGCCGCCGCCACGGCCACGGCCACGGCCACTGCCACTGCCACTGCCACTGCCACTGCCACCACCCCCCACCCCCACCCCCGCGCCCGCCACCGGTGCCGGTGCCGGACGCGGGTCACTCGCCCCGGGTGAAGGTGCGCCGGTACTCGCTCGGTGTGGTGCCGAGGATGTGCTGGAAGTGCTGGCGCAGGTTGGCGCCGGTGCCCAGACCGACGTCCGCGGCGATCTGTTCGACGCTGCGCTCGGAGCGTTCGAGCAGCTCGCGCGCCAGATCGATGCGGGCGCGCATCACCCACTGCATCGGCGTGTAGCCGGTCTCCTCGACGAAGCGCCGGGAGAACGTGCGCGGCGAGACCCCGGCCTGCCGCGCCAGGGTGTCGAGGGAGAGGTGCTCGCCGAGCCGGTGCAGCGCCCACTCCCGGGTGGTGGCGAACCGCTCGCCGAGCGGCTCGGGGACGCTGCGTGGCACGTACTGGGCCTGACCGCCGCTGCGGTAGGGGGCGGCGACCAGGCGCCGGGCCGCGTGGTTGGAGGCGGCCACGCCGAGATCGCCGCGCACGATGTGCAGGCACAGGTCGATGCCGGAGGCGGCACCCGCCGAGGTGAGGACGCTGCCCTCGTCGACGAACAGCACGTTCTCGTCGACCCGGACGAGCGGATGCCGGGCCATGAGCGCCCGCGTGTAGTGCCAGTGCGTCGTGGCGCGCCTGCCGTCGAGCAGACCCGTGGCCGCGAGCGCGAAGGCACCCGTGGAGATGGCCGCGAGCCGAGCACCCCGGTCGTGGGCGGCGACCAGCGCGTCGACGACGGCCTGCGGCGGGTCGTCGCGGTCCGGGAACCGGTAGCCGGGGACGAAGACGATGTCGGCCCACGCGAGCGCTTCGAGGCCGTGCGCGACGTAGTACGCGAGGCCGTCGCCACCGGTCACGGGACCGGGTGTCGCCCCGCACACCCGCACCTCGTACGGCATGCTCGCGCGGGTCGTGAAGACCTGCGCCGGAATGCCGACGTCGAGTGGCTTCGCGCCGTCGAGCACGAGGACGGCGACGCGATGCAGGCGGGAGGGTGGCGGCACAGGAAGAGATTACGTGGGATGCCGCGAGCGGGCGTGCCCCTGCCAGGGAAGCCGCTCAGATCGCTCACCGGCCTCGTCGGCCCTCCGCGGTCCTCCGCGCGGGCCGATGGCGGCTGTCTTCTCACCGCGTCTCAGCGGCCCGGGCCTCCCCCGCCCCGCTCGTCGGGTGTGGTCCATGAGTCGCGGTCCGCCCTGGCGTCGGCACGGTCCGCACCGGTGGGATCGGCGACCGGCCTGCGTCGGCGCGCGACGCGACGACTGCCCCACCAGAACGCACCGAGGAGGACGAGAACGACCACGATGCCGACGGCGACGGCGAAGAGCACGCCGTTGGATCCGGCCGACGCGAGGACCGGCACAGCTGCGGCAGCAGTCATGATCACCTCTCCAGGGGTCCCTCACCCGGCAGCCGGGCGCTGCGGGTGTACCCCGCGGCTGTCCCCTCCCGGCCCGCGCAAACCCCCCTCGTCACGACGAGCCGCCGCCCCGGCGGCCGGACCCGGCGGGAGGGCCGCCGGGAGGGCCCGACCCGGCGGGACGGCCGGTGCCACGGCGGTTCCCGACAGGAGAACGGGAGATCATGGTCGCGGACCGAACGAGAGACACAGGGGTGGGGAATCATGGTCGCGTTCCACGCATCCGCGCTGGACGGAGTCGCCCGCAATCCGGCGCTGCCGACGCCACTGCTGCTGCGCCTGCTGGCCCACGACGCCGGCGACGGCCCGCCCCGCCAGGCCTTCCAGCGGGCCGGACTTCCCGAACCGGCCGTCGCGGTGATCCTGGCCCACCCCGACCCGCGCACCCGGATCGAATTCGCGATGAGCAAAGGGGCGGACCCCGCACAGCGGGCCCGGCTCGCGGACGACCCCTCCCCCAGGGTGCGGGCCGCCCTCGCGTACGGACCCGAGTGGGGCGATCCGCGTACACCCGTCATGCCGCTGCCGGACGCCGTGTGTGCCCGCCTGATCGACGACCCCGACCCGTCCGTCCGGGAGGCCCTGCTGGATTCGCCCCACCTCGTGCCGTCGTTCGTGGCCTCGCTGGCGACGCACCGCGATCCGGCGGCGCGCCGGGCAGCGGTCCGTGCGTGGGACATCCTGCCGACGGGCGAGCGGTCGGCGCTGGTGGCCGACGCCGATCCCGAGGTGCGGCGGGCCGCTGCGCTGTGGGCGTGCCGAGAGGACGCGCACGTCACCGCCGGGCTCCTCCGCGATCCGCGGTCCGCCGCCGAGGCCCTGCGCCGCGGGCTCCTGCTCCGCGCGGACGCCGAACGGTGCGTGACCGAAGGGACGCACCTGGTCTCGCTCGCCGAGAACCCGTCGCTGCCCGCCGACCTCGTGGAGCGGCTCGCCGCCGACCCCGACGAGTCCGTACGGCTCGCGGTCTCCCTCAGGCCCGAGCTGAGCGAGGAGCGGCGCATGGCGATCGACTTCACCGTGGGGGCGTTCGCCAGGGGAGGAGACGTGGCGTGGGTTCGGGACGGGCTCTGCGACCCCGAGGTGCTGCGTCGGGCCGCGGCCTCCGCCCATCCGCTGCTCCGACGCGCCGCCGCGCAGAGCCCCCACCTGCCGCCCGACGCTCTGCGCCTGCTCGCCCGCACCGAGGACCCCGTGGTGGAGGCCCTCTTGGGCGTGCACCACCCCGATGCTCCGGAGGAGGTCCTGATGCGCGTGTACGCGCGGCTCGGCGGGACGTTCTCCGCCTGGATGGCGGAGACTCACCCCCGTTTCCCCCGCGAGGGTCTCGCCGCGCGCTACGCCGACCACCCCGACGGGAACTACCGTCGGCTGGCCGTCCGGGACCCGGCCGCCACCCCCGCGCTGATCGAGCGACTCAGCCATGACCGCACGGTCTGGACGCGCCAGGCGGCGGCCGGTGACCGTCGCCTCCCGCTCCCCCGGCTCCGCGAAGTGCTCCACGTCCCCGAACTGGCCTCCAGCGCGGGTGCCAACCCCGCGCTCCCCGCGGAGGAGATGGCCGCCGTCATGGACCGCGCCGGCGTGTCCGCCTGACCACGGAGCCCACCCCCGCTCGGCGTCGCTCCGGCGGCCTCCGCCGCGGCGCCGCGGGCATGATCCAGCGGATCGCCGCGACGACCGCGTGTCCGCCGGGGCGGGCGAACGGCAGCAGCAGGCGCGTGGCGTACGGCAGGTCGAGGCGGGCCCGTACCCATGCGGGAAGGAGCTCGACCGCCGCGGCGGCCAGGAACGCGTACGGGATCCGCGCGGGCCACGGCAGCGGCGGGCGGGACAGCAGGTAGCGCGCCGCCGCGCGCGACTGGGCGGTGGGGCGCAGCTCCGGTCGGTAGTCCGCGAGCCGCGCCGCCAGGCCCGCGGTGCCCTGCGGCGGGTCCGCCACGCCGAGCCGGCGCGCGACCCGCGCCATGTCGGCGACGTAGCCGTCCGCCGCCCGCGGATCCAGCGGGCGCCTTCCGTAGCGCTGATGGGCCCTCAGGAAGCAGGCGGTTTCTGCCGCGTGCACCCAGGCGAGCAGGTGCGGATCGGAGGCCCGGTACGGCACGCCGTCCGGCGTCCGCCCCCGCACCGAGTCGTGTACCCGGCGCACCCGACGCACCGCGCGCTCGGCATCCTGCGCCGTACCGAACGTCGTGACCGCCAGGAAGGTGCTGGTGCGTTGGAGCCGCCCCCAGGGATCGCTCTCGAACCCGGAGTGCGCGGTGACCGCCGCCATCGCGACGGGGTGCAGCGACTGCAGGAGCAGCGCGGCGAGCCCGCCGACGTACATCGACGCGTCCGCGTGCACGACCCGCACCGGCCGGTCCGGGCCGAACCAGCGTGGACCCGGCGTCTCGTGGATGCGGGCCCGTTTCTCGCGCGCGGTCGGGCCGGCGACCCGGTGCAGCAACGCCTCACCGGCCCGCTCCCGCAGCTCACCGATGCACGGTGGGTTCCAGAGCACCCTTCCAGTGTGCGACACGGCTCCGCGGGGGGGGCGTCGCCCTCCGACGTGGTCGCCGGAGGCCCTGCGGGGCGGGCGGCCGGACCGGCGCCCGATGCTCCTCGGCCGTCAGCCGAACCAGACCACGAGGCGGACGTTCTCGTCCCCGTGCACCGCGGCGAGCTCGCGCATCATCGCCCACACCGGCCCCCAGCGGTCGCCGTCCGGTGGGGCGAACATGCGGGGGGTGACGACCACGGGGCGGTAGACCGCGCCGTCCAGGTGCACTTCCCCGCCCTCCGGCCACTCCGGGGGCATCAGGTCCTCACCGAAGATCTCCTCCGATGCGTCGAGGACCTCGATCGGCGTCCAGCGCACGCCGTCCAGGACGAGTTCGCCGTCCGGGCCGGGCCGCCACTCGCCGATGTGCGTCCAGGCGGGCCCGTCGGCGAGGGGGGCGTCCCAGTCGACCGCCGCGACCTCGGCCCAGGTGGCGTACGAGTGGCTGTGGTTCACCTCGTCGTCCGGAACGTCGTCCGAAACGTCGTCCGGCTTGCCCCGGTGGTCGAACAGCGCCCGGTCGTGTTCCAGGCCGAGGCCCCCGCCGTAGCCGAAGAGACACTCCCGGGCGTAGCGGTCGCGCACGAGCGCGCAGTCCGGCAGCCAGTCCCCGGTCCGCCAGCGGCCGTCGGCCTCGCGTACCTCGATCAGACCCTCGATGTCAGCCCCCATGGGTGGCGATCCTAGGTTCCCGCCCCGTCCAGGAGCACGGCGGCCTGCAGGCAGCGACCGGTCCGTGCGCCCCGTCACCGCCCCTGTCGCCGCCGCGAGCTCGTGGGCGACAGGACTGCCGTGTCGCCGCGGGGGTAGGCGCGGGGCATGAGTACGCCTCCGAACGACCCGGTCCCGCCCAGTCCCACGCCGTCGCCGGGGCCCGGCCCCGGGCCCACGCCGGGTCCGCTGCCCGGGCCGGCGCCCGGGCCCGGTGGGCCCGACCCGGTTCCGCCGGCGCCGCCGCAGCCCGAACCGGATCCGCCCTCGCCCGGGCCGCGTCCGGAACCGTTCCCGCAACCCGGGCCGCTTCCCGCTCCGGGGCCCGGCCCGGAACCGGTGACCTGACGTTCACCGGCCGGCGGGCAGGAGACCCGCACGGCCTGGCACGCAGTCCGTCGGGGCGGGGCCGCAGGGTGCGATCGCCCGCCCTCCGGGCCCGTCGGGGCCGGGCATCGCGGGGCCTTCTCCGGGCCGTCCGGAGGGTGAACAGGCCGCTGTAGGGTGTCCGCCATGCCCTGCGTACTCGTGGTCGAAGACGACCCCAGCATCCGTGCCTCGCTGATGGAGATCCTCGCGGAGCACGGTCACACGGTGCGCAGCACGGGCGACGGTTTCGGTGCGCTGCGGGAGGTCACGCAGGGGGCGTTGGACGCGGTGGTGCTCGACCTCGGCCTGCCCGACCTCGACGGCGGCGACGCCCTGCGGATGATCCGCGGCATCTCGAACGTGCCCGTGGTGGTGGCGACCGCCCGCGACGACGAGGGCGAGATCGTCAAGCTGCTGAACGCGGGAGCGGACGACTACCTGGTCAAGCCGTTCTCCGGGGCCCAGCTCATGGCCCGGCTCTCCGCGGTCCTGCGGCGCAGCGCGGCCCCGGCTCCGGTCGCCGGGCACGCCCCGGCCGTCGCCCCGTCGAGTCCGGTGACGGTCGGCGAGCTGACCGTGGATCCGCTGGCGCGTGCGGCGTACCTGGCGGGTCATGAACTGGTCCTCACCCGTCGGGAGTTCGACCTGCTGGCCTTCCTCGCCCGGCACGCCGGCACGGTCGTCTCCCGGCGCCGCCTGCTCGCGGAGGTCTGGCGGGAGGCGTACATCGAGGACCAGACGATCGACGTGCACGTGTCCGCGTTGCGGCGCAAGCTCGGCGAGAGGGCCTCGGCACCGCGCTATCTGCGCACCGTGCGCGGTGTCGGCATCAAGCTGGTGGCGCCGCACTGAGGGCCGGCTCAGGCGGGGGTGCCGAAGTCCTGGGTCCACCACGGGCCGCCGTCGGTGCTGACGCCGACGCCGATCTCGGTGAAGCCGCAGTTGAGGATGTTCGCCCGGTGGCCGGGGCTGTTCATCCAGGCGTCCATGACGGCCGCCGCGTCGCTCTGCCCCTTGGCTATGTTCTCGCCGGACCGTGACCACGTGTACCCGGCCGCTTCGATGCGGTCCTGCGGCTGGGAGCCGTCCGTGCCGGTGTGGGAGAAGTTCCCGGTGGCAGCCATGTCGTCCGTGTAGTCCTGGGCCGCCCTGGTGAGGTCCGCGTCGACCGTCAGGGGCTTGCAGCCCGCTGCGGCGCGCTCGATGTTCGCCAGGCGTACGACCTCCTGGGCCTCGCTGCTGCCCGTGGGGCGCGAGCCGCTGTCGGCCTTGGTGGCCGAGGGCTTCTTGGCGGCGGTCCTGGTCGGTGCGGAGGCCGGCTTGTCGGCGGTGCGGGGCGCGGAGGGCTTCGCCGCCTCGGTGGCCGAGGGGGACACCGGGGCGGAGGCTGCGGGGGAGGCGGTCGTCAGGGTGTACGGGGCGGAGGACGCGGGCGCCGAGGACGGCCCCGACGTCGGGGTGGGGATCACCCCGGGTGTTCCGTCTCCGAGGGCGACCTGGTCGGCCTTGTCGCCTGCGGCGCCGGTCAGTTCGGCACCGGCCATGCAGGCGGCCGCGACGGCCAGGGCGCCGATGCCCGCCACGGCTGCGGTGACGCGCGGAGGGCGTGGGGCACGGTGTCCACGGCGTCCGTGGGCGGCACGGGGGCTCATCTCGGGGTCCTCCAGGGGGTGCGGGCAGGTCGGGGGCGGGGTGCCCGGGGCCTGCGGGTGCGCGACGGTGGGAGCTCGGCGGTGCGTGTGCGGCGGAGAGGTCCGCGGCTTGCCGTGACCGGATCGTAGGCGGGCCGGAGCTGCGAGAACGCCGTCTGAGGGAGGCGCTCAGGAGGACATAAGCATCTGCTCAGGTTCGGCGCCGACCGGCGGGTCGGGTGTGGCGGGCGGTCCGGCGGGGGTGGTCCCGGTGTGCCCGTCCGCCCCGTGGCTCCCGCGGGTCGTGGTGCGGCACGCGGACGCGCGGCAGGGCCCACGGCCGTGGGACCGCGGGCCCTGCCTCGTGCTCTGCCGGTGGTGCGGTCGCCGGTCAGCCGGTGGTCGACGGCATGACGTGGCCGAGCAGGCCCTCCCGGACGTAAGGGCCCTCGCAGTCGGCCCTGTTGGTGACGAAGTGGTCGAACACGGATGGGATGTGGCAGCGGTACACGGGCACCGAGCCCGGGACCGCCCGCGCGTACACGTATCCGATCGGTCCGAGGCTCGGCAGGCCCTCGCAGCCCGGGTCCGGGGTGAGCAGCGAGTGGCGTGCGGCCTGGCACTCGTAGAGGCGTACCGTGTCGGGCGCCGGGTCGCGCAGCACCTTCCAGACCGCCTCGTGCGTGAATCCGCCGGGCAGGGCGCGCGGCGAGGCGAGGTGGCCGTGGTACGAGCGGTAGCCACGGACCAGCGGTACGTAGGGGGTGCGGTGGGCGGCGGTCCGCCCCCAGGTGCGGAGGTAGCCCTCGGCGCCCTGCATGAGTTCGTCCACGACGTCCTGGCCTCCGGAGACGCGGATGTCCTCGATCCAGTCCGGTACGAGTCCGTAGTGCGTGCCGCCGCCGTCGGTGTTGACGTCCCAGACCCGGTTGCCGGTGACCTGCCGGTCGAGGAGCGAGCCGCCGTCGGGGCTGCGGAAGGGGTACGTCACGGGGGTGGTGTGCGCGCCCCGTGGGCCGGGGAGCCAGGCGAAGCCGTTCATGTCGGTGCCGATGCCGAAGCCCGCGCCGTACTTCGTGCGCAGGTCGGCGTGTCTGCGCGTCTCGGCGATGAACGCCGGCGCCTCGTACATGTGGCCGGTGATGAAGCCGCCCAGACGGTAGACCCGCTCGGTCCAGCCGTCGTCCATCCAGCCGTGGGTGGACAGGACGCCGGGGTAGCCCTCGGCTTCGAGGATCCGCAGTGCCCGGTCGGCCGCCTTGACGCTCATGTGGTCGACTTCGAGCATCATGTTGCGCTTCGTCATGCCGAGCACCGCGTACTCGCCGAGCGCGGTCAGGCCGCGGCGGTTGCACTGTGCCTGGAGGGCGTTCCCGTAGTCGGGCAGTGCGGTGCCCTCCGGCAGGGACGCGCGGATCCTGGCTGCCGCCTCCGCCTCGGGAGGTGAGGAGCCCGACTCCCCCTCGCGCGCCGCGTCGTCCGCGAGCGCTTCGGGGGCGAGCGTCCCGAAGCCGATGGGGTTGTCGTGCTGGGGCCCTGCGCACGGCTCGGTGCTCCAGAAGGTGCCGGTCGACAGGAACTGACCGGCGTTGACGGCCATGCCCTGCGTGCCCGAGTCGAAGCGGACCCCGCACAGTGCGTTGTCGAACTTGTGACAGAGGAACATGCTGCGGACGCCCAGCCGGTGCAGCTCGTCCAGCCCGCGGTCGATGTCCTGCATGCTGCACCGCGGCGCGTCCAGGACCTGCTTGCAGCCGAACGGCTCCGAGGTCTCGACGCCGAGGACGACCGCGAGCTTGCCCGCCTCGATGACCTCGCGCGCCTGCGCGGGTTCGGTGACGACCCGGAACCACCCCTTGCCGGTACCGCCGTACATGCGGTCGACGTGGTCCTGCAGCTCGTACGTCTTCTGGATCTGGAGCCTGATGGCGGTCATCTCGTCGCAACCGCGGTCCTTGAAGAAGTACAGCGAGCAGATGACGCCGTTGGTGACCATGTCGTTCACCAGGACCCGCTGGCCGCCCCTCCAGGCCCGTTCGACCCATGCGTAGTAGGTCTGCTGGTGCGTGGCGGAGTCGTGGGCCGGCCAGTCGCGGAAGTCCGGCCAGCCGTTCGGGTCGTGCCGGCCGTCGCCGCCCTTGGTGATCATGTCGAAGAGGGCGAGGACGCCGTTCGGGTAGTGCTCGGGGCAGTCCTTGAGGGCGTCGGCCACGCCCGCGGGCGAGAAGGTCTTCCCGCAGACCAGCCGTCCGCCGAAGGCCTCGTTGGACATCAGGTGTACGTGTCCGTCGACGTAGCCGCGTACGCGGCCCTGTGCGTCGGTCCCGGTGAAGGGCTCCCCCGTGACGTTCACCTGGGAATCCGGTGCCGGGCGGGCCGTGGGTTCCCACCAGGCCGGACCCGCCGAGGCTCCGGCGACCCCGGAGCCGAGCAACAGCCCCAGGAGCGCGACGATCGCGCCCGACAGCAGCAGGCGGCTTCTTCCGAGGGTTCTTCGACGTCTCATCCGCACGCCTTTCGTGAGGGACATGGCAACGCGGAAATGTGGTGAGGTGCGCCCGAGAAGTCAACGGAGGCGTCCGGCGCCCGAGTCGAGGGCTGGTGCGTTCACGCCAGAAGATCCCGTGCCGTGATCCCCTGCTGCCACGGGACGGATGTGGGCGAAGGTTCAGACCTGAAGCCCCTCGGGGCGCGGCCCCGAAACGACCGTCCACCGCGCCCCTCGGGGGCCGGGCGAGCCAAGGAACCGCAGGTCGGAGGCGTCTGACGGGGTGCCGCGCCCGCGGGCGCCGCCGGAGCGCGGTCCCGTCTCCCGCCCAGCCCGGACGGCTCCGGTGCGGGCGGGTGCCACCCGGTCCCGGAGGACGCTGACTGAACGGCCAGTCGGGCCGGGCTCGACATGACCGGTTCCCGCGCCTCGGACAACGCTGTCGAGCGGGTGCCACCGGCGCGCCCCGCGCTCCGCCGGGCGGGCCCGCCGCGTGTCCGACTCCGCCGGGCCCGCTCCGCGAGCGGGGCCCGGGCGGGCGGTGCTGCGGGCGTCGGCCACACTGATGCGGTGCCACGCCTCACGCGCTACCTCCTCATATGGCTGTCGTGCACCGCGGCCAGCGTCACCGCGGTCATGCTCACGGTGTACTTCGTCATCGGCCTGACGCGGCCGACCCCGCCCGCCGCGCGGTCGGTCCAGGCCGTGTATCCGTCGCCGTCCGGCATCGTGGGCGTGCCGGCCTCGTCCGCCGCCGCAACGCCCAAGGCCCCGTCGACCGCCCCGACCGGCCCGTCCGCACCGGCGCCCACCAGCTCGCGCACGCCCTCGCCGTCGTCCACACGGGCGCCCGTCACCTCCTCGCCCCGGCCATCGTCGCCGAAGTGCAGCGGAGGGCCCGGTCTGCACACCGTCCCCTCCGAAGGCGGCAAGGTCACCGTCCAGTACGGCCGCGACAGCGTGTGCTTCGTCTCCGCCGTCCCCGACCCGGGGTTCCGCACGAGCACCCGGCAGACCGACCCCGGCACGCTCGTGGTCGTGTTCACCAGCGACGACCACCGCTCGGAGATCACGGCGACCGTCGTGCCGACCGCGCAGGCCAGCGTGCGCGAAACCCGGCTGTGAGGCCTCCGCAGATGCCGTGGCCACCCGGAACGGCCCCGGCCGCGGCCCCGTCCACGGCCCCGCCGTCGCGAACCTGAGCAGTTCCTTAAGCCTCCCTGATGAGCAGCATCAGGACGGTTCCGGGAGCCCTTTCCGCCCCTAAGCTCACGGTCGGTCAGGACGATCACTCCGGCCCCGCACGGCGGGGCGCCGGACGGCGTCCTGGCCCCGCTCCGGCACCGGCCGCCTCAAGGCCCCGGAGACTCCACCGACACTAGGGGTTGATTCGCCATGGCCGCACACCGGCGTCCACGCACCGCTGGCATACAGGGACTCGTCCGCCTCTCCGCCGTCACCCTGACGGTCGCGACCGCTGCCGTGGCCACGGCCTGCGGCGTCGGCGGCTCGAAGGACGACGCGGCGCGGAACGTCTCCGTGGCCGCGGCCCCGGACGCCCCCACCGACCAGACCACCACCGACGCGCCGTCCATGGACGCCTCGACCGCCTCCGCCACCCCGGGCGCCGCGTCCGCGTCGGCCTCACCGACGGCCCGGCCGACCGTGTCCACCTCCTCGCCCGCCGCCAGGAGCGCCGCCACGACCAAGGCCGCGCCGCGCCCCGCCAGGACGACGGCCGCCGCCGAGCCGGCCAAGCCGGCCGCCACGAAGGGCGGTTCGGGATCCGGCTCCTCGGGCTTCGCCACCGGCTACCCCACGGGCGCCGACGCCCGCGGGGCGGTCAGGGCCGCGGTCGCCGCGGCCAAGGCCGACGGCAAGAAGGTGCTGATCGACTTCGGCGCCAACTGGTGCGGCAACTGCAGGGCCGCCGACAAGGTCTTCGCGACGAGCGGCGTCGGCGCACTCCTCGACGCCTCGTACCACGTCGTCAAGGTCGACATCGGCAGCCAGGACTCCGCCGCCTTCGACCTGCTGCGCAGCTACTGCTCCGGCGAGGGCGCGTACAAGATGCCCGTCCTGGTGGTCCTCGACGGCAGCGGCAAGGTCGTGACCGAGACGCACTCGACCGGCAACCCGGACCTGACCGACGCCGGCCTGAGCGCGTTCCTCCGGAAGTGGGCCTGATGACGGCCCGCCGTCGCGGACGCGGCGCACCGACGGCGGTCACCCTGCTGCTCCTCGCCCTCGCCGCAACCGGCTGCGGGGGTGCCACCGCGGCCGGACCGGACGGCGCCGACGCCGGAGCGTCCGGGGCCGGCACCGCCTCGACGGCGAAGGTCCTGCCCGTGGCGGACCGCCGCCCGGCGCCCGACACCGCCGGCCGGGATCTCGCCGGCCGGGACGCCGGACTGCGCTCCTACCGCGGCAAGGTCGTCGTCCTCAACGTGTGGGGCTCCTGGTGCGCGCCCTGCCGCGCCGAGGCCCGTGATCTGGAGGCGCTGCGGGCCGCCACGGAGCCGCGCGGGGTGCAGCTCCTGGGCGTCAACGTCCGCGACCGCTCGACCGGGCCCGCCCGGCAGTTCGAGAAGACGTACGGGCTGCGGTACCCGAGCATCCACGACCCCGACGCGAAGCTGCTCCTGGCCTTCCCGCCGGCGCTGCTCAACCCGCAGGCCATCCCCTCCACCCTCGTCATCGACCGGCAGGGCAGGATCGCCGTCGCCGTCTCCGGACCCGTCACCCGCGCGCAGCTGGAGCCCCTGGTGAACCGCGTCGCCGAGGAGGGCGCATGACCGGCCCCACGGGGATCGCGCTCGCCTCCGGCCTGGACGCCGGCGCGGTGTCGGGCACCCTGCTGCTCGCCGTGCCGGTGGCCGTGGCCGCCGGCCTGGTGTCCTTCCTCTCCCCGTGCGTCCTGCCGCTCGTACCGGGCTACCTGAGCTACGTCACCAGCCTGTCCGTGTCCGATCTCGCCGGGGCGGACGGCGGCAGGCGGGGCCGGATGGTCGCCGGTGCAGCGCTGTTCGTCCTCGGTTTCAGCAGCGTCCTAGTGTCCGGCGGTGCCCTGTTCGGGTTCGTCGGACGCAACCTGCTCGCCTACCAGGACACCGTCACGCTGGTCCTCGGCCTGTTCACCGTCGTCATGGGCCTCGCCTTCGCGGGCTGGCTGCCCGGCTTCACCCAGCGCGAGCTGCGCAGCCGGCGCCGCCCCGCCTTCGGCCTGGCGGGCGCCCCCCTGCTGGGCATCGTGTTCGGCGTGGGCTGGACCCCGTGCATAGGACCGACCCTGGCCGCCGTGCAGGCGCTGGCCTGGAACGAGGCGAGCGCCGGGCGCGGCGCCCTGCTGATGGTCTGCTACTGCGTCGGGCTCGGGGCGCCGTTCCTGGTCACCGCGCTCGCCTTCCAGCGGGCCCTGCGCGCCTTCCGCTGGGTCAAGAGCCACCACCGGACCGTCATGCGGGCCGGGGGCGCGCTCTTGGTCCTCGTCGGCGTCCTGCTGGTCACCGGCCTGTGGACGGACCTCGTGTACGCGTTGCAGATACGGCTGGAGGGAACGACCGCGGTTCTGTGAGCGGCGTCAGGCGTCAGGCGTCAGGCGTCAGGCGTCAGGCGTCAGGCGTCAGCAGATGGCACTCCCCCACGGCACGTGGCCGGCCGGGAGCAGCAGCGAAACCATCCTTGAACGGAAGAAAGACGAAGAACGACGACATGACACGGCAGATGACTCCTGGACACCCGGCTCCCCGCCTCCCCCGCGCCGCACGCACGCGCCTCGCCTGGCTGGCGGTCGCCCTGCTGGCGGCCTCCTCGTCGACCGGGTGCGGACGGGAGTCCGCGCCGCGGCATCCCGCCGCGATGACGGAGTTCCACGAGAACGGGGTCACCGTCCGGCTGAGCGTGGCGGACTGGAAGTCCTCGGCGGGCACCCTGGTCGCCACCTTCACCCCGGACGACACCGGCTTCCACCTCTACAGCACCGCGCTTCCCGCGGAGGGCGTCGAGGGGGTGGGGCGGCCCACCCAGGTCCGTCCGACGGGATCGGTCACCGCCGCGGGCGGGATGACGGTGGACAAGCCCGTCAAGACCATCAAGGTGCCCGGGGTACGCAGTGCCGTGCCCGTCTATCCCGACGGCCCCGTCACGGTCACGCTGCCGATCCGGGCGACCGCTCCGGGCGGGGCGAAGGTGCTGGTCGGCTATGCGAGCTGCAGTTCGACCGAGGGGTGTACGATCCCCGTGGCCGACCGGGCCGTGGCCCTGCACACGGGCCAGGACGGCCTGTCGTTCGACGCCGTCTGACGGCCCGTCGTCGCGGATCACGAGGCCCGGTGACGCCGGCCGCCCTCGTGACGGGCGTCGCGCCGGAGTCCTTCCGGCGCCCGCCCGCGGCGACCTTCGTCCCGGACCCCGAACCCTGCCCGTACCGCTTGACGCGCGGCTACCCGTTGGAGCGCTGCACCCGTGAACCGAGGGCCCCGAAGACCCCATGACGAGTGCGGGGCCCCGCGGTGAGGCGCTCCCTGGCGGGGGTGGCCCTGGCGGTCACCTCGATGGTGGCGCTGTCGTTCCTGATTCCGCTGGGACTGTTGGTGATGTCGCTCGCCCGCGAGCAGAGCATCACGGCGGCCGAGCAGAGCGCCGCGGCGATGGCGCCGATCCTGGCGCTCACCACGGACGCGGCCGAACTGCGCGAAGCGGGCGCGGGGCTGCGCGCGGCCGAGCACATGGTCATCCATCTGCCGGACCACAGCACGGTCGGCGGTGCGGGGCACGCGCCGCCGGAGCTGCTGGGCCGCGCCGAGGTCGAACGCGAGTCGATCTCGCGGGACGTGCCCGGTGGTTGGATCTACCTGCAGCCGGTGATCCTGCCCCAGGACCGGGTCGCCGTGGTGGAGAACTTCGTGCCCGACGACGACCTGACCCGCGGCGTCGCTCTTTCGTGGAGCGTCATGGCCGGCTTGGCCGTCCTGCTGCTCGGCGGCTCCGTCCTCGTCGCCGACCGCCTCGGCTCCGCCGTCGTCACCGCCGCGAAGCGACTGGCCGAGGCGTCGCGCCGACTCGGCACGGGCAACCTCGACACCCGCGTACAACCCAAGGGACCACCGGAACTCAAGGAGGCGGGCACGGCCTTCAACACCATGGCCGACCGGATGACGGATCTGCTCGCGGTGGAACGGGAGCTGGTCGCCGACCTGTCCCACCGGCTGCGCACCCCGCTGACCGCGCTGCACCTCGCCGTCGAGCGGATCGCGCCGAGCGCCGACACCGGGCGCATCCAGGCGGCCGTCGCCGAGCTGGAGAAGGAGCTCAACGCGATCATCGCCGAGGCCCGCACGCCGCTGGCCGTCGGCCCGATGGGCCGGGTGCTCCGGGGGGAGGACTCCCCCGACGGAGATGCGCTCGGCGGGGAACGCTGCGAGGTCGCCGACGTCGTCCGTCGGCGCGCGGCCTTCTGGGCCGTGCTCGCGGGCCAGCAGGCGCGCCCCTGCGAGCTTCAGATCACCGACGAGACGACCCCCGTCTGCCTGCCGGAATCGGACGTCACGGCCGTCGTGGACGCACTCGTGGGCAACGTCTTCCGCTACACCCCCTGGGGCGCCGCCCTGGAGATCTGCGTGAACCGCACCGCGCACACCGTGGAGCTGGCCGTCCACGACGCCGGCCCCGGGATCACCGACCCGGACGGCGCCCTGGCCCGCGGCGGCAGTACCGGCTCCACCGGGCTGGGCCTCGACATCGCCCGCCGCGCGGCCCTCGCCGCCCGGGGCACCGTCCACATCACCCGCGGCCCCCTGGGCGGCGCCCGCGTGGCGGTCACGTTCCAGCTGTCGACGGAGCCGACGGGCAGGCGTCCACGGACTCGACGGAGGGGCAGGAAGGCCGGGGCGGCACGCGTGCCGAACCCTCAGGGCGACTGACGGTCCCGCAGCAGCCCACGTTCCCCGCCGTCAGCGAGGCAGCCGGGTCAGGGGCGGTGGCCCCAGACGCTCCTCGGCGGCCCCCGTGGTGCCCTCATGGGTGGGCCCTTCAAGCCGCCGCCGTCGGCTGCCGTGGGCTGCCGTCGGCGGTCTGCCGCAGGTATCGGGATTTGCGATCGGCACGCCCCTCCCTCCCATCCACCTTGAGACACCAGATCCATGACATCCGGTGCGCACGCGGAACCGTTCGCAGGTGCGCATCGTCCCTTGATTCGGGTGTGAGGTAAAGCCCTTGCACGGCACAGCAGTTCGGGCCGACCGAATCCCGCAGGGGCAAGAGTCCGAGAGTCCGGTCGGCACGACGTCCGCTCCGCCGCACGGACGAACTCCTGGGAGGTCACCTTCATGAATCCGAGACCGCGCCGACCACGCGTACTCGCCGTCGCATCCGTGCTGGTGCTCGGTGCGTTCCTGGCACCGGCGGCGACCGCGAGCGCCACCTCCGCAGCACCCGCGGCACGCGCGGCACCCGGGGCTCCGGCGCCCGCCCGGATCGATCTGGTCCTCGACCTGTCCGGGTCGATGAACGAGAACGACGCCGGTGGCCAGACCCGCCTGGCCGCCGCCAAGCAGGCGGTCACCCGCATCATCGACACCGCCCCCGAGCAGGCCCCCCTGGGACTGCGCGTGTACGGCGCCACCTATCCCGGACAGGACAAGAAGCAAGGCTGCGCCGACACGCAGCAGGTCCTGCCGGTCACGCCGATGGACCGGCCGGCACGGGCGGACGCCCAGCAGCGGGTCGCGGCGTTCAAGGCGCTCGGGTTCACACCGATCGGCGTCTCGCTCCGCGAAGCAGCCAAGGACCTCGGCACGAGCGGCGAGCGCCACATCGTCCTGATCTCGGACGGTGACGACACCTGTGCGCCGCCGCCCCCGTGCGAGGTGGCCCGCGAGCTCAAGGCGCAGGGCATCGGGCTCGCCGTGGACGTGGTCGGCTTCCGCACGCCCTCCGCGGCACGGGCGCAGCTGAAGTGCATCGCCGACGTGACCGGCGGGTCGTACGCGGACGCGGGCGACGCCGACTCGCTCACCGCGAATCTGAGCACCCTGTTCCGCAAGGCGTGGCGCACCTACCAGGCCACCGGAACGCCGCTCAAAGGCTCCCGGAATGGTTGCCAGGACGCACCGCTGGTCACTCCCGGCCAGTACCTGGACGAGTTCACCGGGGGGAAAGACCTCTACTACAAGGTCAAGAAGCGGCCGGACCAGCGGCTGCAGGTGAGCGCCACCGCCGTCGCCGAGGAGGGGTACGGGCGCGGGTCCCACATCACCGTCGCCGCCGGCCCTCCGGGAGACGGCGAACCCCGCGCGTGGCTGCGGGAGTTCGCCCAGTCGACGGGCTGGGCGAACATCATCTCCGCCGGAGGCCGCAGCAAGCCCGGAGCCGGCAACGAGAAGCGCGCGCCGAACGACGTCGGCTGCATCATGGTCGAGAACGACGTGACCAGGTCCGGCGACGGGCCGTTGCCCGTCGAGCTCCTCGTCGGCATCGCCGACAAGACGACCCAGGAGTCCGGCCCGCGGGCTCCTGAGCCCCGCACCGGGGCGGACGCCGAGGGCGGCTTCTCCTTCAACAGCGCCACCCCGATCGGGCCGGGCACCCACCGGCAGTCCATCGCCGTCGGTGAGGCCCCTTTCTGGCGGGTGGAGCTGAAGGCCGGCCAGAAACTGACGGTCAGGGCCGGCGTGGACATTCCGGCCGACTTCCCGTCCTCCGCCACCGCCGGGTGGGGTGTCACCGTCTACAACGCCCAGCGCTCGTCGACGCTGTGCAACGAGGACCACGACCTGACCGAGCTCCTCTCGGGCAGGACCGGGCACATCGAGCGGGTCTGCGGGCCCTGGGAGATCACCGCGCCGGACGACGCGAAGAGCCCCGACTCGAACGGGTACGACGTGCCCGGCACGTACTACATCCAGGCGCAGGTCGCCGAGCCGGGCGACGAGGCGAAGGGCGTCGTCGTACCGATCTCACTGACGGTGGACGTCTCCGGCACACCGAGGTCCGGGAACAGCCCGGTGTTCTTCTTCGGTGACGACGCCGCCCAGGGCCGCTCGCCGTCCGGTGCGAACGGCAACGGCGAACGGGGCGGGGGCGGCGGCGGCACAGCCTCCGCCGCGAAGGACGACGAGTCGCCTCTGGGCGGTCTCGCGCTGCCGGCGGGTGTGGGCGCCGGGGTCCTCCTGCTCGGCGGCATCACCTTCTACGCCCTCAGGCGCCGCCGCGCGGCCTGACACCCGGCACGCGCGCGGCTGAGGCGACCGGCCGGACTCCGGGATGCGCGACCGGCCCACCGGTCCGGCTGCCGCGGTCCGGCCTCGTCGCACCGTTCCGGCTCACTGAGACGTGGAGCCGGAACGGCACACGCCGCGTCGAGGGCGTGCGTCGCGGCCGCGCCGTCGGGCGCTCGCCCCGCGAAGGAGCCGGCCCCGTCCGTGTTCAAGGCCCGTACGACAGCGCCACGACGACGAACGCCGTCCCGATCGCCACGCAGAGGCCGCCGAGCCCCACGAAGAGCCACCACACGCCGGGCTTCTCGGCCGGTAGCGTCCAGCGCGACGGCTTCGCCGCGTCGTAGCGCACGTCGACCCGGGCGCCGAGCGAGAGCGTCCTGTTCAGGGGACGAGCGACGTGCGTCCTGGTCTCCATCGCCTGACCGTCGACCGTGGTCCACGCTATGACCGGGTAGTAGGCGGTGGTCCCGGAACGGCGGACGGTGATCGTGCTTTCCGAGCCGGGTCCCTCCAGCTGCGTCGGCTCGAGGCGGATCACCACGCCCTGAGCCCGCTCCCCCGTCCGGATCAGCCGTCGGATCTCCCGGATCCTGCCATGGGCCGCCGTGGCGAGGACGGCTCCCGTCGGGGTGAAGGCCAGCGCGATGAGCCAGGCGATGTGGGTGGAGGACATGCGAGCTTCTCGATTCGGCCGCGCACGGCGACGACATGGGTAGGGGGGTGCGGCGGCCCGTGC
Source organism: Streptomyces sp. NPDC051921 (assembly GCF_040680975.1). NCBI lineage: Bacteria > Bacillati > Actinomycetota > Actinomycetes > Kitasatosporales > Streptomycetaceae > Streptomyces > Streptomyces sp. NPDC051921. The sequence continues at coordinate 104,588 of NZ_JBFAXU010000006.1, forward strand.
GGGGAAACCCCCGACGGACGCCGACCCCGGTCGGGCAGGACTCCGACCGTAGCCGACCGACCGCAGGCGGTCGGTCGCCGGCCGGGCATCGGGCTGCCCGGCCGGCGGTGGCCGACCCCTGGGTGCGGCGCGCTCGGCGCACTGGGCACGGCACACGGGAACCCTCGACGAACGCGGCGCTCGGCGTCGGTCGGACGGGGCGCGGACGGTCAGTCCGCGTCGCGGGGGTCGAAGGACGTGGTGTCGATCGTCAGCGGCTCGCGGAAGGCGCGGGCGACGGCGTCCCAGCGGACGAACTTGAAGTTGGTGCCGGCCCGGTCGCCGTCGACGGGGGTGGCTTCGCCGTCGTGGGTGATCAGCATGCCCTGGGGGAAGTTCCGGCCCAGGGGGACGTTGACCACGGTGGAGCCGTCGGAGTGCTGGACGCCGTCGACCGCGCCGTCGCCGATGCCGAAGGAGCCGACGTAGTCGTTGTCGCCGCCGCGTTCGTAGACGGCGAACGTGTTGTCGCCCTGGCTGGAGGCGAGGACGTACCCGGCGCCGTTCCCGGCGTGGTAGACGGTGACGCCCTCGGCGTCGGCACGCAGGTGCTCGCCGCCGAAGCCGGGGTCGCCGGCCGTGTCGAGGACGCACTCCTCCTCGGCCGCGTCGTACGTCCACGGCGTGCCGTACTCGCGGACGCGGTCCAGCAGTTGCGGGCGTTCGAACTCCTCGTCGTCCAGGTTGATGCGCCACAGGCCCACGCGCTCCTGGGCGGCGTACAGGACGTGGTCCTCGAGGTCGACGGCCATGCCCTCGACCTGGGGACGTTCGCCGGGGTCCGCGCAGGGGGTCCACGCCGTGCCGTTGGGCAGGGTGAAGGTGTCGGGCAGGTCGAGCGTGTCCTCGGTCCGGTAGCCGACGCGTCCGCCGCGGTCCTCCAGCTGCAGCAGTCGCAGGCGGGTCTCCTCGCGCTGCGACACGACCACGTAGGCGTCGTCGTCGTCGCTGAAGGCGGTCAGGCCGTAGGAGGTGCGCTGGCCTTCCACCTCGCTCTCGTCGGCGGCGAAGACCGGTGCCGCGTCGGCGGCCGTCACGTCCTTCAACGGCGGCCTGCCCGCGGCCACGGCGGCCGGGTCGATGGCGTACGCGCGGACGCGGTCACGGCCCCGGTCGCTGACGAGGGCCAGGTCCGTCTTGCGGCCACCCAGGACGAAGCCGTAGACGATGTCGACGTTGTTGAAGCGGCCGGGCTTGGCGTCCTCGCTCGGGGCCTGCGGCGCCGCGATGTGCTGGAGGCGTCGGCCGTCGAGTCCGTAGACGTCGAGGCCCGCCTCCTTCAACGTGCTGACGACGATGCTGCGGCCGGGATTCCTGGGGTCGACCCACACCGCCGGGTCGTCGGCGTCGGCGTTGGCTCCCGCCTCGTCGTCGTGGACCGCGGGGGTCTCGACGGTGGCTGTGACGGTCACCGGGGCCACGGGGCCGGTGGTCAGGGTGAATGCGGTGGCAAGTGCGGTCAGGGTGGTGCCGACGGCGAAAGCGCCCATGTTACTCCTTGGTAGGAATATGAACACCTGGGACGCTAGACGGACTTGCCGAAGGCACCGGAACGCAGCCGTTAACAGCGGGTGATCTTTGGGGACGGGGGCCCGGCCCGCTCCCCCCGCGCAGGGCGGTGCTCACGTCACGGGAGCGGCGGGAACCGCTGGGCACGCAGGACGCACGCCGCTTCACATGCTCGTGATCGCCTGCGCCGACAGGGTTTTGAGCAGGGTGTTGGTCCAGCGCATCTGCCGCAGCGTCCGCGGATGGCAGTCGGAGGCGAGGGAGAGCAGTGCGGCGTCCTTCGATGCCTGGGCGGCCTGGGCGAGCATCTCCCAGTGCAGCGAGTTGGAGACCGCCCTGAGGTGCAGGTTCCTAAGGTCGCGCAGGAGCATCAGAGGGGACTCCGGCGAAGGTCCGCCTGCCTCCGGTGTGCTCATCGGGTCGGCGCCCAGGATGTTGCCGGGGGCGCCGGCCGGGACGCCCGCCAGGTCGAGCCCGCGCTCGGCGGCCGTACGGGTCAGGCGCTGGACGTGTTCGTGGGACCAGGCGGCCAGATCGGTGGCGACGTGGTGGATCTCGTGCTCGGCGCGGTGGTGCTCCGCCGCTGCGGTGAGTTCCTCGGCAAGAGCCTGCTCGCCCCGATGCAGCGCGCGCAGGAGGAGTTCGACGCCGTTCACCGGTCGCCTCCCTGGGGGTTCCACGCGGGGTGCCGCGCCTGGGTCGCCCGGGCGGACGGGCCGCCGGCGGTATCCCGTACGTTCCCGTTCACGGGGGCGGAGGCCGCGGTCGTGGGTGCCGGGCTGGGTGTGCCGTCGCCGCGCGCGACGAGGGCGAGGGCCGCGGCGGCCGTCTTGAACAGCGGCTGTTTGGAGGCGGGGTCCCAGTCGGTGATCGTCGTCTCGTTCGCCGCCCGGCCGGGCGAGGTGGCGTCGGGCCGGAAGCCCGCGGGTGTGTCCCAGTACCCGTAGTGGAAGGGGACGAAGAGCACACCGGGCCGCAGGCCGGTGACGCGCAACCGTCCCCGCAGGGTGCCGCGGCGGGTGGAGACGTCGACGAGGTCGCCTTCGCCGAGGTCCAGCCGCGCCGCGTCGTCCGCGGAGATCTCGACCCATACGTCCGGGGCTGCCGCGTCGAGTTGGGGGACGCGGCCGGTCTTCGTGCGGGTGTGGAAGTGGTAGAGGGTCCGGCCCGTGCTCAACTGGAACGGGTACTCCTCGTCCGGCAGCTCGTGCGGGGCCAGATAGGCGGCCGGTTTGAGCATGCCCTTGCCGTCCGGGTTGAACGACCGGTACTCCACCGCGCCGTCGGCGGCCCCGGTCACCAGGTCCTTGCCGTACTCCTCGCACAGGTCGGGGGACGCCCAGCTGATGCCTGTGGTGTAGAGGCGCTCGGTGCCTCCGGGCGCCGTCTCGTCGACGGGCCACTGGATGCCGCTGCCGCCCCGCAGCATCCGGTACGTCAGACCGGTGTAGTCGCACGGGCGGCCGGCGCTGCACCGTTTCCACGCTTCGAAGGCCGACTCGGGGTCGCTCCAGGTGATCAGCGGCCCGCCGTCCTTGTCACGGAAGCCCATCCGCCGCGCGTAGTCGAGGAAGATCTCCAGATCGGGCTTCGCCCGACCGGGAGGCTCGACCGCCTTGTCACAGAGGTGCACGGTACGGTCGGCGTTGGTGAACGTGCCGGTCTTCTCCCCCCACGTCGCGGCCGGCAGCACCACGTCGGCCAGCTGTGCCGTCTCGGTCAGGAACAGGTCCTGCACGACGACGAAGAGCCGCTCCCGCCCGAGGATCGAGCGGATGCGGGACAGCTCCGGCAGGGACACGGCCGGGTTGGTGCCGGAGATCCAGAGCATCGCGATGGAGCCCTGCTCGGCGTAGCGGAACATCTGCATGGCGTGCGTGGGCGGCGCATGGTGCGGAATGGTGGCGGGCTCGACGTTCCACACCTCGGCGAGGTCGGCGACGTGCGCGTCGTTCTGCCAGTTCCGAAAGCCCGGCAGGTCGCCGTTGGCTCCGCACTCGCGGGTGTTCTGCGCGGTGGGCTGTCCGTTCATCTGCAGCACACCCGCCCCCGGCCGCCCCAGCATGCCCCGCAGGAGGTGCAGGTTGTTGACCTGCACAGCGGCGGCGGTCGCCTGGTGGGACTGGTAGACGCCCTGCAGGACGGTCGACAGCAGCCGCTCGGCGCCGCCCAGCAGCTCGGCAGCCTCGGCGATGCGGCCGGCCGGGATGCCGCAGATGTCGGCCGCCCACCGCGGTGTGCAGTCGCGCAGGTGCTCGGCGAGCTCTTCGAAGCCGACCGTGTGCGCCTGGACGTAGGCGTGGTCGACGCGGTCCGTGCGGATGATCTCGTGAAGGAGCGCATTGAGCAGCGCCAGATTGGTGCCCAGCCGCGGGGCGAGGTGCACGCTCGCCCTGCGGGCCACCGGGGTGGGCCGGGGATCCACGCAGAGCAGGCGCGGCGGATCGGCGCCCTCCAGCCGGTCGAGGATCCGCATCCACTGGACGGGCTGCGTCTCGGCGATGTTGTGTCCGAACAGCGCGATCACGTCGGCATGGTCGATGTCGTCGAAGCTGCCCGGCTGCCCGTCGCAGCCGAAGGACTGCTTGAGTGCCTCGGCCGCGGTGGCCGTGCACAGACGGGTGTTCCCGTCGAGATGGTTCGTGCCGATCCCCGCGCGTGCCAGTACCGCGAGCGTGTAGTACTCCTCCAGGAACAGCTGACCGGAGGTGTAGAAGCCGATCGAACCGGGCCCCCGGTCGTCGAGGAGCTCCCGGGAGCGCGAGACGACCCGCTGCATGGCCGTGTCCCAGTCGGTCTCCACCAGCTGTCCGTCCTCTCGGACCAGCGGGCGCGTCAGCCGGTCGGGAGACGCGTTCGCCTGCCATCCGAAGAGGTCCTTCGGTCCCAGCCGCCCGCGGTTGACCCGGTCCACCGCCCGCCCGCGCACGCCGACCATGCGCCCGTCGACGACGGCGATGTCCATCGCGTCACCGTCCGAGTGCAGGATCGACGCGGCCTGCACCCACCGCTGCACCCTGTCCGGCTCGACGTCGCCGGTGAGGTACGTGTCCGACCGGGCCGGCCACGGCGTGTGCCGGCCGTACGGCACGCGGGCTCCCCACGGCTGCGCGATCCGGTCCACCGACGCGTCGTCCACGACTGCCTCCCAGTCCGCCGCCCGAGCCCTCCCTCAGGGCCGCCGCCGGGTCGGCGGCGCGGGCGGACGGCGTATTCGACTCCCGTACGCCTGGCCCCGGCGCGAGGGCCCAAACCCAGCTCCAGCTCCAGCTCCAGCTCCAGCTCCAGGCCGAGCGTCCCCGTCTTCCCGAGGACGGTCTGCGCGCAGGGTGCCGCCCTGGCCGAGACGGCCCGAACGGCACGGTGCGCGCACCGTGCCGCGTTGCCCCTGGCTCTCGTCTGCTGGCTCTCGACTGCTGCCTCTCGCCAAGGGCGCCCGGCGTGGGCGCCCGCATCCGCTACGCGCTACGCGCTCCGTGCGGTCCGCGCCCGGAGCGAAGCGGCCTGTCAGTGGGCGGCCGCCCCGAACTCGGCGTGCTGGGTGCGCAGGGAGAAGTCCGGCTCCCCCGTGGGTGGGTGGCCCATGAACTGGCCGCTCGCCTCGGCGCGGGCCTCCTTCATCAGCGCGCTGAACTCCTCGTCCGTGAGCCGACGCCTGCCGTGCCCCGCGTTCTGGGATCCTCGGCCGCCGGTGTGCCTGCCCATCTCCTGGCCTCCGTCCCGCCGTAGCGGTGTTCGGACGGGCGACTACCCAGAAACGGCCGCGACAGACATACCGGTGGGCCTCGACCTGGGCGGTGCCGCTCCCCTGCCGCTCCGGTCGCGCGACCCGCCCCTGGGGGGCGCGGGTGAGGGCTCAAGGGTCAGGGGTCAGGGACCGAAGGGCACAGGCGCAGGGGGAATCAGCAGGGGGAATCAAGGAGGAATCAGGGGCGAAGACGCCCCGCACGTCCGCGCGGGCGGGAGGCATCGGCGCGGTCCCGGGCGGAGACGGCGCGGCCCGTCGAATGAATCCGCCGATACGGGTCACTCGCGGAAAGAGGGGACGCCGCCACCAGACCGAAAGGAGCTCCGCCCCATGAACACCGCCCCCGTGCCGCAAGACCTCGACACCGCCCGTGTGCCGCAGGCCGAACCGCCCCGGCCGCCGGGCCCACCGCAGCGTTCCGAGCCCTCCGGCCCGCCGGAGCCGGCCGAGCCCCCCGTGCCGCCGGATCCGCCGGCGCCGCCGGGCAGGCCCACCCCGCCGCCGGAGCCGCCCCGTCCGACGGGGCCCGGCCCCGAACCAGCCACACCGGATCCCGGAAAGCCGCGTCCGCCGGAGCCGCCCGACTGACGCAGGCGCGGGCCGGGCCGCCCTACGGAAGCACGCGCAGACCCCCGAGCGGCCCGGCCGGAGCGACGCGCAGTCCGACCGGGGCTACGCGAAGACCCGGCCGCCCGACCGGCGCAGCCGGGCACCGAGCTCGGCGGGCGCGGCCGCACGGGCCACCCCCACCGCTCGGTTCGCGGCGGGCCCGGCGGGGGTCAGGCCGTCGGCCTGCGGGTCAGCCCGTCGGCCTACGGCGACTCGCTCCCGTCATCGTCCTGATCGTCGTCGTCCTGCGCCTTGGCGCGCACGTCCTTGGGCGTGGGAGCAGAGATGTTCCGCTGCTCCGCCGACCGCTCCCGGGTCTCGTCGTCGACCTGTGTGTGCTCGTTCTCTTCAGGGGTGCTCATGTCCCCATCCTCTCCCTGCCTCGGCCGGATCGCGGGTCGGACACGACGGAGGGCGGCTGCCGTCCGTTCCGGTCGGTGAGCGGCAGGTCGCAAGAGGCACGACCGCCTCAGCGGCCGACGGTCCCCGGAGGGACTCCGGCGGGGCTGCCGTGCCGCTCGCGGACGGCGATCCTGGCGAGCTTCGTCAGCATCATGCCGTTGCGGATGGAGACGAGGTAGTCGACGGGGAGCCCGTGCATGCGGGTGCCGGGGCCGCGCAGGGGATGCCACTCGAGGAGGAAGAGCGTGTGCTCCCCCCAGGGGATCAGGTTCATGGCGATGCGGGCAGCGCCGAAGGGATCCGCCTTCGCTTCCAGCTCCAGACGGCGCTCGGGCTCGCAGATGCGTACGACACAGGTGTCATCGAGAGTGAGCGGACCGGCACCGACGCGGACCCGGAGCCGGGCGCCGACCTCGGGCCACTGCGGATCGACGGCGATGACCTGCTGCGTTCCCGACACCCACTCCCCGTAACGATGGCCGTCGCACAGCAGGCCCCACACTTTGGACGGCGGGCTCAGGATCAAGCGGCGATTGCGGGACACTGCGACCGCCTTCCTTCTCTTCGTCGGGAGCGGCATCCGTAACCTCGGCCGACGCTATCCGCATCACGCGTCCCCGGCACGCGCAGTGACCCGCGTGCCGGGGCGCCCCGTCCGCGGAGGAGTGCGGACCCGGCGGCCTGCCACGCCGTCGGGCAGCGCGTGCGAGGGAGCGGGCCGCCGAGGTCTGCGTAGGACATCACGTCGGCGAACGGACGGGTCCCCGGCGCCGTACGGCTGCCGCGCCGCGAGGCGTGTGGCGGCGTAGGCCGTCCGGGCGAGGGCCGGGGCCGGGGCTCACCGCCCGGGCGACGCGGAGGGCACCCGCCTCGGCGACGGGCGGAGCCGTGGGGCTGCGGGGCCGGCTGGAGGGCCGCGGGGCCGGCCATGATGTGCGGCGACTCGACCGACGGGCCGACGAGCGGCGAGCGAGGCCCCGGCGCCTGGTCAGGCGGAGACGAAAGCGCCCGCGGGCGCGTCGTCGAGGACGAATCCGTTGTCGAGCCGGACCCGGACCGTGACGCGACTCCTCCCGCGCTCGTAGGCGATCCAGTGCTCCTCCAAGGCCGCTACCTGCTCCTCCAGTTGCTTTCTGCTCGCCGGCGGCATCTGGTGGCCGAAGTCGCCGAGCAGCGACGCGAGGCGCAGGTACTCACGGACTTCGTGACTCTGCTGCCGCTGGTGCTCGTCCACGCGCTCGACCGTGCCCTCGGTGCCCGCGGCCAGGGCCAGAGAGGCGGCGAAGGCCTCCGTCTCCGCAGGGGGCTCCGCGGCCGGAGTCACCGACCCGGCCAGCCGGAGATCCGCCGCCAGCCGCACCCGTCGGCCCACGTTCAGCGTCATCGATCCTTCGTCCTTCTTGTCCGTCACGGCGTTCGGTCACCTGTGGCGTCGCCAGGCACACCGGAGGACTGGATCATCCCACCGCACTGTCGGTCGCGTACCCACGCGCGCCGACCGGGCGGCGGCCAGGAGGGTCACGGGCCTTGCGGACCGGGCGAGTTGGGGGTGCGCTCACGGGTGGTGATCGGGGGGATTCGCGAGGTGAGAAATTAGGTGAATCCTTTACTGAATTCACGTCAATAGTTGTCGGCGTTTATTTCGATTGCATAACAGGATCGCCGGAAAGGCCTGGACCAAGGCGCGGCGACGCGTGTAACTCCCCTTATTTTAAAGGAAATTGAGTGTTCATCAGATACGGTGGCGTAGGTAACGGAATGGATTCTTTCAACGCTCTCCCCTTTGTCCGAATTCTCCACCGGGAGGTTCTGACAGGCTTCCGCGCACCCAGTCTTCTGACCAAAGAGTTGAGGTGTGCATGTCTAGACATAGGAAGCCGAAGGAGAGTCAGGCGCGCGGGGCGCGGCCTCGCAGACGCTTCGCGGGTGTCACCACCGCCATGGCGCTCGCGGCAGTCATAGCCGGGGGCATCGCCTACGAGGCGGGTCGCGCGGACTCGGGCGCGACGCCGCTCGCCCGCCTCGAGACCCCCGCCACCGACATCGCCGTACCCGCCGCCGCGCCCGCCAGGGACGAGGAACCGGAGCCGATCCAGAAGAAGCCGGCCAACGAGCCGGCCCGGGGCATGGTGTACGACGGGCTCAAGGTGGCCCCCGAGGGGGACCGCTGCGCCGGCGTGTACGCCACCGCCACCGGCCACTGCACCCACGGCCCCGACGCCCCGCCGAAGGGCGTCGACATCCACAAGGACACTCCGCCGGCCGTCAAGTCCGTGGCACCGGCCGCGGATCCGGCCAAGCCGTCCGCCGCGCAGCCTGCGCCCCGCAAGAGCCAGGGGCCCGCCCAGGACGCGCCCGCCGTCGATGCGCGGGCCCCGCGTACGGCGGCAGCCGCCGCGTCGCCGAGCCCCACGACGGCCGCCGCCCCCGCCGCCCCCGGATCCACCACGACCGCCGCCGCCGGGCCCGCCGGCCAGACCGTCCAGTGCGACGGCGACGGCAGCACCGGCAACCGGGTCCAGGTCGTGTACGTCCACGGCCCCGGACGCGACCGGTACTCCCAGTACCTCGCCTCCTTCCGCAAGTGGGCCGCCGACGCCGACCTCATCTACTCGGCCAGCGCGCAGGAGACCGGCGGCGTCCGGCACATCCGGTACGTGGCGGCAGCGGACTGCACGCCCACCGTCCTCAACATCGAACTCCCCGACTCCGCGCTGTCCGAGTTCAGCGCCACCAACCGGGCGCTCGCCGGCAAGGGCCTCGACCGTCGCGACCGCAAGTACATGATCTTCGCCGACGCCCAGGTGTACTGCGGCATCGGCACCTTCGCCGGCGACGAGCGGCCCGGCCAGTCCAACCTGAGCAACTTCGGCCCCTCGTACGGGCGTACCGACAGCGGCTGCTGGGGTGGGCACACCGCGGCCCACGAACTCGGCCACAACCTCGGCGCGGTCAACAACAGCGCGCCCAACACCAGCCGCGGCGCGCACTGTACGGACGAGTGGGACGTGATGTGCTACTCGGACAGTCCGTACTACCCGCAGATGCGTGACGTCTGCACCAACCGCGCGTCGGAGAACATCCTCGACTGCAACCACGACGACTACTTCCACACCAGCCCGCGACCGGGCAGCTATCTCGCCACGCACTGGAACATCGCCGACAACCAGTTCCTCATGCGCGCCAAGGGCGGCGGCACCGGACCCGACCCGACTCCGAGCCCCACGCCCACCCCGACTCCCACCCCGACCGGGCCGCGGCCCGGCGCCGGTCCGGACGTGACCGTCGGTCAGGTCCAGGCGGACTCCGTCGTGGTGAGCTGGCAGCCGGTCGGCAACGCCTCCTGGTACCAGGTGCTCCTCGACGGCAGACATCTGACGTGGGTCCAGGGCACCGCGTTGCGGATCTACAACCTGCGGCCGGGCACGTCGCACACCGTCGCCGTCTCCGTCCGTGACGTCCAGGGCCGCGACAGCGGGCCGGGCCGCGCGACGAGCTTCCGTACCGCCGGGTCGGGCGGCACCACCACCCCCGACACCCGCTATCTGCTCTCCAACGGCAGCACCGGGCTCAGCGCCCAGCTGTGGGGCGGCCGCAGCGCGGACGGCACTGTCCTGGTCGGCGCCCAGAGCAACGGGTACGAGCAGCAGCAGTGGTACTTCGACGACGCGGGCGCCGGTCTCGTACGTGTCCGGTCCGCGGCCTCCGGCAAGTGCCTGCAGCCCGGCGGCACACCCGCGCCCGGCATGTGGGTGGCCCAGCAGCCCTGCGCGGCCGGCTCCTCGGCCCAGCAGTGGCGGATGACGGCCGCCAACGGCGTGGTCACGCTCGCCGACCGGAGCGGGGCCTACGCCCTGACCGTCAGCAACCGCCCCTACTACGGGGCCTGGCTGCTCGACCTCCAGCGCGTCGACGGACGAACGGCGCAGGTCTGGACGGTCCGCCGGGCGGGCTGATCCGCCCGCGGGCCGCAACCGCCTCGTCCATCGGGCGGGCCGCCGATCGGCGGCCCGCCCCCAGACCCGCGACTTCCCTCCACCACCGGACCGGAGCACCGCCATGCACACCGCCATCCGCCCCGCGCTCGCCCTCACCGCAGCACTCGTCCTCGGCCTTGCCCTGCCGCAGCCCGCCGCCGCACACGGCGACACCCTGGAAGTGCTCATCACCGGCCACCGGGACGGGCACGTCCTCACCAAGGTGACCTGGGAGAACGACGGTGACCCGGTCGACGAGCAGGTCGCCGCGGTGGTCGACGCCATCAGCGCGGACGGCCGCCGTACGGCCGGCCCCTGGAAACTCCGGCGCGGCGCCCGCCCGACCGACTGGACCACCGCCGAGACCCTGCCGGCCGGCGTCTGGGAGGTGACCGTCGCCGTCGGTCACCCCGGACTCGGTCACGCCGAGGGGCAGTTGACGGTCACCGCAGCGCTCCCCTCGTCCGGCAGCTCGTCGGCCGCGAACGGGGCCACCGCCACGTCTGCGCCCACCCGTATGCAGGAGAAGTCACCGGCTCCCGGTGGTTCCCGGCGCCCGTCCGCGTCGCACTCCGCTCCCACGGATCAGGACAAGGAGCGCTGGGTCCTCGGCCCGACCACGATCGGGCTCGCCGCCGCCTCGCTCACCGGGGCCGCCGCCGGGATATGGATACGGCGCAGGCGCGGACGGCGCTGACCGGCGACCCTCAGGACGAGCGGGCGGCAGCTGCGGCACCGGGGCGCCCGGCATGCGGGACCGGGCCCACCGCTCACCACCGGCGATGTCCCGTCGGGGGCGTCCCGCGGCCGCTCACGGGACGTCGCCGACGAGACCGGCCAGCGCGTCGGCGGACCCGGGTGTGAGCCGGTAGAAGCCCTGGAGGCTGATCGAACGCTCCAGGCGTCCGTCCACCACGTACTTCAGGCCGCGGGTCTTGCCACGGGCGTTGCGCCAGGTCAGTGAAGGCAGCAGATCACCGGGTATCGGCAGGTCGAAGCGTACGGGTGTCGCGGCCACATGGACCGCGGCGGCGCCGCAGCCGCCGGCGCCGAGCATCGACCAGTCGTCGTGGCCCGGGAACGCCGGGTCGGGCCAGGTCTGCGGGGCCGTGCCGCAGCAGTCTCCGCGTTCCCTGTCGACCACGCGCATGCGGGACACGACGAACACCTCGCACCGGTTGACGTGCAACGCGTACACCTCGTCGCCGGCGCGGGCACCCGACCAGGCGGGCAGGGACTGGTGGACCCCCGAGTAGGCGACCGGCGGCCGCTCGCCCACGCGGCCGCCCTTGCGCAGGGCGCGGCACGTGTCATGGGTCCACAGAACGGTGAAGGCATCAGGCATGTGGTGATCGTAGGAACGAGCACTGACATCGATGCTGGTCCCCAAGACAGCGCACACGTCTCCGGCCGCCTGACGACTCTCCGCACGCGGCGAGTTCGCATGGCCCGAAGCCGTCCCCGGCTCCTGACGGTCTCGGCGCCCGTCGTCACGCGCGCGGTCCCGGTCCGCGGGGACCGCGCCCACGCCCGCCGCTACTTGCGGCCGACGCCCGCGTACATCGCGACGTCCGGCGTCGGCGTCTCCGGTCGCCACGCGGAGCAGGACACCACGCCGGGCTCGAGCAGTTCCAGGCCGTCGAAGTAGCGGGCGATCGCCGCCGGGGTGCGCTGCGTCAGCTTCGGGGTGCCGTGCTCGTTCCAGAACGCCACCGCCGCGTCGACGTCGGGCATGTCGGGGTGGGTGACCGTGTGGGACAGGACGAGGTGGCTGCCGGGGGCGAGCGCGTCCAGGAGGCGGCGGACGATCGCGTACGACTCCTCGTCGTCCTCGACGAAGATGACGACCCCGAGCAGCATCAGCGCGACCGGCTGCGCGAGGTCGAGCGTCTTCGCCGCGGCGGCCAGGATCGTGTCGACGTCCCGCAGATCGGCGTCAAGGTAGTCGGTGCGGCCCTCCGGCGTCCCGACCAGCAGAGCACGGGCGTGCGCCAGTACGAGCGGGTCGTTGTCCACGTACACGACACGCGCGTCCGGGGCGACGCGCTGGGCGACCTCGTGCGTGTTGTCGGCGCTGGGCAGGCCCGTCCCGATGTCCAGGAACTGCCGGATGCCCTCCTGCTCGGCGAGGTACCGCACCGCCCGCCCCAGGAACAACCGGTCCGCCTTCGCGTACTCCCCGATCCCGGGATGCAGCTGCCGGATGCGGTCGCCGGCCTCCCGGTCGACCGGGTAGTTGTCCTTGCCGCCGGTCCAGTAGTTCCATATCCGGGCGGTGTGCGGCCGGGACGTGTCGATACGCGATTCGATGTCGGTCACGCCGTCAACGTATCGCAGCGCCACGGCAACTCCCTTGTCCCTGTGCCACATTGCACCCGTTGTTCACATTGCCCGCCGCCGGGAGGAAGCGGACGCCGACGCCGACGGAGACGCCGGACGAGGGGTACGTGATGTCGTCGGCGCAGGGTCCGCCGACGCGGCCGGCCCTGACACCGGATCCGCCCCCGGTCCGGTCGGATCGACTCCCGTCACGGTCCCTGACGCCGGTCCTGGTGCAGTGACCGGCTCCGGCGGGAGGGCAGCTCGACGTCCACCCGGTACAGCCGGGTCACCTGCTGCGCGAACTCAACCGCGACGAACCGGCCACGCGTGTTCACGTACGGCCCGGAGGCGTGCCAACCGGCGAGGGCGCGTGGGCCGACGCAGCGCCCCGTGGGGTACGGACACGGCCTTCCGGCCACGCCGGGAGCGCGAGGGGCGGCGTCAGTCGTGAAGGGCGTGGTTCGGTCCCAGAGCCAGTCGGACTTTTCCCTGCGCCATCATCTGTGGCCGCGGGGACCCCTGAATCTTCATGCGCTCGCTGAGCGAGTCGAAGACCGTCTGCAGGTCGAGCACCGCGGGGCCGCCCTCGACACCCCGTTCGAGGATGTCGATCAGCGTGCCCGTGAAGACGGGGTGATCCTTGTCGGGGGGCGCCAGCGCGGCGCGGTCCGCGGATGCCGACGCCAACACGTAGGTGCCGGTCGCCGCGGCGAGTTCCGCCGCCGTCCCCATGGCCATGGCCCGGCCTGCGAAGCAGCAGTCGAGGATCACGGCCTTGCGCCTGGCCGGGCTCTTGGCAAACATCGTGCGCACTTCGTCGTAGGGAATCGCGCTGTAGGGGCGACCGTATGCGGTGTCGGCCGCCGCGAGGGTGAGCGCGCCGGACGAGGTCAGGAGACCATGCCCGGCGTAGTAGAGCAGAAAGGTGTCGGTGGCTTCCTCCGCGGCCTCGTGGACCGCACTGAGGACGTCGTCCCGTGTGCCGTTCATGACGGCGACGGTGGCGTCCGGCAGGAACGCCGGGGCATCGGTCGTCAGGAGGGTGTGCAGGGCCTCGGCTCCGGGGGCGACGGTCGGGAGGTCCGTCAGATCCGCGTCGCGGTAACGGCCGGCGCCCACGATGACGGCGCGGGAACCGTTCAGGTACGGCAGGTCCGGATGCCGCTGCGCGAGGTCACGGGAGAGGACGGGGCCCGGTAGGTCCGACTGACGGGGCACTGCCTGCGCGTTCGTCGCGTGTGCGCTTGTGGTGTGTGCACGGGCCGTGCGTGCGCTCGTCGCGTGTGCGCTTGCCGCCAGCGTGTCTGTTGTCCGTGCGCCTGCCGCCCGTACGCCTGCTGCCTGTGCGCCTGCTGCCTGTGCGCCTGCTGCAGGGCGGTCGGCTGCCTGGCGGTCGGCTGCATGGCGGTCGGCTGCATGGCGGTCGGCTGCATGTGCGACCGACTCCTGGTCGGTGCTCCGCCGACCGCTCGAGGTCCGGCGGATGACCGGTTCCGGACCGAGTGCGACGTAGTGGTAGGCGGCAAGCCACAGCTTGGACATGCGGTCGCAGATCTCGTCCTCGTCGCCCCAAGGGTTGAGCCGCGCCAACAGGGCGACCACGTCCGCGTAGACCGTCGACCGGGGCAGCTCGGGCCGCGTGAACATCTGATGGATGGTGAAGTGGCTGCAGGGCAGGGGCTTCGCCATCTCTCGGGTACTCGGCCAACCGGCCAAGGCGTGCAGCTCATGGAGGCGCACCATGAGCTCGCTCATCGGCCCGGACAGGCCATCAGGCATCGGAAGTCTCGGCATGAGGAGCGCCTCAACTGTCAGGAGCTGTAAGGAGATGTCAGGAGTGATTATGCCTTGGCAGACCCTGACGAGCGATGTCTTCTCGCGTACTTCCCGCCGATTGCCCGGCTCGATGGTGGTACCAGGCTCTGATCCACCTGCTTCCGCAGGGAGACGGCGCCGTGGGCCGGTTGCACAGACGGGCCCGTCCTGATGGGAGGCCCGCATGACTCTGCAGATCACCCCCGAGGCTCTGGGGGTCCTCGTCGTCGGGTGCGTCGTGGGGATCGCCGTCTTCAGGCACACCGCGCGCACCCAGTCGGGCCTTCCCGCCCGCGGCGACGTGGTGGGCGCGATCTCGGCCGCAGTCGGAGTGGTCGCGGCGCTGGGGCTGCTCCTGGGATTCGAGCACGGGGAGTCGGGTAGCACCTCCTCCCCGGAAGCACCCACCGTCAGCAGTACCACCACCGACTGTCCGAAGGGTTCGCCGGGATGCTGACGGCCGGCCAGGGCGCGTGGTCGTGGGCAAAGGGGGGCGGACAGCCGGACCGTTCGACCGGCGACGCAGCCCCGACACCAGCTGATGGCGGAGCCCGGTGCGGTGCTCGAGCAGGCCGCCCACCTGTCCGCCTCCGCACTTGCCGGCCTCGCGCGGTTCGCGGTGCTGCGCCTCGTCGTCTTCGCCCGCAACCGCTCGCAGGCCGTGGCGACCACCTTCCGCGCCGCCCCTCCTGCGCACGCGGCCATGGCCGGCCTGTCGCCCCAGCCCGGCTCCGAGTCGTTCTGCCGCGCCGCCCGACCCTTCCCGCCGGGGGGCGGCTCGCCGGCACCCACTCGGCCGCGTCTTCCTGTCTTGCCGGCATGTCATCGAAGCGGACCACCCCATCGCCGACCTCAACCCCCCGTCTCACGGGGGGCCTCTGCTCCCCAGTCCCACAGGGCCTGGAGGACCGGGCCGAGTCGCTGCCCACGTGGCGTGAGCGCGTAGCGCACTCGCGGCGGCCAGCCCGGGCGGCGGTCGCGTTCGACGGCTCCGGCCTCGCAAAGCTGTGCCAGCCGGTCGGACAACACCTTGTCCGACAGCGTGGGCAGGGCGAGGCGCAGCTCGCTGTAGGAGCGGTCGCCGCGCAGAAGTTCGCGCACGACCAACGTCGTCCAGCGGCCGTGAAGGGCCGCCAGCGTGATCTCCACGGGGCAAGCGGGAGTGGGCGCCCCGATGCTCGCGTGTGGATCGTTCGGGAGCCCTGCCGGGTGACCAACCGTTCGGTGAGTCACGAGATCGCCTCCTAACGTGTGGCGCACCCCATTCTCCCCGTGACGGAAGGACGTCTGTCGCTCATGCGAGAACTTGCCGACCGGCCCGAAGAGGTGCCCCTGGTGTTCGCCGAACGGTTCAACAGCGGCGACGCCGCCGCGTTGGCGGAGGTCTACGAGGACGCGGCGGTGCTGGTCGAGCAGCCGGGTTCGCTGGTGACCGGCCCCGGCCTGCTGGCCGCCAACAGCCGCCTCCAGGACCTGGGAGTCCCCATCTCCGTCCGTCCGCGCCACGTCTACCGCAACGGTGATCTGGCACTGCTGATCGTGGAGTGGACCATCGAGGGGATCGGTCGCGACGGCGACGCGGTGCACGTCGCGGGGACAGCCACCGATGTCGCCCGGCGGGGCTCGGACGGCCGCTGGCGGTACGTCATCGACAACCCCTTCGGTCCCCGTTCGCAGCAGGACGCCGAAGACGCGCCTCTGGTCACGGAATCGACGAGGGTCCGACGGTGTTGACGTGGGGTGGGGCCAGTGGTGGTGCATGCTTCACCGCCGAGGATGCCGTCCACGGCATGGCCGATGCGCGTGCGGTGCTGACGCGCGCGGTCGAGCGGACAGGCGAACGGTCACGGATCTCGCCCATGGACCGTGAGCGTTGCGCACCCTGCGCGGCACCCCTGCCGTAGCGACTGCACGCTCACGATCCACGGCCGGAGTACTGGGGTCGCCCGCATGGCCGAGCCCTCCTTCCGCACCGCCGTGCGCGAGTCGTACGACACGGTCGCCGCCGATTACGGGGAACGCGTCCCGCCTCCGGCCGCGCTGGAACCGCTGTCACGCGCGATGCCGGCGGGGTTCGCCGAACTCGTGCGAACGGCCGGACCGGGGCCGGTCGCGGACCTGGGATGCGGCCCCGGACGCGTGACGGCGCACCTGGCCGGGCGCCCAACCCCCGGCTCGGTTCGCGTCTCGTGCGGCGTCGCTCACGGCGATCCGCAGCAGTCCCGGGGCCGGGGCCGGGGCCGCTGGATCACTGTCCCGGCACGCGCACGCAGGTGAACAGGCTCGTACACGGGTCCGTGCAGCATCAACTGCCGTTCCAGGCGGTCCTCCTGCTGCACGCCGTGCGCTCCCCCTGGCTGCAGGCGAGGCACGAAAACTCGGCAGGCCACGCACACCGACGCGCGCCGCGTGTCCCGCACGCCCAGGTGTGCAGCTCGCAGCCGGGCATGCGGCAGCGAGGAGTTGGAGTTGTTAGCTGTTTAGCTAAAGTGTTAAATACAGGGCATGACCGAGTCAGCCGACGACGCCGGCGTGTTCCGCGCCCTCGCCGACCCCACGCGGCGGCAGATCCTCGAAGACCTCCGTGGGGGCGAGCTCGCCGCCGGAGAGATCGCGAGCCGCTTCGCCATCAGCGCCCCGTCCATCTCCCGACACCTCGGCGTGCTCAAGAGTGCCGGGCTCGTCGCCGAGCGGCGGGACGGCAACCGGATCCTCTACTCCCTCGTCGAGGACCGGCTGGCCACCAGCGTGGGGCGCTTCCTCAGTGCGGTGTGCCCCGAACAGATCGTGCTCCGCCACACGAAGTGGCGCACGGAGACGGGCCGCGAGGCCCGCGACGTCCGAGAGGCCGGCGAGGCCCGAGAGGAGGAGAAGAGCGCATGAGACCCCCACGCCTCGCCTCCGTCATCGAACGGCGCCTCCTCGTCAACTACCGCGTCGCGCCCGAAGCCGTCGCGCCCCTGCTGCCCTCCTCGCTGCGCCCGCAGATCGTGCGGGGGTACGCCGCCGCCGGAATCTGCCTCCTGCGGCTCGGCTCGGTTCGACCCGCCTGGGCCCCCGCCGGCGTCGGGTTGCGCAGCGAGAACGCCGCGCACCGCATCGCCGTCGAGTGGGACGGGCCGGACGGAGTCGAGACCGGTGTCTACATCCCGCGCCGCGACACCGGATCGCTCGTCAACCGCTGGGCCGGCGGCCGGGTCTTCCCCGGCGAACACGGCCACGCCGACTTCGAGGTGCGGGAGACCCCCGAGACGCTGCGGGTCGCCTACGCGACCCGTGACGGCTCCACGCAGGTCGACGTCACCGCGGAGGTGACCGAGCACCTGGAGGGCAGCGAGCTCTTCGCCGACCTCGCCGAGGCCTCCGCCTTCTTCCGTACGGGGAGCAAGGGCTGGTCCGCGACCCGCTCCGGCTGCTCCATGGACGGCATGCAGCTCGAGACGGACGCCTGGCGCATCCAGCCCGGCCGGATCACCGCCGTCCGGTCCAGCTACTTCGACGACCCCGACCGCTTCCCGCCCGGCAGCGCGCAACTCGACTCGGTCCTCGTCATGCGCGACGTCCCGGTCCGCTGGCGGCCGCTTCCCGCGATGGCCACCGGGGCGAAGGCGCGGGCGGCAGCCTGGGCCCGCGAGTCGGAGACATGACTCGGGCGCCGCGCCACACCGGACGGCGGGGGAGCTCGGAGACGCGCCGGGAATCCCACCGCCCACCCGCGGAACGCCCCCGGTCGGCGCCACCCGGACACGTGCCGGCCGCGCCCCCGGACAGGCGCCGGCCGGTACAGCCGGGACGGGTGCCGGCGGGTGCCTGCGGACGGGGCGCCGCCGGCGCCGCCCGTCGAGGACGGTCGAGACCTGCCCTCGACGGGCGGCACCCCGGACGGCGCCGCCTACGTCCTGTTGCCGGCCTGCCGGCCCGGCCTCACTTCAGGTGCCGGTCGAAGAACCTGTTCCCGTCGTCCACCTCGAACCACGGGGTGCCGACGTGCCCGCCCATGTTCGCGTGCAGCGTCTTCTCCTTGGTGCCGAAGGCGTCGAAGAGGTCCAGGGCCCGCTGCCGAGGGTTCCCCTCGTCGTCCCACTGCAGCAGGAACAGCAGCGGAACGGTGACCTGCCGGGCCTCCTCGCGCTGGGCGCGGGGCACGTAACCCCCGGCGAAGAAACCGGCTGCCGCGATGCGTGGTTCGACCACCGCCAGCCGGATACCGACGGCGGTCCACCCGGAGTATCCGACCGGGCCGCCGATCTCGGGCAGCGCGAGGAGCGCCTCCAAGGTGGTCTGCCATTCCGGGACCGCCTCGGCCACCAGCGGGCCGACGAAGGACTCGAAGATCTCGTCGACCGGCTCTCCGGCCTGCATGGCCCGGCGGATGTCGGCGCGAGCCCGCTCGTCGGCGGCGGAACGGGGCCGGTCACCGCACCCGGGGGCGTCGATGGCGGCCACCGCGTAGCCGCACGCCGCGGTTCGCCGGGCCCGGGCCACCAGCCGCGGCCGCCCCTTCGGCAGGCCGTTGTTGTGGGCCATCAGGACCAGCGGTACAGGGGCGTCGGACTCAGGCGTCCACAGGGTGCCGGGGATCTCGCCGAGGGTGAACTCGCGCTCGAGGACACCGTCGTCGAGGCGTTGCTCAGAAATGAAGTGCACGGTCGTGCCTTTCGGGAGTGCTCGTGAACGGCGCTCCCGGACGACCTATCGTCCGACCGCGGCCCCGGAAGGGAGCACCCATGCCGTCACTGCGTTCACGGATACCACCTCCTCGTTCTCTCGCACGGCCTCCGCGAGACTAACCGTGTTCGCCGCGGCCGCTAACAGGATTTGCGGAGACCGAGCGCCGCCTGCCGCTGCCTCGAGAGTTGCGGTGGGCGGGCCCTGGCCGGGAGCGGCATCGGCTCCCGCCGTGCGGGATCCGCGCGGTGGGGGCCGATGCCGTTCGGTGGGCCGGATCAGGGTTACGGGGCGTCCAGCTGTGCCTTGCTGTGGGCATAGAGAACGCGCTCGCACACGAGGCCGAGACACTTCGCCGACTCGCGTCTTCGAGGGCCTCGGCGTTCACCGCCGGACCGTAGTGCTCGGAGACCGGCCACAGCCGCTGCGCGCCGCGTTCGTAGGAGAGGTCCTCGGCTCCCGTCGCGGTCTTGATCGCGCTGCCGTCGGACACCAGCTCGCCGTTGCTCCACCCGTAACGCCAGAGGTTGCCCGGGGCGTTGTGACCGGCACTCTGGTCGACGTACAGCTGGTCGCCCATCGCCAGCGCACCCTGGGCTCCGCCGTCCGCCATCGGCAGGTAGTTGGCCCCAGCCTTCGGCCGTCACCTCGCCGGAACGGTTCTCACTCGCACTCGCATCTCGCACTCGCAAGGGAAGGTGGCACGGCGCAGACGTCCACCCGATGGCGACGCGCCGCCGCGCCCCGGAGGACAAGGGGGTGGCCGCCCTCGCCGCTTCGTGCCCGCCCGGCGAGCGCGTCACCCACCTCCACGGTCGCGCGGGCCTCCCCACCTCACCGCCTCGTGGGCGGGAACGCGAGACCCGTCGGGGTGTTGAGGCCGGTCGTCGGGACGGTGCTCTGGCCACCACCCGTCTCGCGGACGCGCACCACCCGGTTGTGGAAGCCGTCGGCGATGTACAGGCTGCCGCAGCCGTCGAGCGCGAGACCCAGCGGATCGCTGAGGCCTTCGGTGTGCACCGTGGTCTGACGCCCTCCGACGGCCGCCACCTTCACCACTCGGTTGTTGCCGCTGTCAGCGATGTATAGGTCACCTGCCGAGTTCAGGGCGAGTCCGGTGGGCTGGGAAAGACCGACGGTGGGGACGGTGGACTGGCCGCTCCCGTCCGCGGCCACCCTCACCACCCTGTCGTTCACGAAATCGGACACGTAGAGGTTTCCGGCGACGTCGAGGGCGAGCCCCCATGGATGCAGCAGACCGGTGGTGGGGACGGTCGACTGTCCGCCGGCGGCGTCGACCTTCACGATCCTGTCGTTGAAGCTGTCGGCGACGAACACGTCGCCGTCGCCGTCGACGGCGAGCCCCAGAGGACGCGAGAGCCCCTCGGTCGGAACGTCGGACTGGCCACTGCCGTCCTCCGCCATGACGACCACCCGGTTGTTGCCGGTGTCCGACACGTAGAGGCGTCCCGCGACGTCCCACGCCATGCCGGTCGGCCGGACGAGACCCTCGAAGGGCACGGTGGTCTGGTCGCCGTCGCCGGTGGGCAGGACGACCACCCGGTTGTTGCCGTAGTCCGACACGTACAGGGGCGCGGCGGCATGTCCCCGCCCGTACCCGGCATCGGTCGCGTCCGCCGCCCCGACGGGAAGCGCGCAAAGAGCCAGGAGTCCGGCCGCCGCCGCCAGCCGGCGGCCCCACCGGCGCACCGCGCGCCCCCCGGGAGACGGTGCGTCCACCGCGCGAAGACCGACCGTCGTACGTTCCATGACTCACCGCCGCGTCCGGGCTCCGGCCCTCTGCCGTGCCTCCGCCGACCATAGGAAGCGGCACCGGCTGCAACCGGGACCACGCCGCTCCCCCGCCGATGCACCACTCCAATGCCCCGCGATCACGGGACCGGGACCCCCGCCACCCGACTCGGAGTCCCGGCTCGTGTGCCTCGGAGCATGCCCGGCAGGGTGTCCCAGCGGTCCGGATGTCGTTGGAGGGGCATGAACCCCTCCCCCACGATGGGCGCCTTCGCCCCGATCGCGCGTCGACGGCCGACTCACGAGCCGCCGGTTCCGCCGGTGTCGCCGCTGCCTCCACGCGTTGCGCCGGCGCCGCCGGTTTCGCTGGTACCGCTTCGGCCGCCCGTCTCGCCGGCGTCGCCGGTCTCGCTGATCGCGCTTCGGCCTCCCCTGTCGCGGGTGTCGCCGATCGGCGACGGCGGAAGGGAACGCACGGATCGCCAGGCGGTCGGGACGGTGGCCGCATGACGCGCGTGGTCGCCGACATCTCGGTCTCCCTCGACGGCTTCGTCACCGGACCGGATCCAGGGCCGGACACCGGTCTGGGCGCCGGCGGGGAGGCCCTGCACACCTGGGCGTTCTCCGACGACCCCGACGACCGACGGCTCCTGGCGGAAGGGACGGCCCGCTCCGGTGCCGTCGTTCTCGGCCGCCATCTCTTCGACGTGGTCGACGGGCCGAACGGCTGGGACGACACGACCGGTTACGGGGCCGGAGAGGTCGGCAAGCCCGCGTTCGTCGTCGTGACGAGTGCGCCGCCCGAGGCGGTACGCCTCAGCGGCCTGGACTGGACCTTCGTCACCACCGGCCTGGCGGACGCCGTCGCCGTCGCGCGCGAGCGTGCCGAGGCGGCGTCGGCGGCCTCGGGCAGGGAGCTCGACGTCGTCCTGATGGGGGGCGGCGCCACGATCGGCTCCGCGCTGGAGGCCGGGCTCGTCGACGTACTGATGCTGCACCTGGCCCCTGTCGTCCTGGGCGCCGGGACGCCGCTCTTCACCGGCGGATCGCCCTTGACGCTGACCCAGCGGAGCGTGACGGCGACGTCGACCGCGACACACCTGACGTACGACGTCCACTGAAGGCTCGACAGGAGACCTGGCGGCCCGGCCCCCCGATCGCGGCCGGCCCCCCGATCGCGCCCCTCGGTCTGTGGATCTGGCGTCCGGGCGGACCATCACATCCGATGTCGCCCGCACGGTTGCCGTAACGGGCGAGGCGTGTGGTGCGCATGTGAGGCCAGTGGCCCCACCCGTTGCCTCCGAGCCAGAACGGGGCTTCTGACGAGGCGATTGTTGGCCGGGCTCTGCACTGCCCTTCGGCGCCGGGACTCCTAGCATTCCACCACCCCCGCGCGCATCGGCGGGGACACGTCGAGCAGCGATTGACATGTCCATGATGCTTCAACTGTTGCCCGCTGCACCACCCGTCTGCACGAGGTGACGCACGGACCGTTCCGCCGTCACACCGGGCGCCGTCGTGCGCCCGCGCCTCGCCCGGCACCGAAGCTCCGGATGGGAGAAACAACATGAGGGTCCCCCTGCTGGTGGGCGCAGCGACCGCTGCGCTGTTCGCCTCGGCCCTGCCCGCGCACGCGGGCCCGTCGTCGATCACGAATCCGCCCCCGGACAAGATCGTCATCGACATCGCCACGGTGAACGGCTCCGGATGCCCCCTGGGCAGCGCCGCCATCGCCGTGTCCGAGGACAACACCGCCTTCACCGTCACCTACAGCGAGTACCTGGCACAGGTGGGCGGCAACTCCGCCCCCACCGCCGCCCGCAAGAACTGTCAGCTCAGTCTCGTGGTCCACGTCCCCCAGGGCTTCACCTACGCCGTGGCCAGCGCCGACTACCGCGGATACGCCTCCCTCAGGCCCGGAGCGAGCAGCACCGAGAAGGCTTCGTACTACTTCCAGGGCTCGTCGAACACCGCGTCGCGGACGCACGCCTTCCGCGGACCGTACGAGGACAACTGGCAGACCACCGACGAGACCGACTGGGCCCAGCTCGTCTGGGCCCCCTGCGGAGTGCAGCGGAACTTCAACATCAACACGGAGCTCCGCGTCAACGCCGGCACGTCCAACCCCGCCGCCACCAGCTACATGACCATGGACTCCACCGACGGCGACATCAGCACCATCTACCACCTCGCCTGGAAGGAGTGCCCCGGGCGGTGACACCGGCATCCCGGCCGGGCCGCCCGCGCCCGGCCGGGGTTTCCGCCCGCGTGCAGTCGCCCGCCCCGCAGCGGCACCCACCCCCGGGAGGCAGCCGCTCCGGGGAGGCAGCCGCCCCCGGAGGCAGCCGCTCCGGGGAGGCAGCCGCCCCCGGAGGCAGCCGCTCCGGGGAGGCGACGACGAGTTGTGAGCGGTCCGCCGCACGGGACCCGCTCGGCGGGGAGGGCTGCGCCGCGCCGAGGAGCACGTAAATGAGTCGACAGCTCCCCCGGCACCCGGCAAAGTGGCCGCCCGTGACGAGCAGTGAGCTGTGGACCCGCGCGACCGCCGACCGCTACGACGCCGAGGACGCCGAGATGTTCTCGGCCGCCGTCCTCGGGCCGACTCTCGCCTTCCTCGCCGAGCTCGCCGGGGAGGGCCGGGCCCTGGAGTTCGCCATCGGGACCGGACGAGTGGGCGTCCCGCTCCGGGAACGCGGCGTGCCGGTGGTGGGCATCGAACTGTCCGAGCACATGGCAGCGGTGCTGCGGGGCAAGGTCGACGGAGACACGCTACCGGTGGCCATCGGGGACATGGCCACCACGGTCGTGGCCGGCGAGTTCACCCTGGTCTACCTCGTCTACAACACCATCACGAACCTGCTCACACAGGACGAGCAGGTCGAGTGCTTCCGCAATGCCGCACGCCACCTCGGCCCCGGCGGGCGATTCGTCATCGAGCTGGGCGTGCCCCCGCTGCGGTTCCTGCCGCCCGGCCAGGTCGCGGTGCCGTTCGACGTCTCGGAGCAGCACCTCGGCTTCGACACCTTCGACCTGGTCGAGCAGATGCTCGTCTCGCACCACTTCACCCGCGACGGCGAGGGCGGCAGCTACCGTCGCGACAACTCCCGGCACCGCTACGCCTGGCCGGCGGAGCTCGACCTGATGGCGCGGATCGCCGGGCTCGAGCTCGAACGTCGCGTCGCGGACTGGGACGGGGCCCCGTTCACGCAGGACTCCACGAAGCACATCTCCGTGTGGCGCAAGCCGACCTGAGGCGCCACCGGGCCGTCGACACCATGCGGCAGACCGGTGCGCATCCGAGGGCGTCGGCCGAGCCGCTCGAGCGTCCGGATCACCGGTCCCGGAGTGATCCCACCCGCCGGAGGGCTCGTTTCGTCTGGAACTCCCAGCGCACCGCCCCCTTGACGGACCCTTAACTCAATTCTTAAATCATGGAGGCAACGAATGGGTCCAGCCCTTCGGGTCCTCCTTGACGTGTCATGGGCATGCTCACCCCGCACCATCTGGCCCTCGTTCCGACGTCAGGCAGGGACCCCTCCCCCCACACCCCGACGGAAGAGAGAGCATGCACTCCTCCCGCCCACCCCGCCGCCACCTCCGTAAGGCCCTTTCCGCCTTCGCGGGCGCCGCCCTCCTGCTCGGCATCGCCGCCACCGCGCCCGGAACCACCCTCGCGGCCGACGCCAACTCCGTCCCGACGGCACAAGCCGCCGTCGTCACCTTCAACGACGACTTCGACGGTCCTGCCGGATCCGCCGTCAACTCCGGCCGCTGGCAGATGGAGACGGGCGACAACGTCAACAACCACGAGCGGCAGTACTACACCGCCGGAGCCGCCAACGCCGCCCTCGACGGGCAGGGCCATCTGGTCATCACCGCGCGTCGCGAGAACCCGGGCAACTACCAGTGCTGGTACGGGCGTTGCGAGTACACCTCGGCACGACTCAACACGTCCGGAAAGTTCACCGCCCAGTACGGGCGGGTCGAGGCACGGATGAAGGTGCCCCGCGGGCAGGGCATGTGGCCGGCGTTCTGGATGCTCGGCAACGACATCGGCCAGGTCGGATGGCCCAACTCGGGCGAGATCGACGTCATGGAGAACGTGGGCTTCGAACCCTCCACCGTCCACGGCACCCTGCACGGGCCGGGCTACTCGGGCTCCGGCGGCATCGGCGCCGGCTACACGCTGCCCGGCGGGCAGGCCTTCGCCGACGCGTTCCACACCTTCGCCGTCGACTGGGCGCCCGACCGGATCACCTGGTCCGTGGACGGCACCGTGTACCAGACCCGTACGCCCGCCGACCTGGGCGGCCGCAGCTGGGTCTTCAACAAGCCGTTCTTCCTGATCCTCAACCTTGCGGTCGGCGGCTACTGGCCCGGCGACCCGGACGGATCGACCGCCTTCCCGCAGCAGCTCGTCGTGGACCACGTCCGCGTCACCACCGGCGACAGCCCCGGAACGAGCGGCCGGATCACCGGCATCGGCGGGAAGTGCGTCGACGTCGCCGCGGCGAACACGGCCAACGGCACCCCGATCCAGCTCTACGACTGCAACGGAACCGCCGCCCAGCAGTGGACCGTCGGCTCGGACGGCACGATCCGCGCACTCGGCAAGTGCCTCGACGCGGCCTCCGGCGGCACCGCGGACGGCACACTCGTACAGCTCTGGGAATGCAACGGGACGGGCGCCCAGCGCTGGGCCGTCAGCGGGGCACGGGACATCGTGAACATCCAGGCGAACAAGTGCCTGGACGCGACGGGCAACAGCTCGGCCAACGGCACGCGACTCCAGCTGTGGACCTGCAGCGGCGGCGCGAACCAGAAGTGGACGGTCGGCTGACCGGCCCCGCCCGCCCGACCCGCCGGCCCCGCCTGCACCCTTCCGCGGCGGTCACGGAAGTGACCGCCGCGGAAGACGCGTTCGGCCTCGGCGAGGCGCGGCCCCGGAGGCCGCCCACCAGGTCACCGCTTCCCCCGCGGGCAGGACACTGCGGATCGCGCCGCCCGGAGCGAACCATCAGCGACGACGGCGACGCGGGCGCACGGGTCATGTGCCCGCAGGGGCCGCACCGCCGACCCAGGCCCGGCGGGCGCGCGGACGCACTGCGCGAGCGTTCCCCGAGGGCCCCCAGCTGGGACACCCGGAGTCGCCGCCGACACGGATCCGGCTCACGCCGAGGCGACTCCAGAGCGTCACAGGGCACCTCGGAAAGTTACGGCCGACCCACTGACCAGCGCGGATTTCCGCTCCGACCGGCCCGAGCGGGCCTTTTCGACCAGGCGCCGCAAGAAAGACATTCAATGTCAAAGTGTGTATGAAATTTTTCATACTCTTGCTTACTCGACGGTATATATGTTTACTGACGGCGGCGTTCCGGTCTCATAGATGCCAGGAGGACAACCCCACGTCCTCGCCGAACAGCCACCCGGTGAGCCACTCCTCCTCGGCGCACCCGGGTGATGGGCACGGTTCTCGAATCGCCCGGAGCGCCGCGGCGGCCTCGGTCACCCCCTTCACCGAGGCCGCCGCGTCCCGACCTCGATCAGAACTTCTCCACCCCTCGGAAGTGACGAGCATGCCCCAGACCGCCGCCCTCACGCGCAGTCCTGACTGGCCCCTCCAGGTCAAGGCCCCCGGCACGCACGACTGGGAACGCAGCGCCAAACGGTGGCTGAGGGAGCTGCTCCCGGCCCGCTACGGCAGCTACGTGACGCTCACGCGCCATCCCGCGCTCCTCGTCCGCCATGTGCAGCTCCAGCTGCAGCACGAGATGCGCGCGGTGCGTGAGGCACTGCAGACCAGCCGCGTCGAGCTCCCGGCGATCGGCGTGTCCGAAGCGCTCATCGAGAACAGCATCCGGATGTACGCCATGGAACTGGAACAGCTGAGCAGGCTCTCCCGAGGCGTGCGTCTCGTCTCGGAAGCCCTGCTCGGGCGCTCTTCGGGCCGGCGCACCTACTGACCCGGGAAGCCGGCGCCCTCCCCGGGCGCCGATGCCCCTGCGTCACCGGCCCGGAGCGGGGCGCCCTCCCCCTTCGCCGAGCCCAGGACGGCGTGAGCTCCCTCGCGGGCCGAACGCGCAGGGGCAGAACCGAGCCGGGGTCGTCCGGCGTGTACGCCTGCGAGGCCACGGTCGCGCATGCAGGGGGGAACATGAACGGTGAAGAGCAGCACGATCCCGACGAGAAGGCCAAGCGACGTACCGAACTGCTGTGGCGCGTCGGCGTCATCGTCGCCCTGGTGGCGTGGGCGATCTTCCTTGCCTCCCTCTACGAGGACCCGGGACCGCTCTGCGGCACCGGCCAGGACATGCATCCGTGCTGAGGGTCCCCGGTCAGTCCAGGATGACGGCGGCGCCCCTGCGGCGCAGTTCGGCCAGCCCCTCCAGCATGGCCCGGATCTTCTCCGGGGGGTGCCCGAGCCAGCCCTCGAGCTCTGACAGGACGCGCACGGGCTCGCGGGTGCGGTAGGAGCGGGTGGGATTGCCCGGGAACTTCTTGTCGGTGACGTTGGGGTCGTCCTCGAGCTCGCCGGTCGGCTGCACCACGTAGATCCGTCCCGGGCCGTCACCGGCAGCCAGTTCGGCGCCCCAGACGGCGGCGTCCAGAGTCTCCGAAACGTAGACGTGCCGGGACACGCGTCCTTCCTCGAAGTTCGACGCGTGGCCCGGACTCAGCAGGTCGCCCGGCACGAGGTCCGCCTTCGTCCCGTGCAGGTAGGTTCCCGCCTCGTACACCTGGAAGGGGACAGGTTCACCGATCATGGGGTACTCCGTGAGCTGTCTGGCCGGTCGCCGGGGGCCGGGGGTGGCTGAGGAGATCTTCCCAGTGATGACCGAAGAAGTCGCCTTCGCACGCTGTCACCGATCCACCAGGACAGCGACGGCACCAACCCGGCCGCCCATCGGCGGCTCGCCGGCGAGGCCGACGGGGAGACCACGTGTGCTGCGAGGCTCACGCCGACGACCGGGGACGTTCACCGCGATGGCCCGGTGACGCGCTTCCGACGGCCGACCGGTTGGACCTCGACGAGCTCGAAGCCGTCCTCGTGGCGCACGAGATGGTGGACCTGGCCGAGGCCGGAGTCACGGACGAACCCGACCCACCCGTGCGACGTCGCGTGCTGAAGAAGCCACCCGACGACGTCCATCGTCACCCCGAAGTCGTCCTCGTGGACGCACGTCCGGACGGTGAGGGCCCATGGTTCACCGCCGTCCAGGTTCGGCCTGTCGGCGGCGCGGACCAGCAGGGACACATCGGCCCCTTCGAACGCGTGGCTCGCCGAGCCGCCGTCGAAGGCCTGCCAGGGACCGCCCCATGACTCCCAGTCGGTCGCCGTCAACTCCGCCGGCGTGTCCGCCTGCCCCAGGAGCCATCTCAATTCCAGCAGTACCGGCTCGGGCAGGTCCGACGGCAGGTCCACCGCCAGAAACAGGTCGTAGTAGTCACTCACACCATGACCCTAGGGGGTGGCTCTTCGATCGCGTGAGACCCATCGGGCGACCGACGGCAGTGGCCATCACGGGAGTCGACGGGCCAGGAAAAAATGCGTCGAACGCGGACTCGACCTCTGGGAAGGTCCTGAGTGCCCCGGAACTGCTGCGGAAGGAAGCCCGTGCCACGTGCCGTCACATTGATTCGCTCCGCCTCCCTGTCCGATGTTGCGGAGTACGCCTACGCGGCCACGGCCCCGGCCGAGTCGCGGCTGATCTTCCTGGCCGGAGCATGTCCTCTGAACGAGGATGGCTCCACTGCGGCGATCGGAGACGTCGCGGGGCAGGCGGCCAGGGCTGTGGAGAACATGCGGACCGCGCTGACGGACTCCGGCGCGTCACTGCACGACGTCATCAGCACCCGCGTTCTCGTCGCCTCTCACCGCCGGGAGGACCTGGTGAAGGCGTGGGAGGTCGTCCGGGACGCGTTCGGTGACCACGACGTGCCCAGCACATTGATGGGTGTCACCGTGCTCGGCTACGAGGACCAGCTCGTGGAGATCGAAGCCATCGCCGCCGTGCTCGATCCCTGAGCCGGCGGGCCATCCCTGCGGAGGGGCCAACCGCCCCGCCTGTTGGTGTGGCCGCGCTCGACGGCGCTCACCAGGGCAGCCCACGCGTTCACCCCCTTCAGCGACCGTGAACGCTGCCCGCCAGCCGCGCGGTTGCAACAGGTCACCCACCTCGGTTTCCGTACCCGCCGGTGTGCCGCCTCAGGCGGTGTCGGGCAGCGCGGCCCTGTCGGGGTGGTCCGGTGTCGCGGAGGCGGTGCCGTCGCTCGACCGGCGGGTGCGTTCTCCCCAGGCGGCGACCGGCGGGCCTGCCGCGCCCAGCGCCGCGAAGAACGCTCCGAGGAGGAGCCGGCCCGCGTGTCCGAGTCCGAGGACCGCGGTCGTGAGGACCATCGGCGCCAGGGCCTGCCCTGCGTCGAAGGCGATGCCGAAGAAGCCCTGGTACTGCCCTTGGGCGTGGTCGGGAGCGAGGCCGAAGCCGATGGCGTAGCCGCCCGAGGCCTCCCCTGACTCTCCGAGACTGTGCACGCAGACGGCGAGGATGGCCCGTACCGGTCGGCCAGGTTCCCGGCCGGGATTCCGGCCAATAGCCCGACCAGCCCGGCGATCGTCAGGCCGACACCGACCTGTACGGCGGGCAGGTGCACCACCAGCGTGAAGTAGAGCACCGCGGCGGTGTTGAACAGCCCGTTGCCCACCCGGCTCACGAAGCTCGCGACGATCAAGGCGCGCCCGCGCCCGTACCCGCACCCATGCCCGTGCCCATGCCTGTGCCCGCCTCCGGTCGTCATGTCGGGTCCCGTCCCAGGCTCCCTGCACCGGCGGCGCGTTCGTTGTCAGTGGCTCTCGCTAATCTCCCCGCATATCGCAGCTCAGGGGCTTTCGTGGCCTCTGGTTCGAGCTGCGCCGGCAACTGACGGACAGGCGGAGGGGCACGGCTGATGGCGTGGCTGGCAGCGGGTGAAGGGTACGAGATCACCCTTGAGGACGGGCGTGTGGCCGCACGGCGCGCCGGGGGGCGGCAGTTGAAGACGCTGCCGAAGGCGTTGCGCGACAGTCCCGAGGTCGACAGGCTGCGACGGCTCGCCGAGTGGCTGGACCGGCACGCGGCCGCGTGCGTGGCCCAGGTGGACGCCTGGATGGTGTCGTCGCTCCCGGTGCCGACCGAGCTGATCACGCGGGTGTGGCCGGACGAGGCGTGGCGGGCGGCTCTGCGCGACATGGCGGTCGTGGGCGACGACCCGGACGAGGTCGGCTTCCTGCGGGACGTCACCTCCGACGGGGAGCTCAAGGTGGTCGACCTCGACGGCGAGACCGTGCGGTTGGCGCCGCGGACGGTGACGATCCCGCATCCCGTGCTCCTTCCGGACCTCGACGACGTACGCGACTTCGCGGCCGACCTCGGCATCACCCAGAAGGTGGAGCAGATCCACCGGGCCACCTGGGTCAGGCCGGACCGAACGGACCGGTCAGGCGGCGCGGGAGGGACGGACGGGCCGGGTGCCGGGCATCCGACAGCGACAGCGACGGCGACGGCGACGGCGACGGCGACCGAGGTACGGGACTACGCGGGCGGGAAGTTCGCCTCGCGCTTCGGACTCGCGGCGCGCGCGACGGGTCTCGGCTACCGGGTGTCCGGCGGCTACGCCACGTGCAAGGTGCGCGACGGAGGCCGCAGCACGGAGGCGTCGGTGTGGATCGGCGAGCCCTACTGGGACGGGGAGTCGGAGACCGGCGGGCTGAGCTGGCACGACGGGGACGGCCGCGCGGTGCGGCTGCACGAGGTCGGGCCGGTGGCCTGGTCCGAGGGGATGCGCATGGCCGCTGCGCTGTACGCCGGCCGCACGATCGAAGAGGGTGGGGACGCGTGACCGGCACGGGCGAGAACGACAACAAGGAGCTGCTCGCGGCGGGGGCGGTGCTCCCGGCCGACGCGCGGGGAGCGGGGCCTTCGGCGGTCGAGCTGACCGCGCGGACCTATCGTCACGCGGTGCTCGGCGAGGACCGGGTCGTCGTCCGGCTGACCGCGGCCGAACTCGGCCCCGCCGAGGACCTCGCCGCCGGCTTCCTCGGGCTCGAGCCCGAGGGCGAGCCCGCCGTGGTGGGTCTCGGCCGGCGGCAGGAGCTCGGTTTCCCCGAGTGGGTGCTGGTGCACCACCCCGAGGACGGGCATCACGCCCTGGCGGTCGTGCCGGAGCTGGACCGGCTGGCCCGACAGGCCAAGACCAAGCCCAAGGCCGCCCTGGACGCCTGCCATGAGCTGGCCGGGCGCCTCGCCTCGGCCGTCCCGCACTTCCTCCCCGTCTTCTACGAGCAGGCCGCGCGGGTGTTCCTCGGCGTCGAGAACACCGCGTACGCGGGCCAGCTGTTCGGCCGCGCCCGCGCCAGCGAGGCGCAGCACGGACTCCCGGTCGACGCGGACCGGCTCGACGCCGTGTTCCTGGAGTTCGCTCTGGCCGGCGCGCTGCCGGTGAAGGTGCTGACCGGGTACGGCAAGGACCTGGCCGCCCGGCTCGCCCCCGTGGAGGCGTACGAGCGGTTCAGGCGGCTGTGCGTACGCCGGACCGCCGGCGGCCTCGCGCCGTCCGCCCAGGCCGCGGTGGAGCTGAAGCGGCTCGCCCGCGCCGCGGACCTGTCCGGTGGCGAGGCGGAGCAGGACTACCTCTCGGAGCTCCTGCCCCTGCCTGCGACGCTGCGGGCCGCCGCGGGCTGGTGGAAGTCGCACCGCGGCGCGCTGATCGCGCTGGCCCGGCGCGTTCCGTCCGTGCGGGGCGCGCTGCTGTCGATGATCCCGCCCGGGGACAGCGGGGACATGACCGAGCTGTGGCTGGGGATCCTGGCGGATTCGGGGGCCGACGCCGGTCTCACGGACGCGGACCTGCCACGCGAGGAGCAGTGCTCCGACGGCGCGGCGGGCTGGCTGGAGCGCTTCCACGTCGCCCGGCACCGCGGCTGGGGGCCACGTCCCACGCCGCCCGCCCTGCTGGAGCTGGTCGAGCGGGCGGCGGGGCGGCTGCGTGCCGACCTGGCGGCGCGGCCCGAGGCCGAACGGTTCCTGCGGATCGGTGTCGAGGACGTGAACCTGCTGGACCTCCTGCTCTCGCTGGGGATCGCGGTCGCCGACCCCGAGGAGAGGCCCGCCGGAAACCGGCGCGGCGACGCCCTGAACCTGTCGGACTGGGCGCGCGGCGAGGAGCCGCGGGACCTGGTCGCGCTGGCGGCCGACCCGCGCTTCCGGCCCGCCTTCCGGCGCGGGGCGAACAGCTACAACAGCGCGTCCGCCGGTGCGGACGTGATGCGGCGGCTGGCCGCGTCGCCCGGCGGCCGTCCGATGCTCACCGAGTGGATGCGCGAGGTGGCCGACGCGTCGGTGGCGGCCGGGCTGCCCGGACTGCCGAAGGCGATCGAGCGTCTTTCGTGGCTTCCCGCCGAGGCTCTCGCGCTCGCGCCGCAGGAGGTCGCTGCGGCGGCCGGTGCCGATCTCGGCGAGGCCGTGGCGCGCACCCTGCGCGGTGGACTGTGGGAGGAGCTGCGCTGGCCCGCGTGGGAGGAGGCGCTGGCGGAGCTGACGCCCGCGCGCCATACCACCGACGGTCTGACCGTCGTCGAGGCCTGGCCGTACCTGATCGTCGCCAACTCGACGCAGGTGCGCGTCATCGACGCCGAATCCACCGTCCTCGTGCACGATCTGCGGGTGCCCACCGCCTCCGTGTGGCGGACGGGCTTCCATTACGTGGACGGCGCGCTGCTGGTGTTCTGGAGCACGTACGGCCGCGGCGAGCCGCAGGGCTACTGGCACACCGCGCCGGACGCCGTGTTCGCCCTCGCGGGCTCCGACTACTGGACGATGCGTTCGGATCACCTCAGTCTGCCGCTGCCCGGCGGCGGTCGCACCACCGGCGGCGGGGTCCTGCACAGCGGTGACACGAAGCTGCCCGGGGAGCGGGCGCTGATCTCCGACGGCACCTCGTACTGGGTGTGGCAGGACGGGAGCGGGCAGGACGGTCACGGGCAGGACGCGGGCGCCCGGGACCGGGGCGGCTGGCTCGAGTACGACCCGTTCGGGGGCGCGTACGGCAGGCGCTCGCAGCCCGGCTTCCTCGCCGACGCGCTGCTCGGGCACGCGCCGGGTGCCGAGTTGGCCGCCGGTTCGTCCTGGCTGCGGCCGGCCCCCGCGGTGGAGGGATCGGTCCAGGGCGCGTCCGCGGACGGACTCCTCGGCTGGCGCGTCGTGCGGCTGCCCGACGGCGGGCGTCACGGCGAGGACACCACCGGACGGTCCGTCACGCTCCCGAAGGGCGCCGACGAGCCGGTCGCCGCGCTGACCTTCCCCGGGGACGACCGGCCGCGGGCGCTGACCCGACAGTGGCGTGCGCTGTCGCTCTGCGACCCGGAGGGCGTGGTCACGACCACGGCCCACTGCGACCACCGGAACGAGCTGTACGGGACCGCGGGTCAGGCGCTGCCGCCGCTGCCGTACCTGTACATGCTGCGTGCGCGTGATCCTCAGGGTTCGGCGGCGCTGCGGGGCGCCGACGCGGAGTCGGCGGGAGTCCTGCTGAAGGCGGCCGTGGTGGCGGAGCGGGCCGCGGACCTGCCCGACCTGGTGAGCGCCGCGCTGCCGCAGGTCTCGGCGCCCGAGCTGATCGCCGGCGTGGTGAAGGTGCTGCGCTTCGCGGTGCGGCAGCAGAAGGCGCTGGACGCCGTGGCCGCACGTCTCGACCCGGCCGCGGCTCCCGCGGAGCCCCCCGTCCAGGGGCCGAGCGACCAGCTGATCGCCAAGGCGCTGCGCGGCGTCGTCGGCTCCGGCTACTACCGCTACGGCGCGGACGACGACGTGACCCACCGCTATCTGGAGGCGTTGGCGTCCGTCCGAGCGGACACCGCGGCCGTGGCGCTGCCGGGTCGGCTGCACTTCGACCTGCCGTCGCTGCCGTACACCGGGCTGCCGTTCGTCGAGCTCCTGGACGAGCCGGCCGCGATCGCGTACCGGGCCGTCGCGCCCGGCAGCGACCCGGCGCACCGGGCCGCCCTGCTCGCCGTCCTCGGGCAGGTCGACGCGCTGGGGCTGGCCTCGACGGCGGCGTCGGCCAGTCGCTGGCGCCGGGTGCTGGTCCATCTGGCGACGCCCCACCTGCACACGCCTGACGGTCAGGAGCGCAACGCCGCGCACCGCAGTGTGCTGCCGTTGGGCGGTGGCGCTGCGCTCGGTATCACCGAGCACACGTCGGGCGTCGACGACGGGCGGGAGTTCGGTGCGCTGCTGCACGACCCGAGCGGTCGCTTCGCGGTGCCCGGCCCCTACACGCTGCGCGGTGACGCACCGGTGGGCGACCGCGCGCGGGGCGCCGACTGGCTCGCGGTCTTCCTCAACGAGGCGCGGACCCGTGCGGCGCAGGCCGGTCCGACGGCCGACAGGTCGCCGTCGTACGCCGCGGAGGCGCGGACCCGTGCGGCGGAGGCGCCGTTCCTGCCGGAGGCCGCGGACGAGTTCAGCCGCCTCACCGGCGTGTCCGGGGCGCTGGCCCGGATCGTTCTCGCGGGCATGCCCGACGTGGACAGCTGGGAGAACAACTTCCTGCCGGCCGAACTGCGCAAGGTGCTCGGCCTGAAGGTGGCCGAGGCGGCACACGCCCGCGACGAGCTTCGCGCGCTCACGGTCGAGGTGCGCCGGGCGGTGATCGCGGCGCTCCTGCCGCACGACCCGGCGCGGCTGTGGAGCGAGGGCCCGGACGTGGTCTCGGCGGCCGCCGTGTGGAACGAGAGGGTGGGACAGCGCCGCCAGGTGCCCGACTGGCTGGCGGCGGAGGCCGCGCGTGCCGCGCGCGGCGGCTGGCCCGCGCACCGGGCGCTCCCGGCGCTGCTGGACCCGGCGTCGTCCCCGGAGCTCGGCGTCGACGCGCCCTGGCGCATCGAGGGCGACCGCCCGGCGCCGGTGACACCCGCCGAAGCGCCGTTCACCTCGGCGGTGCTCACGGGCTCGATGAGCCTGACGGCCTGGCTGGCCCACCGGCTGCCCGCCGGCGATCCGGTACGGGCGGCCCTGCCCAGTGCCCTGACCGCCGTGCGGCAGCGTCTGGCGGCGCCCGAACTGCTGCTCTCCGTGGGGCACTACACGAGCCTTGCGGACTTCCGGAAGGTGGCCGGGGCGCCGACGGAGACGGCACCCGACCACGAGCGGTACGGCGCGGTGCTCATGGCCACGCAGGACGGCCAGCCCCAGCCGGCCGTGCGGCCCGTCCTGCTGGACTCCACCGGATCCGACCCGTATCTGGTGGCGCTGCGCGGCGCCGACCAGGAGCCCACCGGGGTCGAGACGGCCCTGCGGCGGGCGCACGATCCGGCGTTCGCACGGCTGCTGGCCGACCCGGGAGCGCCCGCGGCCGGCGGGACGGACGACGAGGGCATGTGGTGGCCGCAGGATCCGTCGCGTTCGGTGCCCGAGCTGGTGGCCGAGGTCGCCGGGGCTCGCGGTCTGGGCGCCGACGCGGCGACGCTGTACCTGATGCTGCTGGCCATGCCCGACCCGACGGACCGCAACACCGCGCGGTGGACGGGGTGGAAGCCGGCCCGCCTCAGGGCGGCGCGGGCGGAACTGGAGGCCACCGACCTGGTGGTGTCGGCCGTACGGGCCCGGGCCGGACGTTCGCTGTTCCTGCCCGGTGCCTGGGCCGAACAGGCCTCGCCCGTCCTGCCCGTCGAGCGGTGGAAGCTGCCGATGTACGGGGCGGGCGTCGGCGGCCGGCCGCCCCTGGGCGCCCTGGTGCCGACCGAGCCGGCCGCGGAACTGTTCGTCCGGGCGTGGCGGCGGATCCTCGACGGCGACGTCCCGCGCTTCGAGGAGCTGAAGGTCCGGCGTACGCGGCGGCGGCGCTGAGTCGGCGCCGTCCGAGGAACCCCCGCTCAGGAACCGCCCCCGGGGGACCCCAGCCGAGGCACTGCGGCTCAGGCACCGCCGAACGGCACCTGAGCCGCCGCTGACCGGCCGCGCCGCCGTCAGCACGGCGCGGTGCGCCCGCCCCCGGGTGCGCCGCGCCCGTCCCCGACCCCGCACACACGCACGCACACGCATGCACACGCATGCACAAGCATGTTCAGTCACGTCCGGCACGACCGGGCACGTCCGGGCACGTCCACGCTCGTCCCAGCACGTCGACCCACGAAGAAGGAAATCCGCATGACCGTCACCGAACAGACCGCCCCGGTCCGGCAGGGCCAGCCTGCCGAAGAGCGCCACGCCGCCGAGCTCGCCTTCCTCGCCGCTCAGGACCCCGGCCCGCGGCCGCCCGGCTGGGCACTCACCCCGCGTGCGGTCGTCACGTTCGTCTGCGGAAGTGACGGCCTGGAGCTGGCCCTGCCCGGGCGTCGCGCGGGTCTGCCGTCGAAGATGACGGTCGCCCCGAAGTTCGTCGGCGAACGCGCGCTCGTCGAACGGTGTGTGGTCACCCTCGCCGGAGAGCGCGGGCTGCTGCTCACCGGCGAGCCCGGTACGGCCAAGTCGATGCTGTCGGAACTGCTCGCGGCCGCCGTCAGCGGAACCAGCGCCCTGACCGTGCAGGGCACCGCGGGCACGACCGAGGACGCGTTCCGTTACGGCTGGAACTACGCCCTGCTGCTGGCCCAGGGGCCTACCCCGCAGGCCCTGGTGGACTCCCCCGTCCTCGCCGCCATGCGGACCGGGCGCGTCGTGCGGGTCGAGGAGATCACCCGCTGCCTGCCCGAGGTGCAGGACGCCCTGGTCTCCATCCTGTCGGACCGGCGGGTCAGCGTGCCGGAGCTCACCGCCACCGAGGACGCGGTCGTGCGCGCCGCTCCCGGCTTCACCGTCATCGCCACCGCCAATCTGCGCGACCGGGGCGTCTCGGAGATGTCGGCCGCACTGAAGCGCCGCTTCAACTTCGAGACCGTGGACCCGATCGCCGACGCCGACGCCGAGGCGGTCCTGATCCGTCGGCAGGCCGTCGCCGCCGTGCAACGGGCGGGCGCGGCGTTCGCCGTCGACGACGCCGTTCTGGACGCCCTCGTCACCGTCTTCCGCGACCTGCGCTCCGGCCGCTCGACCGAGGGCTGGGACGTGGAACGGCCGGGCACGGTCATGTCCACCGCCGAAGCCGTGCAGGTGGCGGCGTCGTTGGGAGTCGCGGCCGCCTACCTGCCCGGCGGGGACGTTCTGGACCTGCTGCCGGGCCATCTGCTGGGCGTGGTCCGCAAGGACGATCCGGCCGACCACGCGCGCCTGCTCGGCTACTGGGACGGACCGGTGCGCCGCCGGGCCGAGAACGGCTCGGCGATGTGGCGCCGGCTCTGGGACCTGCGCGGGAGCCTGCGTTGACGACCGTCGATCCCCGGGCGGCCGTGGACGCGCTGGCCGCGTCGCGCGCGCCGTACCTGCTGGGAGTACGCCACCACAGTCCGGCACTCGCCGCCGTGCTACCCGCCCTGCTGGAGGAGGCGCGGGCCGAGGTGGTCTGTGTCGAGCTCCCGGCCGATTTCCAGCCCTGGCTGGAGCACCTGGCGGACCCCGAGACCTTGGCCCCGATCGCCCTGGCCGGGGCGGGCGAGGACGGACGGCTGTCGTTCTACCCCTTCGCGGACTTCTCGCCGGAGCTCGCCGCGATCCGCTGGGCCAGGGCCCGCGGGGTGGAGGTCGTGTGCTGCGACCTTCCCCTCGGCGACCCGGGCTGGTCGGCCGAGGCACCGGGGCCGATGCTCGAAGCGAACGGGAGCGAGGCCGCACGCCCGGGCGCCGGTGCCTCAGCGCGCGCCGGTGCTTCCGCGGATGCCGCTGCTTCCGCGGATGCTGCGGATCGCCTCGACGCGGGTCCCGCCGACGGTACGGCGCGGGGCCGGCGCCCGTACGCCGAAGCGCTCGCCGCCGCCGGGACCGGCCGTGCCGGCGACGACCTGTGGGACCGTGCGGTGGAGGTGCTGGCTCCGGGCTGCACCCCGGACGCGGTGCGCCGAGCCGCCCTGGGAGTGGGGTGGGCCCTGCGCACCGACGCCGCCGTGCCGGCCACCGACCTGGCGCGCGAGGAGCGGATGCGGCAGGTGATCGCCGCCGCCGCGGCGGACGGACGCCGGGTCGCGGCCGTGATCGGCGCCTTCCACGCACCTGCGCTCCTCGCATCCGCCGAGGCGCGGGCCGGAGCCGGGGCGGCTGCCGGTGTGGGGGCGGCATCGGGGGCGCAGGCCGGAACGGGCGCGTCCTCCGACGCGGCCTCGGCCACGGCTTCCGAGGCCGGTGACGAAGCCTCAGCGACCGGCACCGGCGCCGGAGAAGCGGGGGCCGCGGCGCGCGCGGACTCGGCGGTGACCTCGCTCGTTCCGTACTCCTTCGACCTGCTCGACTCGCGGTCCGGCTACCCCGCCGGAATCCGCGACCCGTTGTGGCAGCAGGCCGTGCTCGCCGCGGCCGGCGACCCGGAACGGATCCGGGAGGCGGCTGCCGACGCGGTGACCGGCCTGTGCCGGGAGATGCGCCGTGCGGGTCACACCGCGGGAACCGGTGAGGCCGCCGAGACCCTGCGCCTCGCGTACGACCTGGCCGCCCTGCGCGGGCTGCCCGCGCCCGGGCGCGGCGAGCTGCTGGAGGCCGTCACCACCGTCCTCGGGCAGGGCGAACCCCTCGGCCGGGGCCGGGCCCTGGCCCGCGCGCTGGAGGCCGTGTTCGTCGGCGCCGCGCGCGGCCGGATCAGCCCGCACGCGCCGCGGTCCGGACTCGGCCCCTCGGTCGAGGCCGAGCTCGCCGAACTGCGCCTGCCCCGCCCGGACGACCCCGACCGGCGCGACCTGCGCCTCGACCCGCTCCGTTCGCCCCTCGACGGCCGCCGTGAGGTCCTGCTCCAGCGCCTGCTGGTGATCGGCGCTTCGTACGGCGAGCCCCTCACCGTGGCGAGCACGGGCGACGGCACGGCGCTCGGCACCAAGTGGCGTCTGACGTGGACGCCGTCCGTGCCCGCGCGCCTCGACCTCGCGGGAGTGCGCGGGGTGACCGCGGCCCAGGCCGCCGCCGGCACGCTCGCCGCGAC
Source organism: Streptomyces sp. NPDC051921 (assembly GCF_040680975.1). Lineage (NCBI taxonomy): Bacteria > Bacillati > Actinomycetota > Actinomycetes > Kitasatosporales > Streptomycetaceae > Streptomyces > Streptomyces sp. NPDC051921. The sequence goes on from NZ_JBFAXU010000006.1 coordinate 143,462, forward strand.
CGCGCGCCGCGAGGCCGCCGAGGGCGGCCCCACCCCGGACCAGATCCTGGCCGGGCTGGCCGCCGCCGCGCGCTGCGACCTGCCCGAACTGGTCGACGCGCGCCTGGACGAAGCCTCCGCCGTACTGCCCGCCAGCGCCGGCCTGCCCGAACTCCTCCATGCCCTGGACCTGTTGGAGGGGCTGCGGCGTGGCCACTACCCCGGCGCCACGCACGACGCCCGCACGAGGGCCGGTGCGCTCACGGAGGAGCTCCTGGAGGCCGCCGTCCGGTCCCTGCCCGGCCTCGCCGGGAGCGACAGCGCCGCCGACGCCGGGGCCCTGGTGGCGCTGGCGGACCGGGCGGCCAGCCGTCACCTGGGACTACGACTGGACCGGGCCCTCGCCGAGCTCGCCGCGGAGGGCTCCCCGCTCGTTCAGGGCGCCGCCCTGGCCGTACGCGTGCTGCTGGACGTGGACGACGCGGCCGGGCTCGGCGAGCGTACGGCCGGCTGGATCGACGGGGCCACGACCCCCGACACGCGCCGCGCCCTGACCAAGCGTCTCTCCGGAGTGCTCACGGCTGCCGGGCCCCTTCTCCAAGCGTCACCGGGCGCCCTCGGACCGCTCATGGACCGCATCGACACGCTCGCCGACCAGGAGTTCCTCGACCGGCTCCCGGCACTGCGCGGAGGTTTCGACACACTGGCCCCGGCCGCGCGCGACCGGCTGCTCACCACCGTCACGGAGCGGCTCGGCGACCGGCTCGACCTCTCGCTCGACGCCCCGCCGGAGCTGCTCGTCCTGTGGGCGGCGGCCGACGCGGCGGGATCGGCCGCGCTGAAGGCCCTGGGCCTGGCGGTCTCCGACGCGGCCGACCGTCCCCGACCCGCGATCTCGACCGGGACGCCGCCCGACACAGCCCCCGAGACCAACGCCACTGCCACTGCCACTGCCACTGCCACCGAAGGCGCCCCCGCGCCCGCGGCGGACACCCTGGCCGCGGGCGACGCGGACCGGCGGCAGCTCGGCAGTGCCGACCGCTGGCGGCTGCTGCTCGGCCGCCACAAGGAACGGCTCAACGGCCAGGCACGCCGTTACGCCCACGCCCTGGACGAGCTCTACGGTCGCGGGCGCGGCGAGGGCGCGCAGGACCTGGACGGTGGCGCGCCCGGTCAGGGGGGTGGCCAGGACCCGTCCTTCCCCACCGCCCGGGAATGGTCGCAGGAGTTGGAGGCCCTGTTCGGCGCCGACGTGCGCGAGGAGGTCCTCGCGGAGGCCGCCGACGCGGGACGTACCGACGTGCTGGCGCAGCTCGACCCGGCGGCGGTGCGCCCCTCGGTGGAGCTGCTCGGTTCGGTACTGTCCCTGGCCGGAGGCATGCCCGAGGCCCAACTCGCCAGGCTGCGCCCGCTGGTGAAGCGGCTCGTCGACGAGCTCGGCCGAGAGCTGGCCACCCGACTTCGTCCGGCGCTCTCCGGTCTCGCCACACCGCGCCCCACCCGACGGCCCGGCGGGCGGCTCGACCTGGCCCGTACGCTGCGGGCCAATCTCGCCCGCACGCGACGGACCGACGACGGCCGGCTCGTCGTCGTACCGGAGCGCCCCGTGTTCAGCACACGGGCGAGCAAGGAGGCGGACTGGCGGCTGGTCCTCGTCGTCGACGTCTCGGGCTCGATGGAGGCCTCGGTGATCTGGTCGGCCCTGACGGCCGCGGTCCTGGGCGGGGTGCCCACCCTGTCGACGCACTTCCTGGCCTTCTCCACGCAGGTCGTCGACCTGACCGACCGGGTCGAGGATCCGCTGTCGCTGCTGCTCGAGGTCCGGGTGGGCGGCGGTACGCACATCGCGGCCGGTCTCGCGCACGCGCGTTCGCTGATCACCGTGCCGAGCCGCACGCTCGTCGTCGTGGTCAGCGACTTCGAAGAGGGCGCACCGCTCGGCGGGCTGCTGGGCGAGGTGCGTGCTCTGGCCTCCTCCGGCGCCCACCTGCTGGGCTGCGCGGCACTCGACGACACCGGGACGCCGCGCTACTCGGTGTCGGTGGCGCGCCAACTCGTCGCGGCCGGCATGCCGGTGGCCGCTCTCAGCCCGCTCGCCCTCGCCCGCTGGGTGGGCGACCGCCTCCGTGGAGAAGCCCGTTGAGCACCGAACTCCTGCCTCCGGTCGCCCCCGAGGTCCTCGCCGACGCCGTGGAGCAGCTCAGCGCGCGGCTGCGGAAGAAGCTCGACGCGGCGATCGCCGGCTGCGCCGACCGGGCGGTCGCCCCGGCCGACGGGGCGGTCGAGGTCCGCTTCGGCGAGGACGCCACGGTCACGCTGCGCCCGGGCCCGTCCGGCGCGGTCACGACCGCGGAACAGGCCGCCTGTACCTGTCTGCTGGCCCCGCGCTGCCTGCACCGGGCCGCGGTCCTCGGGGCGGCCCCCCTCGCTGACGGGGAGGGCGACGCGGTCGGCGCACACGACCCGGGCGCCGACGAGGCCGTCGGCTCGCACGCAGGCCCCGGGTCGGACGCAGGACCCGTGTCGGACGCAGGACCCACCTCGTGCGCAGCACCCACCTCGGTCGCAGGACCCCTCTCGGACGCAGGCCCAGGCACGGATGAAGGCCCCAGGGCAGGAGAGGGCTCCGGAGACGGCACGGTTCCCGGGCGGAGCGGAGGCTCCGGCGCCGGCGCCGGCCCTGCGGACGGATCGGCCACACCCGCGAACGGCCCGGCGAGCACCGGCGACGAGGCGCCACCTGTCGCTCCCGTCGGAGCGCCTGCGGACGGCCGGCGCCCCGTGGCCGGCGTGACCCCGTCCGTGGATGTCGGGAAGGGCCTGCCGGTGCGCGCGGGTGCGGCCCGGGCAGTCGCTCCCGCCGCCGTCACCGCGGCGCAGGTGCGCGCCGCGGCGGCCCTGTGGGAGGCCGCTGCCGAGGCGCTGTCCGCAGGGGTCACCGCGGGTGGCGCCGTGGTGCAGGCGGAGCTGCTCCGCGCCGCCCACACGGCTCGGCTGGCCGGGTTGCCGCGGGCCGAGGCCGCCGCGCTGCGTGTCGTACGAGGCCTGCGGGCCGCGCGGGAGCGGAGCGAGGGGCAGCGCCTCGGCGACCTCGCGGAGGCCTTCCGCGAGCTGCTGACCGGTGCCGCGCTGCTCGTCTCCGGGTCGGCAGGCACGGGTGCGACGGGCTCCGCCCGTCGGGTCTACGAACAGGGCGGCAGCCTGCGGGTGTACGGCCTGTGCCGGGAGCCGGTGCTGTCCGCGACCGGGTACGGCGGGGTGACGACACACCTGATCGGTGCGGACGGTGCCGGTTACACGGTGTCCGACGTTCGCCCCGGCGGCCTCGCCCGCGTGCGGGGTGCGGGGTCCGCGTCCGTGGCGCTCGGCGGCGGCGTGCTCGACCATGCGGGGCTGGCGCGCGGGGGTCTGCGGATCGTCGGCGCGACCGTCTCCGCGGACGGACGGCTCGGAGCAGGGAAGGGGGTCGGAGCGACACCGCTGCGCGGGGTGGACTGGTCCGAGGAGCCTGCCGCCGCGCTGTTCGGCCGGCCCGTCGGGGAGGCGATGGCCGCCGTGCTCGCCGACGGCGCACCGGAGGCGGGAGAGCCCGGCAGGGCGGCGACGCGTCTGCTGGGCTGCGACGTCGAGGTGGTCGGGGCGGCCGGTGACAGTGTCGTCGTCCGCGTCGCCGGGGAGGGGCCGCGGCTGCGGCTCCGCCCCGCGCACGCCCACCCGGAACTGCCGCACGCCGCCAACCTGCGGCGGATCGCGGAGCACCCCGGGCTCGTTCTGCGCGTGCTCGGCCGTCCTGACCTGGACCGGGCGGCGACGCTGCGGCCCCTGGCGGTCGGGCCGGTGCCGGGGTCGTCGGCCACGCTGCGGCTGCCGGACGAGTGGAAGGGCCGTGCCGACCTGGGCTATGACCGGCTCCAGGGCGCGCACTTTCCCCGCGAGGTGGCGGGGGCCGTGGCCTGCGGGCCGGTGACCGCTGGGCCCGACCCGCTTGCGGACGCGCCGCTGTGGCGGGTGCGGCGACTGCTGGAGACGGGCGTGGCGGGCGGCCGCCGTGCCGTGGCGGAGGCCGGCCGCGGGGCGGACGCCGCCTCGCTCGTCACCCGGCTGACCCGGGCGGGGCTCGGCGGCGCGGCGCACCTGGCGCAGGCCCTGACGGCGGAGGCGGGCCGCCGCCCGCGCGACGCCTTCGGGCGCCTGACCGACGCCTCGGCCGATGCCTATGCCAGGGCCTGGCTCGCCTCGGCCGTCCACCTCGCGGCAGCGGAGCGGGCGTTGGTGGCCGCGTCCTGGTCATGAGCCGACGCCACGCCCCCGGGCGGCCCCGGCCGCTCGGGGGCGGTCGGCCGTCGACGGGCTCCGGCGCTCGCCCCGCCGCGTAGGCCGAGTTCGACCGCGCGAGCCGTGCCGCGTCCGGAACTCCGGCTGCCGGCAGGTTCCGTGGGCGTGGAAGGGTTGCGGCGCCGAGGGCTCGGAGGGGTGGGACTCGGGCCACGAGACCTCTCGGCGCGTCCACGGGCGCGGGGCGAGCGTCCTGGCGCTCGCAGCAGTCGGCCGCGGCGCAGGTGAGAGCGCGTGCCGCTCGCCGACGAAGCGGACGACGGCCCTCGAAGGGCGCCGCGCCTGGCGGTCCCCCGCGAGGGCCGGATCACCCTCAGGGAGAACCGCCCGGCGCAGCGTACGGCTCAGGCCGAGGAGGTCAGGGGCTGAAGATGAAGTCGTACGCGAAGGCCCAGCGCTGGTTGTCGCCGTTGTTGCAGCTCCACAGCTGGGCCCCGGTGCCCCACGTGCCGGTCTCCCAGCCGTTGATCTCCAGGCAGCCGGCGTAGGCGCTCTTGAGCTCGGCCGTGGACTGGCCGTTGACGTTGCGCCAGTGGTCGAACCACCAGAGCTGGTTGCGGCCGTTGTTGCACTCCCACTGCCCGACCGCGGTGCCGTCGGAGGTCGACGGCGGCAGGCCCGGCAGCTCCAGGCACAGGCCGGAGTTCCGGTTGACGATCTGGAAGAAGCCACCGCCGACGTGGTGGAAGACCCAGTTCTGGTTGTCGCCGCCGTTGCAGCCCCACACCGCGGCCTGGGCGCCCCACTCTCGGGTCCACCTGGGCATCTCCAAGCACGTTCCACCGGCCAGGTTGGTGACGGTCGTCATGTTGGTGGCCGGAGCCGCACCGGCCGGAGCGGCCGTCGCGGCCAGGCAGCCCGCCAACAGTCCGAGCGTGCACATCATGCGCACGAAGAGTCGTTTCACCGATGCCCCCTGGGGTCAAGTCGCCTACAGAGAAGTGATCTTGGCCGTGCGATCGCAGCGTATGCGCACAGATGTGCGGAAGGGGGGACTCCACGAGACGTGTCCGGGAAAAGCCGCCCGTCCTGGGCTCCACGCCCTCGTGCGGGCTGTGTGGCGAGGGAGGGACCGACTCGTACGGCCCATCCGGCGCGCCGTGTGGCGGACCGGGCCGTACGGTCGCGGTGACACCCACAGGACGGGTGTGCCCCGAGGGTGGCCCCGCGTACTTCGCACGGCGCGGGGCCGCTGCCGAGGTCGGCGAGGCGGTCCAGGACCGCGCGGGCCCGGTCGGGCAGCAGGATCCGGTCGCCGTGGGCGAGCCGGTGCAGCGTGTCGCGGCGCCCGGTCACGTCCTCGATCCGTTCGGTGAGGCGCCGGTGCACGTCGCCCACGGCGGCCGCGAACCGCTCGGGATCGGCGTCGAGCAGGTCCCCGATCTCGGCCGGCGGCACGCCGGCCCCGGCAAGGGTCCGGACCTTCCGGACGACGCTCTACCAGGCCGTGGACGACTGACGAGGACCTGCTGAACGCCTGTGCCCGGCTGCGCAGTTGGCACCGGCGACGGATACCCGGACAGAATTCGCGGGCGTTCGGCCGAGGCGAGGACCTATCGTGCCCGTCATGATCGATTGGATGAGCGTCGAGGCCGCCGACTGCGCCGTGCCCGCTGACCAGCCCCTGGACGAGCTCGTCCGCGAACTCTCCCGCGCCCTGGCGGATCCCGATCCACTGGTCCGGGACGGCGCGCCCTACACCGTGCTCGCCACCTGGATCGCTCGCGGGACGATCGGGGCGACCCGACGGCTGGAACTGGGGGACGAGATGGCCGCCCGGTTCACCGACCGGCGGATCGAGGCCCGCACCTTCGCGCCGCTCGTGCTCGACATGGTGGTCGCCGCAGGGGACTTCAAGGCCGGCTGGGTGGACGCGTTCGAGCAGTGGTACCCGGCGGAGCAGGACCTGCGCGGGCACGACGAGGAGCTCGGCTGGCTTCACGCGGTGGCGCACGGCGCGGACCTCCTGGCCCGCTTCGGTCTCCACCCCGAGGTGGCGCCGGTGCGGATGCTGGACCTCGCCGCAGCGCGGCTGACGGCGCCCACCGGCCACGTCTACGACCAGATGGAGGACGACCGCCTGGCCCGGGCGATCGCCCGGGTCCTCACCCGCACCGACCTGAGCGAACGGGACGCCGTCGGCTGGCTGGAGCCGATCTCCGACCGCTTCGGGGCCGACCGCATCAGCACTCCGGTGCCCGCCCACACCAGCAACTGCCTGCGCACGCTGCGCCTGCTGTACGTCCTCGCCGACCGGGGCGTGCGCCCCACCAGTGAACTGCCCGCGGAGCCCGTCCACCACCGCGACGCAGTGAAGTCCGGGGTGGCCGCGGTCCTCGACCGTATCGTCAGGCGCTGACCGGCGACTCCGGCTCCCGTGACGGCGAGGCCGTTGCCCACGACGTCGTGGGCGGCGAGTCCGTCACCGACGCTCCCTGATCGGTGGCCTCAGGAAGACCGCCCGCGAGCACGCGCTCTCGCGGCGTGGATCGCAAGCCCGCCCGCGCCGCTCACTCCAGCTCCTCGGGAGGGACGCACAGGACGGGGACGGTGGACATGTGCAGGAGCTTGTGCGGGGTCGAGCCCAGGAGCGCTCCGCGCATCGGGCTCTCGCCCCAGCTGCCGACCACGATGACGCGCCCGGCATGGCGGTTCGCCGCGTCGATGAGGGCCTGGGCGGGCTTCTCGTCGATCACCTCGACGACGGTCGGCACACCCGCCCGGTCGGCCTCGGCGACCGCGTGCTCCAGGCCGGTGCGGCCGGCCTGGCGGATGGCCTCGTAGTGGGACGCGTACTCCTCGCCGACGGGGCCGGGAGGCGCTGCCCCGTACACCAGCACGAGCCGTTCGTCGAAGGCCGCCGCCACCTCGATCGCGAGGCGCAGCGCCCGGGCGGCACCGGGGGATTTGTCGTAGCCCAGGACGACCGACATGTCAGGACTCCTTGCGGGGGCCGCGGCCGTGGACCAGGTCGGGGTCGGCCACGCTGGGCCGCTCCTGCCAGAACGCGGGGGCCCGCAGGCGCCACACGATCATGATGATCACTCCGGCGAGGGCGATGCCGATGCCGATCACGAGCGGGGGGCCGAGGCCGAGCCACGAGGTACCGCTGTACGAGTTCTCCGGATCGGACATGTCGGCGACCGACCGCACCAGGAGCCACGCGAGGAGTCCGGAACCGACCAGCGGGCCGAGCCCGATGAACAGGAAGTTGTGGACGCTCTCGAAGAGGTGGCGACGGTAGTAGACCACGCAGGCGAGGCCGGTGAGCGCGTAGTAGAAGGCGATGAGCAGCGAGAGCGCGGTGAGCGAGTCGAAGAGGGCGTTGGAGCTGATCCGGCTCACCGCGAGGTACCAGGCGATGGCGATGGCGGCGACCCACCACGTACTCACGTCGGGGGTGCGGAAGCGTGGGTTGATGTGGCCGTACGGGGAGGGCAGCGCCCGGCGGCGGGCCATGGACAGCGCCGTACGCGAGGCCGGGATGATCGTCGTCTGGGTGGACGCGATGGCGGAGGTGGAGACGGCCAGCAGCAGGATCCAGTCCCAGCCGCCCATGACGTCCGTGGCGAGCTGCGCGAAGATGAACTCCTCCTCGTCCGCGTTGTCGGCCAGGAACGCCGGACCGGCGTAGGCCACGACGGCGAAGCCCACGGACACGTAGGTCACCAGCAGGATGACGGTCGACCAGAGCCCCGCCTTGCCGGGGGCGGTGGCGGAGTCCTCGACCTCTTCGGTGAGGTTGACCGCCGACTCCCAGCCCCAGTAGATGAAGACGCCGAGAAGCAGCCCGCCGGTGAGCGCCGCACCGCCGGCACCGAACGGATTCAGCCAGCTGAGTGCCGGTTCGACAGCGTCGTACTTGCTCGTGTCGCCGTAGACGCTGTGGAGCGCCACGCCCACGAAGATCAGCAGGCAGGCGACCTGGGCCAGGATGAGGACGTTCTGCACATGGGCCGACAGCTCGGTGCCGATGACGCACACGGCGGTCATGACGAGGATGAGCAGCACGGTGAGCAGTTGGCGGACGAAGGTGTTGTCCACCCAGCCGTCGAGGCCGAACGCGAGCAGGGCGAAGCTGACGGCCACGTCGGCGAGCGAGCCGACGACCAGGACGCCGGTCATCGTGATGGCCCATCCGCCGAGCCAGCCGGCCCACGGCCCCATGGCGCGGGTGACCCAGGAGAAGGTCGTGCCGCAGTCCTGGTCGACCTTGTTCAGGTAGTAGAACGCCGACGCGATGAGCAGCATCGGCACGAAGGAGGCGACCATGACGCCGGGGGCGTAGATGCCGGCGAGGGCGACGATGGGCCCGATCACGGCGGCGAGGGAGTAGGCGGGAGAGGTGGCGTTGAGCCCGATGACGAGTGCGTCGACGAACCCGATCGCGTTGGCCTTCAGTCCCACGGGCCGCCCGGCGGGTGCGGCGTCCTCTGCGGCCATGTTCCCTCGCTCCCGTCGAGCCGGACAGCACAGCGAGACGTACGCCTTCATCGTAGGGAGGCTCGATCCGACGTGCATGCGCAGGCACGGCGCACGAGCGACGCGGGGGAGGCCCGCGACGCCGGTACGGCCTGTGCCGCCGTCGCCGCTCACGCAGGACCCGGGCGCCTCGAAGTCCGAGGGTGGACCAGCCCCGGCCGTCGCCCGAGCCTTGCCGGACCTATCGACATTCGATAGATTCCCATCGTCACTCGATGGAGGGATGGGTCATGGGGAAACTGACAGTGCGTGCGCTGCGCGCCGTGCTCGCGGTGGTGCTCGCCGGCACCGTGCTCGTACAGGCGTTGATGGCGTGGACGCTGATCAGCGGGAACGACCCGGAGGACGGCTCGCTCCCCCTCACCCCGTTGCGCGTGATCACGATCCTGGGCATGGCGTCGGCCCAGGTGGCCCTGGTCTGCGTGTGGCGGCTGGTGACGATGGTGCGGCGCGGAACGGTCTTCTCCCACGCCGCCTTCCGATACGTGGACGGCGTGATCGGCGCGATCGTGGCGGCCGCCCTGCTGTGGTTCGCGGTCACGGGCATCAACGCACCGGGCCAGCGGGACGACCCGGGCGTGACCGTGATCATGGGCGGGATCGGACTGGCCATCCTCGGGGTCGCACTGATCGTGCTCGTCCTGCGGATGCTGCTCGCCCAGGCCGTCGCGCGCGACGTCGAGGCGACGCAGATGCGGGCCGAGCTGGACGAGGTGATCTGATGCCCATCGCCGTCGACATCGACGTGATGCTGGCCAGGCGGAAGATGTCCGTGGGCGAGCTGGCGGACCGGGTGGGGATCACGCCCGCCAATCTGGCGGTACTCAAGAACGGGCGCGCCAAGGCCGTGCGCTTCGCGACCCTCGCCGCACTCTGCGAGGTCCTCGAGTGCCAGCCGGGAGACCTGCTGCGCTGGGAGGGCGAGGACAGTGCCGACGGATGACGCACCGCACGACAGAGGCCAAGTCGCCCGGCGGCGGCCGGGACCGCCGGCCCGACGACCGGGCAGGCGTGACCCGAATCGGAGCCGGTCGTTCTTCAGGACATGAAGAAGATCATCACTGCCGCTGCGCTCACCCTCACGGGCCTCGCCATCGCAGCCCCGGCGCACGCCTCCGGCGTCGGGAACGTCACGTCGGCCCTGCCCGTCGACACCTCCACCGTCACGCAGGCCCTGCCGGTCGATCCGAACGAGATGAAGCCCGATGGTGACGGCCTCATTCCCGTCGGCGGGACCATCAGGAACCTGAACGCCACGTCCTGAAGGGCGGATCCCGCCCCGACCGGCCGCCCACGGACAGCCCGCGGCCCGGCACGACGGACCCTCGCGAGGAGCGGCGAGTCGGCGGGCCGGGTGGTGAAGCGGCAAGGGCCCCGGTGGATGAGGGAGCGCAGCCCGCGGGCCTGCGGTGTGCCGCTCGCACGGTTTGACCGATTTGATCTAGATTTCCCCGCTATGGGAGCAAGTAGCGGAATCAGTCGCCGATGGGTACTGAAGGCCATCCCCGTCGGCGTGCTCGCGGCGGCGACGGACGGGGCCCTCGCGCGACCTGCCGTCGCTGCCTCGACGGCCTTTCCCCAGCCCGTCGTGTCGACCCCGCGGGCGGTGCTCGGCCCGATGCCGGCCGTGCTCGACCAGACGCTCGACGTCCGGTACACGGAGACCCTGATCCCGGGCTACGGGAACGTCACCACGCGTACCTACAACGGGACGATCCCGGGGCCGACCCTGCGCCTGCGCGCCGGCGACACCCTTCGGCTGACGCACGTCAACGGCCTGCCGCCGAACCAGCCCCACGACGGCAATCACAACAGGCCGCACCACGCCAACAGCTTCAACCTGCACACCCACGGGATGCACGTCTCGCCGTCCGGGAACGCCGACAACGTCCTGCTCGAGTTCGCGCCGCGCACCGCCGACGAGGCATCCGCGGGCGCCCCCGAACCCCACTACGTGACCACCATCGACGTGCCGGCCGACCACCCGCCGGGGACCTACTGGTACCACCCGCATCTGCACGGAGCGACGGCCGAGCAGATCGTCGGGGGCATGGCCGGAGTGATCGTCGTCGAAGGCGACGTCGACGAGGTGCCGGAGCTCAAGGCGGCCGCCGACCTCGTCGTCTGCGTCAACGAACTCAAACTGAAGGACGGCAAGGTCCCCGCCTTCACCGCGGGCAACTGGGTGGCCGGCATCCCGTCCACCTTCACCGTCAACGGCACGGTCAACCCCACCCTCACGATGCGCCCCGGCGAGGTCCAGCGCTGGCGCCTCGTGGCCGCGACCGCGTTCACCGCCCTCCGGCTCACGGTGACCGGGGCCGACGGCGACCTGACCATGCACCAGATCGCGCAGGACGGCGTCACCTTCGCCACGCCGGTCGCCCGCGACCTCGTCAGCCTGGCCATGGGCAACCGCGCCGACGTTCTGGTCCGCGGCGGCCCGCCGGGAACGTACGAGCTACGGGCCGACGGCGTGGCCGGACCGCTGATGACGATCCAGGTGACGGGCACGCCCGTCGAACCCGTGATGCAGCTGCCGGCCACCCTGCCACCCGGCAAGCCGTTCCTCGACGAGAACGACATCGCCAACCCCGAGGCCGACAGGGAGGTCGTCCTCCACGCGGACCCGGGCGTCTTCGGAGGCGCGTTCCCCACGGCGTACCGCATGCTGGGAAGCAACCCGACCCCCGCCGCCGACCCCGGGGGCGACCTCACCCGCGATCCTGCCTACGGCCTGTTCGACCCCGCATTCGTCAACCACACCCTGGAACTCGGGACCGTCGAACGGTGGACCGTCCGCACGGACGAGGTCAGGGGGGCCTTCAACCACCCCTTCCACCTGCACACCAACCCGATGCTCGTCACGCACAGGAACGGCGAACGGCTCGACCCGCCGGTCTGGCACGACACCGTCGGCCTCGTCGGCGGCTCCCCCGGCGACTCCGTGACCTTCCTGGTCAAGTACGAGGACTTCACCGGCCGTGCCATCGCCCACTGCCACCACCTCCACCACGAGGACCTCGGCATGATGCAACTCGTCGCCTACGTCGAACCGTGAAGACCGGGTGGGGGCGAGACGTCTCGCGCCCCGTCCCGCCCCCACCTGTCAACCCGCCCGGGACCACACGCCCGGAGGCATCAGCCCTGGCAGACGCCGCGCGCGTAGTCGTACGTCGCCGTCGCCTGCGAGTACCTCCACTGCGGCGCGAGCAGCCCGTCCGCCAGCTGGCGGGCCGCGGCGGGGCTCTCGATCACGTAGCCGAAGTCCTGGAGCCAGGACGGGTAGAGGTTCTTCGAGCCGATGTAGAAGGCCGAGTCGTCCACGGAGACCAGCTTGTGGTGCTGGGCGTACGGCTTGCCGTCGGCCCACGTCGACTTGTCCGACGCACGGAAGGTGGCCAGCTGCAGGTTCCCGCACATGGCGGTCCTGGCCGTGCCCTCGTCGCCGGTCAGCACCTTGAGGCGGCCGCGCAGGGCGTCGCTGACCTCGGAGAGCGACTTGATCTGCGAGTAGCCACCGCTGCCGATGGTGCCGCGGTTGGCCGGATCGCTGACGACGATGCGCACCTTCACGCCGGCGGCGAGCTTCGCTGCGAGGGTGTCGTAGAGCCGGATGTCGTAGCGGGGCAGCGGCGGGCAGGTCGCGTTCATGTCCTGCTGTGAGATCTCGATGTGCTCGCTCGCGCTCGCGACGAGCGCCCGCAGGGCGGTCTCCTCCGGGTTGACCGTGTCGTAGTCGCGGTCGGAGTTGGTGTAGTCGTGCACTCCGATGCCGCAGGTGGTGTCGGAGGCGGTCGGCAGGACGGGCCTGAAGGTCGAGGACGGGTCGCTCTGCCGTATCCCGACGCCCAGGCCGCCCACCGCGAGCGCGGGGACGTCGCCGCCGCCCGCCGGGGCGGCGGGCCGCGGCAGGGTGGGCAGGCAGCCGGCGCCGTTGGAGGAGGCGAACCAGACCGTGGTCCAGCTGCTCCTGTTGCGGCAGGTCCAGTCCCACAGGGCGTCCAGGTAGCGGCCGGCGGAGCCCGCCGCCGGGCCGGACAGCGCGAGGTCGACGTCGTTCACCGGGTGGGTGGTGTCCAGGTAGTCGTCCTTCCAGCTGTTGATGCCGCCGGTGATCACCGAGCTGCCGTCCACCACCACCAGCTTGGAGTGGTTCCAGGAGAAGCCGGTCTTCGACGTCGTCATCGAGGCCACGTTGAGCGTGACGTTCGCGGCCGCCGGGCCCAGCTTGCGCACCAGTTCGTCGCGGTAGGAGGACGGGATCACGTTGGCGTGGTAGATCGGCGCGGCACCGACGAGGACGCGGACCCGGAGCCGGTTGCCCTTCTGCGTCGCCTCCTTCAGGCCGGCCACGATCGCGTCCTGGAAGCTGCCGTCGGGGAACGGGGCCAGGGTGGATATGTCCACGCTCTGACGGGCGTTCGCGATGTCCTCGCGCACCTTCTCCAGCAGGCGTCGGGAGCCGGACCGGTCGGCACAGGTGGGATCGCCCCAGCAACCCGGGGTCTGGAGGAGCCAGTCCGAGGCGCCGGGGGCGGAGGCACCCAGTCGGTTCCCGGACGTGCGCTCCCAGATCGAGCCCTCCAGGCCCGGGGAGACCTGACGCAGCGACTGCTCCACCGCGTCCAGGTGGGGGGTGGGTGCGTCGGCGGACGCCGGCGCGGCGGTCAGCAGGAGGCCGGAGAGCGCGAGAGGGAGGGCCATCGTGCGGATGGTGCGTGCCAATGTGGTTCCTTGATTGGGGGGTGGCTCGGGCCGAGGGCTTCCTGACCGGTGCCTCGACCTTGATCAACTTCGGTAAGTTACCAGTCCGTAGCCCCCAATTCACCCCAGCCCGAGGCACTTTCAGCCGCTTTCGGAGCTCGTGGCCTGGTACGGCACGCAGCCTTGCCTCCGGAACGCCCGCGAAGCGGGAGCGTTGTCGCGAGACCGTTCACGGAAGCCGAACGGGCCCGGCCGGATCCGGCGTCGCCTCGCCCCGGGGGCCGCCGGTGCGGACTTGTGCAACCGGCCCTCGGCACAGCACTGTTGGCCGGTATTCGTTCATACGGTCAGGAGTCCCGACTTGTCCTCGCACACCCCCGCGCCCGCCCACGTCGTCGATCCCGCCGGCGGCTGCCCGCACGCCCTCAACGCCGAGCTGCGGGCACGCGGGCCCGTCGCGGGCGTCGTGCTGCCCGGCGGCGTGCCCGCGGCGGTCGTCCTGGGGCACGACGCGCTCAAGGAATTCCTGTCCCACCCCGACGTGGCCAAGGACTCCCGCCACTGCCCGGCCCTGAACGACGGCACGATCCCGCCGGACTGGCCTCTGCGGGTGTTCGCCAATGCCCAGGGCATGCACACCGCCGACGGCGCCGACCACCGGCGGCTGCGCTCGCTCGTCGGCAACGCCTTCACCACCCGCCAGGTGGAGCGGCTGCGGCCGCGCATCGAGGAACTGACCGCCGACCTCCTCGACGACCTCGGCCGGGCGGCCGCCGAGGACCCGGACGGCGTCGCGGACCTGCGCACCCACTTCGCGCTCCCGCTCCCGATGAGCGTGATCTGCGAGCTGCTCGGCGTGGACCCCGAACACCGCGGCCGGCTGCACGACCTCACCTACACCGTGGTCATCGCCACCGACACCACCCCGGCGGAGGTCATGGCCGCCGTACGCGAGCTCGTCGAGCTGCTCGGCACGATCGCGGCCGCCCGCCGGGCCGCTCCCGGCGACGACCTCACCAGCGCCCTCATAGCCGCTCGCGAGGAGGGCGGCGACCGGCTCAGCGAGGCCGAACTCATCGGCACGATGCGCCTGATGCTCGTCGCCGGCCACGAGACCACCCTGAACCTGATCAGCAATGCCGTGCGGGCCCTCTGCACCCACCGTGACCAGCTTGCGCTGGTCCTGGAGGGCAAGGCCACCTGGTCGGACGTGGTCGACGAGACGCTGCGCTGGGACGGGCCGGTCAGCTGGTTCCCGTTCCGCTACCCCACCCGCGACCTCACCCTCGGCGACACCGTGATCCCGCAGGGCACGCCGGTCCTCGCCGGGTACACCGCTGCCGGACGGGACGAGGCCTTCCACGGCCCCGACGCCGACCGCTTCGACGTCACCCGGCCCGGCGCGGCCCGTCACCTCTCCTTCGGCCAGGGCGTGCACTACTGCGTGGGTGCCCCGCTCGCCCGCCTCGAGGCCACGATCGCCCTGGAACGGCTCTTCACCCGCTTCCCGGACCTCGACCTGGCCGCCCCCGAGGCCGAACTGCCGCGCCAGCGCAGCTTCATCGGCAACAGCGTCGAAGCGCTCCCGGTGCGGCCGCTGCACCGGGTCTGACGCCCGGAGTGCCTCCTCTCTCCCCTCCCCCGCCGCCACCGGGCCCGCGGCGGGAGGGGAGAGCTGGCGCTCCGCCGAGCCGGTGGACCGGGGCACGCCGCCGCACCGCGGCGCTCGCCTCGCGCCCTCGCCCCCTCGCACTCTGGCCCTCTGGCCCTCTGGCCCTCTGGCCCTCTGACCGGATGACGCCACGCTCGGATTCGGCATCGCGGGCTACCGGCCGCTGTCGAACTGCTCGAGTGGACGGGCAGCAACGACCCGGCTCAGGAAATCGTCGACGGCGACGTGGACGTCAGCTTCGCCTTCGGGCGCGCACCTCCCGCGGCACCGCTCGCCGTTGCCGCACGGGCCGCGTGAGCGTCTTCAACGCTCTCGACGAGAACGGGCTGAGCTTCCCCCCTCCCGGCCCGGCAGCAGAGGGCCCACCCGCTCCGGTGACCTGACCTCCGGAGTCGGGGCGACGCCCCCTCGTACCCCCGACCGCCGGTGCTCCGCAAGGCATCCGCGCCGGTTCGGTTTTGTCCAATACACAGCGACGCGACCGGCGCGAGCCTTGCACCCGGGCACCCCCGCGTCGACGTGAAGCACGTCCCTCAGGCGACGCGGCCGCGTGCCGGCCCTTACACCCGTCGATACACCACGAGGAGCGAACGGACAGATGAAGGCTCTGATCCGGTGCGTGACCGTCGTCGCAACCACCGCCATCGCGGCGGCGGCCGCCGTCGGCACGGCTTCCGCGCAGGTAGGCGCACCGTATGTCGGTGACGGCTACAGCAACAACAAGAACGCCGTCTGGTGCGTGCAGCACCTGGTGAACGACTACCGCCGGGCCGCCGGAAAGGCCGCCGTCGCCGAGGATTCCGTCTGGGGCCCGCAGACCCGTTCCGCCGTCATCGACTTCCAGGCCAACACCGACAACACCGGTCCCGCGGACGGGATCGTCGGTCCCCTCACCGGCCGGGGACTCCTGAACTACGACGCCACGGACATCTACGCCGGACACGGCTACTGCTTCGGCTACCTGCCCACGCCGTCCGGGTACTAGAGCTCCCCCGACCAGTCAGCAGCCGTTCGCGCCCGACGCCGAGCGGCAAGGTACGCACCACATGAAAGAGGATCACACGCAGATGACGTCCGCATTCCGCAAGGCCGCCCTGACCGTCGGCTCCACCCTCCTGCTCACCGCGGCAGTCGCGCCGTCGGCCGAGGCGAGCACCAGCGCCTCCAACATCCGCTACGGCAACACCGGCTACGCGGTCTCGTGCATCCAGAAGGGCCTGAACCTCTGGAACGCCACGGTGCCGCTCCACACGCCCAAGCCGGCCCTGGCCGTGGACGGGATCTTCGGCAACGCCACCCTCGCCATGGTCAAGGACTACCAGACGTGGAGCATGCTGTCGGTGGACGGCGTGGTGGGCCGCCAGACCGGCGACCAGCTCTACGGCAACTTCATCGCGCCCATCGACAGCGGTTGCTACGGAGTCGTCCCCACCTCCTGGTGACCGACGTCCACGTGCCCGCCGCAGGTGCGGGCGGTTCCCGCCGCCCGCCCCGCGCCGCCGCCCGCGCGGGCGCGGGCGCCGGGCGCCGGCGCGCGGAACGCCTTCCGGCGACGCGCGCTCCCGGGGCCGGGCTCGGCACCGCGGCGGACGTCCTGGGTCGGCCTGCCCGTGCATGCGCTGCTCGCCCCGCGTGGGCGAGCCTCGGGCCGTGCGTCCTCGACGCGACCGGCCGTCGAGCCGGTGGCCTCGACCGCACTCCTGGTGACCCGGAGGCCGTGGAACCGGGGGCGCTCGTTCCGACGTCGACCCGGAGCTGAACTCCGTTCGGCGGGGCAGGGGTTGTGGATCGGGCCACGCGGGCAGGTTTGGAGGGTCGCTCAGGGGGCAGTTCCGGCCATCAGTGGCTCGGGGCGACGCCTGTCCGGGCGTGGAACCGGCAGTCGACCCGGAGGGGACGGAGGAGCCACCGCCCCGCCCCCTCCCTCGAGGGAGATGGAATGACCATGACCGTGCATGCCGTCGAGCTCCCGAAACTGTGGATGCCTCATCCCCTGCGGGTCAATCCCCACCTCTCGGGTCTGCGCGCGGAGAGCGAGAGCTGGGCGCGCGAGATGGGCATGGTGAACGACGACGAAGGACGGGCGTCCCCCCACGCGATCTGGACGCGCTCCCAGTACCGGGCCATGGCGGTGGACCAGCTCACCGCGTGGACGCTTCCCGACGCGGCCCCGGCCGACCTCCGCCTGAACCACCGTTTCAACATCTGGGCCCTGGCGTGGGACGACTACTTCGCCTCGGCCTTCAAGCGGACGGGGGACCTCCCGGGCGCGCTGGAGTTCACCGCCCGGCTCCACGCGTTCCTGCGCCCGGAGAGCGGGGCCCGACTGCCGGAGCCCGTGAATGCCGTCGAGCGGGGCATCGCCGACCTGCAGCAGCAGCTGTTCCCTCCGCGGCTGGGACACTGGAGGCAGGAGTTCAACCGGGCGTTGGCGAGGTACGTCGACGCCGGCGTCGAGGAACTGGCCAACAGCCGCGCCGGGCGTGTTCCCCACCTGATCGACTACGCGCCTTTCCGGCGCGAGAGCTTCGCCGCCCACACCGCGCCCTACTCGGTCGAGCTCGCCACCGGTGCGCGAATACCGGAGCGCCTCCGCGGCAGTCGGACCGTGCGCGGACTGCTGGCCGCGTTCATGGACGTCATGGGTCTGGCCAACGACATCGCCTCCTACGAGCGGGAGGTGCACGAGGAGCACGACGTCAACAACCTCGTCGTGGTGATCGCGACGTCGCTGGGGATCCCCCTCCGGGAAGCCGTGCCCGCCGCGGTCCGCCTGGTGAACACCCGGCTGCGCGACTTCGAGCAGCTCCGGCGGGACGGGGTCAGGCGGCTGGCCCGGCGCTCCCGCTCGGAGCCCGAGGAGCGCGCCGAGCTGGAGACATGGATCGGCGGGGCCTGCAGCTTCCTGTCGGGCCTCTACGCCTGGTACACCGGAGCACCTCGGTACGTCGCCGCGGACGCGCCCCCCGACCCGCGGCACCGAGGGGGCACCGACACACGCGTGCCCGCACCCCCTTCGGTCGTGGGGCTGGGTGTCGACGCCCAGCCGTGAGGGACCTATCGCCGCAGCAGGAGACGTCCGATCCGCGCCCACCACGAGGGGCGGGCGTCAGGCTGCCTGCGGTCGGACGCGGGGACATCGCGTGGCGCCGGTGGCACCGGCGACGACGGCGTCGGGCCGCTCTGTGGCGGGGGCGCCGGGAGCGGTACCGGGATCTGCTGGCTCCGGGCGGGACGCGCGGCGAACCGGACGGGCAGCGCGGTGAGGTGGCGGGCCCAGGTGGAGGAGCGCCAGGTGAGGTCCGCCTCGGGAACGGCCAGGGCGATGTCGGGAAGCCGGGTCAGCAGGATGTCGACGCCGGTGTCGGCGATGATGCGGCCGATGTCCTGGCCGGGGCACTCGTGGCTGCCGGCGCTGAAGGACAGGTGGGCGCGGTTGTGGTGCACCGGCGTCGACGGGTCGGGGCGGATCACCTTGTCGACGTTGCCCGCGGCCAGGCCCAGCAGGAGCATGTCCCCCGCCTTGATGGACTGTCCGCCGAGGGTGGTGTCCCCCTTGGCGTACCGGGAGGGGCAGACCATCAGCGGCGGCTCGTCCCACAGGACCTGCTCGACGGCTTCGGGCAGGGTCATCTGTCCGCCGGCCAGCGACCCGCGGAACCGCGGGTCGGTCACCACCATCCGCAGGACGTTGGACATGAGGTTGGCGGTGGTCTCGTACCCGGCGAGGAGGATGAGGCGCAGGTGCTGCACGACCTCCTCGTCGGTGAGGCCCGCCGGATGGGCCAGCAGAGCGGAGGCGATGTCCTGGCCCGGACGCAGGTGCTTGGCCCTGACGAGCTGTTCGAGGCTCTCCACGACGATCGCGTTGCTGGCGAGCGAGGTCTCGGTGGCCTTGAAGAGGTCGCGCGCGGCGTGCACGAGCCGCGGGGTGCCCTCGTCGGACATGCCGAGCAGATGCGTCAGGGTGAGCATGGGCAGGTGCTCGGTGAACCGGCCGACGAGCTCGGCCTCGCCGCTCTCGCAGAACGAGTCGATCAGCTGGTGGGCGAAGCGGTTGATGTGGCGACGGAGGCCACGCTGGTCGAACTGGTCGAGCGAGGCGGTGACCGCGCTGCGCAGGCGTTGGTGCTCCTCGCCGTCGGCGCAGACGCAGTCGGGACGCCAGCCGATCATGGGCACGAGCGGCGAGGTGGCGGCGTCGATCTCCCCGCTGGTCCAGCCGTGCCAGATCCTGGGATCGCGGGAGAACTGGGTGGAGCGGGTCGCCACGTCACGGTTCTCGAGGTACCCGAGGACGAGCCAGGCGCGTACGTCGCCGTCGAGCAGTACGGGTGCCACCGGGCCGTGGGCGGCCCGCAGCTCCTCGTACAGGCCCATGGGGTCCGTCTCCGCGGCGGTGCCGAAGAGCCGGACCGCTCCGCCGGGTCCGGTGGCCGCGTGGGCCGGGCAGGACGGCGGGGGGAGCACTCCGGGCTCCGCGGTGGCGTGTTCGGGGGGCGGAAGGGTCATGCGGTCTCCTGGGCGGCGAGGGTGCACAGGTAGACCATCAGCGAGAGCAGGGTGTCGCGGCAGGACGCCCGGTCCCGTGCGTCACAGGTGACGAGGGGTACGGAGTCGCTGAGGGCCAGTGCCGTGCGCAGTTCTTCTTCGGGGTACTGCGGTGCTTCGGGGAAGGCGTTGACGGCCACGATGAAGGGGACGCGGCGGTCTTCGAGGCGCGTGATGACCTCGAAGCACACTTCGATCCTGCGGGTGTCGACGAGGACCACGGCGCCGAGCGCGCCTTCGAAGATTCCGTTCCACAGGAACCAGAAGCGCTCCTGGCCCGGAGTCCCGAACAGGTAGAGGATCAGCTCCTGGTTGATGCTGATCCGGCCGAAGTCCATCGCGACGGTCGTGGTGTTCTTGCCCGCCGCGCCGGGGTTGTGGTCGATCCCGACCCCGGCCTGGGTCATGGTCTCCTCGGTGGTCAGCGGAGGGATCTCGCTCACCGTTCCGACCATGGTCGTCTTGCCGACGCCGAAGCCTCCGACGACGACGACCTTGACGCCCCTGGCACCGTGGGGCAGCAGCACGTCGGTGTCGCGTGGGCCTGCCGTGCGTCGGTCAAAGTCTGCGTAGTCCATGAATCACCGCCTCCAATAGGCCGCGGTCGGGACAGGCCGCGACGGGCACGGGTGCGATCGCCTCGACCCGTTCGTCCTCGACGAGCTGGGACAGCAGCGCCGTGACGACGCTGAACGGCAGGCTGAGGTAGGCGGAGACCTCGGCCACCGACAGCGGGTACTCGCACATGGTGAGGATGGCCGCCAGTTCGGGCTGCATCGAGGGTTCCGGCTCGGACCTGGTCGCGATCAGGGTGACGAGGTCGAAGGTCTGGGCCGAGGGCCCTGTGCCCCCTGTGATGACGTAGAGCGGAACGGGAGTGCCCTCGTCCCAGGGGGACTGGTTCTCCGAGGTCACATCGCCTGCCGGACGTCATCTCGAGGCGGGCTGGTCATGTGCTGCCCGATCCGTACCACCAGCGTGCGCATCCGGTCGCCGAGCAGCCCGGCGTCCACCTCCTGGTCGGCCAGTACGGCGAGGTACGCGCCGGGGCCGGCCGCCATCAGGGAGAAGTACCCGCCGTCGGCCTCGATGCCCACCATGCGCGTCGAGCCGTCTCCGTGCGGGAACATCTGCGCGATGGCCCTGGCCAGGCTCTGGATGCCGGAGCAGGCGGCGGCGATCGCGTCGGCCGTGTCGGGTGCCGTGTTGGCCTGGCCGATGCAGAGGCCGTCCGAGGACAGGACGACGACGTGCCGTACGTGCGGGACGCCGCCCACGAGCTCGTTGAGCATCCAGTCAATGTTGGGCAGTGGCTGCATGTTAGTCGACCTCATCAAACGGCTCGCTGTGCGGAGTGGAAGGTTCGGCGCCCGATGTCCTGTCACCGTTGAAGGCCTCCCACATCAGGCCCGGCTGGCGGGTCGCGCCGGAGGTTCCCCGGGTGGCCGGGGTGGCGGGGGTTGTCGGAGCCGTGCGGACGACCGGTGTCGGGACGGGCGATTCCCGGCGCCGGCGAGGGAGTCCGTTGACGGTCTTGGCGACCTCGCCGGAGCGCGCCTCACCGTCCCTCACGGCCGCCGACGTCGGTGTCGGCATCGGTGTCGGTGCCGCCATCGGCGCAGGCACCGGCACCGGTCGGGCGTGGAGGGGGCCGCCGATGCGTCTGCGCGCGGGCTCCGGGGTTCTGACGACGGGCTGCTCCACCGTGGTGATCAGGCGCCGGGGCACGAGAACGACGGCCCGCACGCCTCCGTAGGCGGAGGTGCGCAGATCGACCTCGCAGCCGTGCTCGCGGGCGAGCCTGCTCACGACCGGCAGGCCGAGCTGGGTCACCTCGCCCAGGCCCGCCAGGAAGAGTCCCGAGGACGAGTCCGCCATGACGCGGGCGATGCGCTGCCGGACCTCCTCGGTGAGTCCGACCCCGCGGTCCTCGATCTCGATCGCGATGCCGGAGGGCACCTCGATCGCGCTCACCTCGACCGGGGTGTGCGGGGGCGAGAACGTCGTGGCGTTGTCGAGCAGTTCGGCGAGCAGATGGATCAGCGGCTCGGCTCCCGGCCCGATCACCGCCGCCTCGGTGACGGCCTGCAGCTTCACCCGGGGATAGTCGACGATGCGCGACATCGCTCCCCGCAGGACGTCGTAGAGCGGGATGGCCTTCGACCACTGGCGCCCGGGCCGGGCGTCGCCCAGGACCGCGATGCTGGCCGCGAGGCGGCCGATCAGCGCGTTGCGGTGGTCGATGTCCTGCAGTCCACGGGAGAGCACGAGGTCGGTGCCGTGGATGATCTGCATGGAGCGGAGGTCCTTGGCGAGCTGGTGGACGATCGCCTGGACCCGGCGCGCGACCGCCACCAGGGCCCGTTGGGAGGAGTCCCGCGTGCTCTCCTCGGCCTCCACCGCTTCCAGGAGCGTCCGCAGGGCCCCCCGCAGAGCCTCGGTGAACTCGTCGTCCAGGTGCGCCCCGAAGGAGACGGACTGCAGGATCTCCGAGGCGGGGTCGCCTTTCTGCAGACGCGCGACGGCTGCGGGAAGGAGCGACTCGGCCAGCCACACGGTGGTGGTGCGCTGATCGGCCAGGCGTCCGAGCAGGGCGGCCTCGCGCTGCGCGTGGGTGTCCTGGGCCCGCTCCGCCGCCCGCGCGTGGCGGGCCGCCTCCGCGGAACGGGACAGGCGCGCGGTCACCAGCGAGCTGATGGCCGCGAGGGAGACCGCGGTGACGCCCCACCAGGCGATCGGTGCCCGTATATGCGACGGAGAGAAGATCAACCCTACGGCGAAGGCGCCGGCCAGGACTCCGGGCGGGATGAGCCACACCGGAGCCGTCGTGGACGGCCGGGCTCTGGAGCTTGAACCTGCACGAACCATCAAGGGTGTCCCTAAACAGTCTGGAATGAGCGGACTGATGTGGTGCGACGCGCCAAAGGAACATGATTTCGATCGAATACGTAAACGTTCTCGAATGAGACCGCAAAAAGATCATCTTCGTGAACGCTTGCCGCACGGCCCGGCGCAACACACGTGGGGAGCATAGTCAGTTCATGTTTCGTGTGTGACCTCGATGAAAGGAAGGCTCCCAGTAATCAATTCGCCTTCATGAAGCGACAAGTTTGTGCACCGAAAACGACATCGAGCGATCGAATTCAGCACTACGCACCCCTACTCCTGGGGATCCATGGTGACTGTGTTGCTGGGAGTGATCCGGCCGACCCACGATTTCGGTGTCAGGGCGGACCACGCGACGTCGATCTCCACACCGTGGAGGGCGCGAGTGAGGTCCGCCAGCCCGGCGAAGACCTTGGCCTGCACGTCATCGGGCGTCGCGTCGGCGGGCATCGGGAGCTTGCCGCATCCCCCGCCCTCGTCGTCGGCGACGAACGTGAAAGGCCACTCGCCCCGGTCGCCTGTCAGCAGGATGATCTCCCTGGGGATGCCGAAGGGCGGCTTCTTCGTCTTTCGTCGTCCGGCCACGACACCATCCAACCCCACGGGCCGATGCCCTCCGCGCGGCGATGACGCGCCCCAGCGGCAGACGCCCGGTCTCCGGCGCCGGGCGCCGCCGGCGCAGGCAGCCGGATCTCCCCGGCCTGTCCGGAACCTCTACGGCAGGGCCGCGACGACCGCCTGCGCGGCCCGGGCGATCAGGCGGTCGTCGTGGTCGGCGTCCTGGGCGTCACGGCTGGAGAGGATCGCGATGACGATCGGCGCGCGGTGGGGAGGCCAGGCGAGGGCGATGTCGTTGCGGGTGCCGTGGTGCGCGGTGCCGGTCTTGTCCCCGACCTGCCAGTCGGTGGGTACGCCGGCGCGGATCAGGTCGTCGCCCGTCGTGTTGCGCTTCAGCCAGTCGACGAGCAGCGCCTTGCCCTCGGCGTCGAGGGCGGGACCGAGGGCGTAGGCGTGCAGGTCGGTGGCGAGGGCACGGGGCGTACTCGTGTCACGCGGGTCCCCGGGTGCGGCTTCGTTGAGGGCGGTCTCGTAGCGGTCGGACCGCGTGGTGCCATCGCCCAGTTCGGCCAGCGCGCTCTGGAGGCCCCGGGGACCACCGAGGTCGCGGAACAGCAGGTTGCCCGCGGTGTTGTCGCTGTAGCGCACGGCTGCGTCGCACAGCGCCCGCAGCGTCATGCCGGTGCCGACGTGCCGCTCGGTGACGGGCGAGTGGGCGACCAGGTCGTCCCGGCCGTAGCGGACGACCCGGTCGAGTCCCGCGGGGGAGTTCTTCCGCACCACCGCCGCCGCGGCGAGTGCCTTGAAGGTGGAGGCGTAGGCGAATCGCTCGTCCGCGCGGTGTGCGACGACGCGCCCGTCGCCGGTGTCGAGTGCATAGACGCCCAGCCGTGCGCCGAACTCCCGCTCCAGCCGCGCGAAGGGCTGCTCCGCCGGGGCGGCCGATGCCCTTCCTGCCGCGGCATCCGCCCTTTCCGCGGTGTCGCCCTTCGAAGTGGTGCACCCGAGGAGCGGAGCGAGGGCGACGGTGGACAGCGCGGCGAGGGCGGCGCGGCGGGTCAAGGCCAGGGTCACCAGGAGATCCCGTTCGTGTCGATCGGCGCGGTCTCCCGAGGCTACCCGGTCGTCGAGCCGGACGGCCGGCGAGTGACCCGGGCAGCGGGTCGGCTTGACCTTGACACGGTGACAAGGACTTCACTGCGTGGCCAAGGAGGTGATCCCATGAAGATCACGACACAGGAAGACGCCGCGACGCGGGCGCTGAAGGCGCTGGAGGACAGCCGTGCGTCCGTACGGCTGCGGGCCGCCCTGGCGGTCGGCAGCGCACCCGACCCGCGCTTCGTCGGCAAGCTCGTCGAGCGGTGCGCGATCGAACCCGAGTTCTTCGTCCGCGAGATGTTGACCTGGGCCCTCACACGCCACCCGGAATCCATGACACTCCCCGAACTGATCCGTGCCGTCCGCTCCCAGCGTGCGCAGGCGCGCAGCCAGGCCCTGCACACCCTGTCCAAGATCGGCGACCGGCAGGTGTGGCCGGCGATCACCCGGGAGCTGCTGACCGACGCCGATGACGAGGTGGCGCGCAGCGCCTGGCGGGCCGCGGTCCTGCTCGTACCGGAAGGTGCGGAGTCGGCGCTGGCCGTCGTGCTGGCGACGCAGCTCGGGCGCGGCGACCGGGAGACGCAGCTGAGTCTCAGCCGTGCGCTGGTCGCGTTGGGCGAGGCGATCGAACCGTCGGTACGCGCCGCGGCGGCGGGCCCCGACCCGCGCGTGCGCGCGCACGCGCTCGCCACGGAGCATCTGCTCCGCGAACCCGACACCGGCTTCGCGTTCGCGATCGAGGAGGCGAAGCGCGTCGTGGCTCTCGGCCCCGCCGATCCGACGGGACAATGAAGCGTGTTGATCGGTGAAGTGGCGCGCAGGTCCGGAGTCAGTGCCCGCATGCTCAGGCATTACGAGTCGCTGGGTCTCGTGCGGCCTTCGGGCCGTACGGGCTCGGGCTACCGCGAGTACTCCGGGGAGGACATCCGCCGGATCTTCCACATCGAGAGTCTGCGGTCGCTGGGGTTGTCGCTTCGTGAGATCGGGCTCGCGCTCGACGACCCCGGCTTCACGCCCGCCACGCTCGTCGGCGACCTCGTCCGCCAGACACGGGAACGCATCGCCGCGGAGACCGAGCTGCTCACCCGGCTCCACCGGATCGACGCCGCGGAGCCCACCGACTGGAACGACGTCCTCAAGATCGTTTCACTGCTCCACGCGCTGGCGTCGACGAACGCCGACACCCGCCAACGCGCCGCCCTGACCGCGACCGACGAGCTACCGGTACCCGTCGAGGCACTGGTCGAAGCGGCATTGCACGAGACCGACCCGAACGTCGCCGGGGCCCTGAGGTGGGCCCTGGCGCGAGCCGACGCCGCCAGGGGCGCCGCGCTCCTGGCAGAGGGACTCGGATCACCGGACGCCTCGGTGCGCAAGCGCGCCGTCCAGACCCTCGCCGAACTGCCCGACGACCAGGCCACCGTTCACCTCAAGGACGCCCTCACCCACCCCGACGCGGTCGTCCGCCGGTCCGCCGCGCCGGCCCTGGGGACACGCGGCGACGCCGAGGCGATCCCCACGCTCGTCGACATGATCGTGGCAGGGAGCAATGACACCGACGCCGCCGACGCGTTGAGCGCGCTGGCGAGCGACACCACGGCCGCGGACGGCATCGCCGGTACCATCGTCGACCACCTCGCCCACCGCTCCACCGGGGCAGCCGCACGCGGGCGGCTCACCCAGGCGCTCGCCGACATCCCGGGGCCCGCGGCGGCACGCGCCCTGGTGGAGCTGTCACATGACGAGGACCGCGCTGTCGCACTCACCGCGAAGTACCTTCTCCAACTGCGCGACACACCCTGACACGTCCGGGCCGGTCCTCCGGCAGACACCGCGCCGAGGCCGCGGAGACGGGCACGCCGGCCCCGTCTCCGCGACCACGCCGAAGTCGCCGACCTGCGGCCGACGGTCCACGCACCGCGCGGCAGCGGGGTCGGCGGCGAGCTGCTCGGCGGTGAACCTCTGCACGCCGTTCCAGTTGTGCGCCTCCAGCAGGACCTGCCGGAGGAGGCCCTCGTCGCGGGCGGCAGCGGGGCGGACCGGCATGGAAGGCTCCAGCGGCGGGGGCGGCAGGGACAGCTGGTGACGACAGGTCGCACGGGGCTCCCGTGTCACGGCCGCGGTCGAAGTTCGCCGACCTCCCGCGGAGTTCCGGCAGGGGCCCCTGCCACCCCGCGGCGACGGCGGGCGATCGGTCAGTCCCCTGACGCCGTGCCCGTGCGGGCGAAGTGCCGTGTGGTGGGGACGAGTGCCGCTGCCGCCGGTACGAGGAAGCAGGCGGCGGCGCAGGCGGCGAGGACGGGCGTGACCCCGAAGCGGTCGATGGCCGGGGCGATCAGGGCGAGGCCGACCGGCGCGAGGCCGTAGGAGACGAGGAAGTCCAGTGAGGACACGCGGGCGAGCTTGTCGGGGGCGACCTCGCGCTGGGTGGCCGTGAACCAGGGCACGTTGAACAGTTCGATCCCGATGCCGGCTACGGCGTACGCGGCGACGACGACGGCCGGGTGCACGGGGAACACCAGGCTCAGCGGAGCGACGCCGTACGCGCCGAGTGCGGCGAGGGCCGCCCAGCCCTGCGAGCGCGGTCGCCAGCGGGCGACGAGCAGCGCCCCGCCGAGGGCGCCGACGGTGTAGGCGGTCATGGACGCGGCCAGCACCCATTCGGTGCCGTAACGGTCCCGGCTGATCAGGGGCAGGGCGACGCTGGTGGCGGAGTAGCCGAGCGCGATCACCGCCACGAGGGCGGCCAGTCCGGCGAGGAACCACGGGTGCCGCCCTGCCTCGCGTATGCCTTCGAGGAATTCGGCGTGGATCGCGGCGCGCGGAGCCGACGGCTCGGCCGGGCGTCCGGCCGTGGCGCTCCCCCCGGCCGGCGCGAGTGCGGCGACCAGCCACAGCAGGCCGATCCCCAGCAGCAGGGTGGAGACGTCGAGGAAGGCCGCGAGCAGGGCGGTCAGAGCGGGACCGGCGAGCGTGGCGGACCGTACGGCCATCGTCATGGCGGCGTTCGCCTGTCGGCGCCGGTCGGGCTCGACGGTCTCGGCGGTGAGCGCCTGGAACGCGGGGCGGCAGGCGCCCTGTCCGGCGCCGGCGAGGGCGGCCGCCACGGTCATCAGCAGGAGGGACCGGCCGAGGCCGGCGGCGAGGGCGGGTGCGGCGACGGCCGCGGCGAGGGCGGACCAGAGGACGACGGCTCGGCGGGAGTGCCGGTCGGCGAGCACCCCGCCGACGGCGACGGCGAGGAGGAATCCGGCCGTGCGGGCGGCGAGGACCAGCCCGAGTCCGGCGGCGTCGAGGTCGCGGTGGAGGACGGCGAGTCCGAGGACGAAGGGCAGGGCCCAGGTCGCGAGGCCGACGGCCGTCGTGCCGGCCCACAGGCGCAGGAAGGCGGGGTCCCGCAGGATCGAAGGTCCGGGTGGGGTGGGCGACTTGGCCTTCGCGGAGGTCGGTGTCGTGGTCACGGTGTGCTGGCTCCTTGGGGGCGGGTCCGCTCGGTGAGGAGGGACCCCGGTCGCGTTAATGGAAATGATTTCCATTACAGTACCCTTCGAACGCGGCACTCCTGCCCGGTGCACGTCAACACCCACGCCCTCTTCCCCGACCGGAGAACCCATGCGCCGTCCCACCCGCCTCGGCATCGCCCTGACCGTCGCCCTCGCCACCGCCGGCTGTTCCGCAGCCGACACCGGCCACAGGCAGGCGGACAGCAGGTCCACCACGACCGTCACCGTCACCAACTGCGGCCGCCCCACGGCGTTCACCCGCCCGCCGGAGCGGGCGGTCGCCCTGGACCAGACCTCGACCGAGACCCTGCTCGAACTCGGCCTGCACGGCCGGATGGCCGGCACCGCCAACCTCAAGACGAAGATCCCGCCCGCGTACGCCGCCGCCTACGCCAAGGTCCCGGTCATCGCCCCGAAGATCGCGACCGGCGAGCAACTGCGCGCGGCCGTTCCGGACTTCGTCGTCGCCGGCTCCGCGGACCTGTTCACCGCGGACCGGGCCGGAACCCGCGAGGAGCTGGCCGCCCTCAAGGTCCCCACCTTCGTCAGTGCGGTGGACTGCCCCCGGCAGAACCCGGCGGGCAGCACGCCGTTCGAGCTTCTCTTCTCCGACTACGAGAACCTCGGCAGGATCTTCGGCGTCGAGGAACGCGCCGCCGCTCTCGCCGCCCGCCAGCGGTCCGCGGTCGCCGAGGCCGGGGCGGGGGCGAAATCCGCGAAGGCCCCCCGGCGGGCCGGGGCCGGGCAGCCGAACGTCGTCTACCTCTACTCCGTCTTCAACGGCATGCCGTACGTGGCCGGGGGAACGGGCCTGCCCAGCGAGATGAGCCGGATCGTCGGAGCGAAGAACGCGTTCGACGACGTCGACGAGGACTGGCCGGAGGTGACCTGGGAGGAAGTCGCCCGGCGCAACCCCGACTTCATCGTCATCGGCGACCTCTCCGAACGCGGCCGCCCGGGTGACAGCGCCGCCGAGAAGCGCGCCGTCATGGCCCGGCACCCGGTGATCTCACGGCTCGCCGCGGTCAGCGGGAACAGGATCGTCGAGGTGCCGGGCATCGAACTGGACCCGTCGGTGCGCTCGGTGCACGCGCTCGGACTGCTGGCCGACGGTATGAAGGACCTCGGGTATGTCCGCTGACCCGCCCGCGCTGGACACGCCCGACCTCCTGTTGCCGACGGCGCGGCGCCGGAAGGCGGAGGAAAGCACGGCGGAGAGAACGACGGAGAGCGCGGCGGAAAGCACGGCGGAAAGCACGGCGGAAAGCGCGGCGGAAAGCACCGGTGCGGCGCCGCACGCCCGCTCGGGAGGGCACCCTGCCGACCCGGTAGCGCTCGCCACCGACCGGGGACTGCGGTCCACCGACCGGGGACTGCGGTCCGGCGGCCGAGGACTGCTCCCCACCGGTCGAGGGCTGCTCCCCGCCGGCCGGGGACCGTTCTCCACCGGCCGGGGACCGTTCTCCGCGAGCCCGGCAGCCCGGGCGGCCGGGTTCCTGCTCGGCGCCGTCGCGCTCATGGTCTCCGCGGCGGCAGCCGTACGCCTCGGGACCACTGACGTGACCTGGGCGGACCTGGGCAGGGTCCTGGGCACCCGCCTCGGCCTTCCCGTCGAGCCGCTGCCTCCCCTGCTCGACTCCCTCGTCTGGGACCTGCGGCTGCCCCGCGTGCTGATGGCCGCCCTCGTCGGCGCCTCGCTCGCCGTGTGCGGCACCGTGCTCCAGGCCGTCACCCGCAACGCGCTCGCCGACCCGTATTTGCTCGGCGTGTCCTCGGGGGCGTCGGCCGGGGCCGTCGTGGTCGTGGTCCTCGGCATCGGGGCCGGCTCGCTCGGGGTCACCGGCGGTGCGCTCGCGGGCGCCCTGCTCTCCTTCGGCCTGCTCCTGCTGCTCCTGCGGCGCACCGGCCTCGACTCCACGCGCATCGTCCTCGCCGGAGTGATCGTCGGGCAGCTCTTCACCGCGCTGACGTCCCTCGTCCTGATGGCGTCGGCGGACGCGGACACCACGCGGGCCGTCACCCATTGGCTGCTCGGGTCGATGGCACCGGCCCGTTGGAGCAGCGTCGCGGTGTGCGCCCTGGTCACCCCGGTGGGCCTGGTCCTCGCGTGGACGTACGCGAACGCCCTCGACGGACTCGCCTTCGGCTCGGACACGGCCGCCTCGCTCGGCATCGGCGTGCGGCAGGCGCGGACGCTCGCTCTGGTGGTCACGGCGGCGCTGACGGCGGTGGCGGTCGCCACGGTCGGGGCCGTCGGCTTCGTCGGACTGATCGTGCCGCACGGACTGCGGTTCCTCGTCGGCCCGCTGCACCGGGTACTGCTCCCGCATGCCGCGCTCGCGGGAGCGGTGTTCCTCGTGTGGACGGACGCGCTGGCGCGGGTCGCCTTCGCTCCCCGTGAGGTGCCGGTGGGTGTGATCACCGCCCTGCTGGGTGTGCCGCTGTTCCTGCTGGTCCTGCGCAAGAGGGGTGAGCTGTGAGGATCACCGCCGAGTCCCTGAGCTGGTCGGTGGCGGGCACGACGGTCGTACGCGGGGTGAGCGTGGACGTCGCTCCCGGCGAGACGGTCGGCCTCGTCGGGCCGAACGGCTCCGGCAAGTCGTCGCTGCTGCGCTGCCTGGCCGGACTGCGGGTCCCCGACACGGGCACCGTCCGGTACGACGGCGTCCCCATCGGCGGCTGGAGCGCGCGCCGGATCGCCCGCCGGATCGCCTTCGTCGAGCAGCACGCGGACGCCGACAGCGACGTGCGGGTCGCCGACGTCGTGGGCCTGGGGCGCACCGCGTTCCGGGACCGCTGGCGCGGACCGGACGCCATGGACCGGGCCGTCGTGGCCGCCGCGCTGGAACGCGTCGGGCTCACGCCGCTCGCGGGCCGCTCGTGGAAGGCGCTGTCGGGCGGTGAGCGCCAGCGCGTCCACATCGCCCGGGCACTCGCCCAGCAGCCGTACGGGCTCCTGCTCGACGAGCCCTGCAACCACCTGGACGTCAGACACCAGCTGGAGCTCATGCAGCTGTTGTCCGGCACCGGACGGACGGTGCTCGTCGCGCTGCACGACCTGTCGCTCGCCGCCCGCCACTGCGACCGGCTGCTCCTGCTGCATCACGGCCGACTGGTCGCCGCCGGAGCACCGGCGGCCGTCCTGACCGCCGAGCGGCTCGCCGCGGTCTTCGGCGTCGACGCCGAACTCACCACCGACTCCCTGGGCCATCCCCACATCGCCTACCGCGGGCCGCTCGGCGCGACGACGGCGTCGTGCCGGCCCGCCCCGTGAAAGGAACTCCCATGCCCCCGTTGTCCGCAGTCCCCGCCTTCAGCTCCGTCGACGGACTCGTCGAAGCCGCTCTGGCCGGCGAGCTCGGCGGTCCGCCGCCACGCGAGCTCGTCGCGACCAGCGTCTTCTGGACGCACCACGGCACCCGCCTGGCCGGCGGCGACACCACGTACCTCAACCAGTACGTCCTGGTCCGCCTCGGCGCCTCCTTCGGCGGCTGCGCCTTCGAGGCCGGCGAGGTCGACCCCGGGATCTGCCGCGATGCCTCCGGCGCCCCGCTCGACGTGCTGCTCCGCGAGGCTCCGCGCCCGGTGCGCATCGCCGCGCTCGACGCCTACCTCTCCCACCTCCGGCCGCACCGGCTCGCCGCCCGTTCGGGACAGGCCGAGCCGGTCACCCTCCCCCACGGCACACCCGAACTCCGTGCCGCGGCACGCGACGCGGCCATCGCCGGCCTGCTGGACATCGAGCAGGGCGCGAAGGTCGGCCTCATCGGCGTCGTCAACCCGCTGGTGGCGGCGATCCGCGAGCGCGGCGGGGAACCGCTGCCCTGCGACTTCAACCTGAAGGCCACCCAGTGGGGCGACCCCGTCACCGCCGACATGCACGAGGTGCTCTCCCGCGCGCAGGCGGTCGTCGCCACCGGAATGACCCTGAGCAACGGCTCGTTCGACACCATCCTGGAGCGCTGCCGGACGCAGGGCCTCCCCCTGGTCGTCTACGCCCAGTCCGGCAGCGCCGTCGCCCGGGCGTTCCTCGGTGCGGGCGTGACCGCCCTGTCCGCGGAGCCCTTCCCGTTCTCCCAGTTCAGCGCCGAGGAGACGGTCCTGTACCGCTACCGAGGGGCGGGCGGCGCGTGATCCCCGCCGCCCGCCGGGCCGTACCCGGTGCCGGTGCCCTCCCCACGGGCACCGGGTACGCCCCCTGCCACCACGGGGAGATCCTGCAAGGCGTGTTCCTCGACGGCGGGGTCCGACGCCCCGGCCTCGTGACCCTCCCGATGGCCGGCCCCGGCAGCCGGGCCGAGTTCGTCCGACGGCCCGGCACGGCGCCGCAGTCGATCACCGTGGTCCCCGCAGGACGGCACAAGGCCGCCCGCGCCGCGGCGCTGGCGGTCACGGAGTGCGCGCACGCGGCGGGACTCCCGCCCTGTGGAGGGGACCTGAGGCTCACCGGTGACATTCCGGTGGGCCTGGGCATGGGCAGCTCCACCAGCGACGTCATCGCCGCCCTGCGCGCGGTGGCCGACTCCTACGCGGTGCGGATGGCACCGGGCACGGTGGCCAGGCTGGCGGTCCAGGCGGAGACCGCCAGCGATCCGCTGATGCTGGACGACGGCCGCCCGGTCCTTTTCGCCCAACGGGAAGGCCGCGTCCTGGAGGTGCTGGGCCCGGCCCTGCCACCGCTCGTCGTGGTCGGCTGCACGCTCGGGGGCGGCGCACCCGTGGACACCCTTTCCCTGCCCCCGGACGAGGTGCACGACAGCGACGTCCGCGCGTGGGAGCGGCTGCGCGGGCTGCTGCGCCGCGCCGTCTCCACCGGGGACGCCGCCCTGGTCGGCGAGGTCGCCACCGCCAGCGCGCGGCGGGGCCAACTCGTGCTCGGCCACCCCGAGTTCGACGCGCTGTGCGCCGTCGCCCGCCGCGCCGGAGCCGTAGGCGTCCAGATCGCCCACAGCGGGGCGGTCGCGGGCGTGCTGTTCGACCCCGCGGCCACGGCGCTGCGCCGACGCGTACGCCGCTGCCTGCACGGCCTGCGGGCCCACGGCATCCCCACCACCCGGAC
Source organism: Streptomyces sp. NPDC051921 (assembly GCF_040680975.1). Classification (NCBI taxonomy): domain Bacteria; kingdom Bacillati; phylum Actinomycetota; class Actinomycetes; order Kitasatosporales; family Streptomycetaceae; genus Streptomyces; species Streptomyces sp. NPDC051921. The sequence continues at coordinate 176,295 of NZ_JBFAXU010000006.1, forward strand.
CTTCACGACCTCCCCCGCCCTGACTGCAAAGGAGCTCCCCGATGGACCAGCACGTCGCCGAGGCGATCGGCCGGCCGGACCTGATACGGCTCGACGACCGGCTCGTATGCCTGCGCTTTGAGTCGATGAAGGTGGTGTCGGCGCTCGCCGCGGTGCGTCATCTGCTCGACACCGGTGCGGTACGCAGGGGGGACACCCTCCTGGACAGCTCCAGCGGCATCTACGCGTACGCCCTCGCCCTGGCCTGCCACCGGCACGGGATGCGCTGTCACATCGTCGGCTCCACGACCGTCGACCACACCCTGCGCACACAGCTCGCGGTGCTGGGCGCGACGCTGGAGCAGATGGAGCCGAGCAGCGACCTCAAGCTCGACCAGAAGCGGCGGGTCGAGAGGATCCACGAGATCCTCGCCGAGCACCCCGAGTACCACTGGATGCGGCAGTACCACGACGACATCCACTACCTCGGCTACCGGGCGGTCGCCGACCGCGTCCGCCGGGCCGTCGGCACCGGCCGCCTCACGGTCGTCGGTGGCGTCGGCTCCGGAGCCTCCACCGGCGCCCTCGCCCGCTACCTGCGCGCGGGCCGGGAGGGAGGCGCCGCCGGCGACGGGGCTGCAGGAGGTGGGCCTGCCGGCGGTGAGGCCCGTGACGGCGGGGCTGCCCGCGGTGGAGCCGCCGGCGGTGCGGCCATCGACGTCCAGCTCGTCGGCGTCCAGCCCTACGGAAGCGTCACCTTCGGAGCGGAGCACGTCGCCGACCCCGAGATCATCATCGCCGGCATCGGCAGCTCCATTCCCTTCGGGAACGTCTCCCACGAGCTGTACGACACCCTGCACTGGGTGGCCTTCGACGCGGCGCTGTCCGGCAGCGTCGACCTGCTGCGCCGGCACGCCGTCTTCGCGGGCCTGTCGAGCGGCGCCGCCTACCTCGCGGCCCGCCACGAACGCGCCCGCTCACCGGAGCGGACGGTCCTGTTCATCGCGGCCGACACGGGACACCGCTACGTGGACACCGTGTTCGTCCGCCATCGAGAGGCCGTACCGATCACGAGCCTGACCCCTCGCGACGTACAGGACCTGAGCGAACTGACGTTGCCCTGGTGCCGTATGGCGTGGAACCGCGCGCCGGGCACCGGGGTGGGGAGGCCGTGAGGTGTCGGCCGACGGCAGGGGGCTGGGGATCGGCGTCCGGAGGGGCCCTCGTGGGCGAGGGCGCGGCGACCGGTGGGGCCCTCAGGGGCAAGGGCGCGGCGACGGCGTTCCTCGGCGCGCACGCGGGCCACCCGGGGTTCGCTGTCCACCGCGAGTGCAAGGAAGGGATCGCCGACTGGCCGGCGGGAACATAACGTTGGCCCATGCTCACCATGCCGTCACGGGTCGACCTGTGCCCGCTCACCCTTTCCGACCAGGACGAGTTCTGCATGCTCGTGCGGGCCAGCGCCGAGCTGCACCTCCCGTGGATGCGGCTGCCCGCGACCGCGGAGGAGTTCCAGGTCTGGATGCGCCGCTTCGACGACGGCGCCAACCAGGGCTTCCTGGTCCGTGTCCGGGAGACCGGCGAAGCCGCCGGCATGATCAACATCAACTCCATCATCCGGGGCCGCTACCAGGGCGCGTCCCTCGGCTATGCGGCCTTCGCCCCGTCCGCGGGCAACGGGTACATGACCGAAGGGCTCGCCCTCACCCTGCGGCACGCCTTCACCGACCTGCGGCTCCACCGGCTGGAGGCCCAGATCCAACCGGAGAACAGGGCGTCGGTGGCCGTGGTCCAGAAGCTGGGCTTCCGCTACGAGGGGATCTCACCCGCCTACCTCTACATCGACGGGGCGTGGCGCGACCACGAACGCTGGAGCATCACCGCCCCGAACCCCTGGACACCCGATCCCTCCCTCCCCGAGGTCTGACGCCACGGGGAGGGCTGAACCCCGGTCGATCAGGTGCCGCGCACTTCAGTCCGCCCACACGCGCGCGTAACAGCGTTGGGAGTCCGGCGCACCACCGTTCCTGAAGGGCCTCCTGCCGTGCAGGACGGCGGAGTTGTTGACGAGGAGGAGGTCGCCGCGGCACAGGGGCAGGCTGGTCACCATCGCCGGATCCCTCAGCAGCGAGTCCATCGCCCGCAGGGCATCGCGCCGCCCCGGGCTGAAGGGTCTGCCGGTCTCGTCCTGCCCGCGTCCGATCCAGTAACGGTTGTAGTGCACGCGTAGGGTCGTGCCGTCCAGGTGGAACACCGGCCGGACCCGGTCGAAGTCCGGGCCGCGGCCGAAGTGGAAGTCCCGGTAGAGCTCACGCAGCGCCTCCGGTCGTTCGACGGCGAGGCGGTTGTGGAGGGCCGTGCCACTGGCCAGGAGGGACTCGCCGCCTTCGGGCGCCGGCCGGATGCAGAGGAGTGCCAGGAGCCTGGGCGGCCGGGGGCCCTCGCCACGGTCCATGTGCGGGAGGAGTACCTGTTCGTCGCCACTGTGGGAAGCGGGGGCACCGGGGTCCGGCGTCCGTGGGACTGCCGGGGCCGTGGCCGCCGTCAGGAGCTCGTTGGCGGACCGCTGGAGACGGAGCCCCGCCGGGGCTCCCACCTGGCCGACGACACGCGCGCACAGTTCGGCACACTGCTGATCGGTGAGGCCCGCGAGGTCCAGGCCCCGGAACACCACGAACCCCGCGCCGCGCCAGAGAGCGGCATCGGCCGTGGCCACCAGTGCACCTCCCATGGGTGAGACGCGTGCCGGCGCTGCTGCCGGTGCCGGTGCACGCGCTGGTCCCTGTGGCCGTGCTGGTGGTGGTGCCGGCGCTGGTGGCACCGGGAACAGCCACTCATCCCTGCTCAGCGTGGCGGCGTTCCAGCTCAGCGGCACCTCTGCCGCGCGGAGTTCGGCCATCGCGCGTCTCCCCCTCCCCCGGGCCGGTGCGTACACCCCCTCAAAGACTGGCGGCGTCGGGACCCTTTCAAACCGCGCACGGCCGTGGCGCTCCCCCGACGCACACGTCGTCGGCCCACCGGGCCCTTCGCGGCGGTGGCCGCGGCACGACGAGCGCCGCGGCCACCGACGTTCCCGGTCATCCAAAGGGGACCTGCAAGAAGGAGCCGCCGACCGGCGGGCAGGCCGCCCTAGCCCTGTCGGGCGTCCTTGACGAACACGAGCCCGTCGCTGCCGGTCACATGGGCCGGGTCGAGCGGGGCGTAGCCGAACCAGGGGGATACGCGGGGTGCCGGAGGCGTGTCGCCGAGGGCGGTGACCAGCCGGGCGGTGTCGATGACGTAGTGGGCGTCCGGGAGTTCGTAGAGGAGTCCTTCGACGGTGTCCGGCGGCGGGGTGTCCACGCCCTGGTGCCGAATGGTGCCGAGGGCCGTGGCGACGAAGGCGTACGCGTCGCCGAGCCGGGCGCTGACCAGCGCACCGGCACTCCACCACTCCAGCGGCTTCCCACCCATCCGCATCGTGCTCTTCTCCCGCTGGAGGTGCGAGTTGTGGGCGTGGACCAGTGCCGGCCCCCGGGCGGCGACGGCGAGCAGATTACGGGCCATCATCTGGTCCCGTACGCCCACCAGGCGGGCCAGGCGGGCCGGGGTGGTGTCGGCCATCCAGTGGTGGTAGCGCAGGAGGCCGACGGCGGTGCGCCCGTACAGGCGTGCCCGGTCCCATTCGTCGCCCGAGGTCACCGCGATCAGGTGAGGGGCCTGCTCGTCGAGCAGCGCCGCCAAGTCATCGGCGACCAGCCGTAGTTGCCGCGCCTCCGCCGACCGGCCGACGGACCTGGCCGGGTCCATCATGACGGCGGGATCCGTCCACGGTTCGTCGTGGCCGAGCAGGTGGTCGAGGGTCTGCGCCGTACAGGGGAGCAGGTCCGCGTCCACCCGGGCCGAGAGGTAGTCGTGCAGTGCGGTCAGGGCCTGTCGGGGGCTCGCGGCGCCGGTGATCTCCAGCGGTCCGTCGAAGCCGGCGAATCGGATCCGATCGGATGCGGGGCGGCCCTCGTTGTAGGCACGCATCCAGCGCACGAGCTCACGGTTGGCCGCGGAGGTGCCCCAGCCATGGCTGATCCCGCGCTGCATGACCTCGTCGAGGGTCCCCGTCCCCGAGGTGACGTAGTCGTCGACGACGAGCCCCATGAGGCAGTCGCTCTCGATTGCGATCGTGCGGTAGCCCTCCTGCTCGACGAGCTGCCGGAAGAGTTCGTTGCGCAGGTCGAGCAGAGTGTCCTCGCCATGGGTGGGCTCGCCCAGGGCGAGCAGCCGGGGCCGGGTCCGGAGCAGCCCCATGACGGCGGCAGCGTCGACGGCATGGGCGGTGTCCTTGATGTCAGTCGCCATGCCTTCAACGCTATCGTTGAACCTTCGGTGGAGAGTTTTCCGCGATATCGTCGGCTCGATGGAGCAGAACCCTCAATCCGGGGGACGGCTCAGGCCCGTCGACCTGGCGCGTCGGCACGGCCTGTCCACGCAGGCGGTCAGGAACTACGAGGAGGCCGGCATCCTTCCGGCAGCCGAGCGCACACCCCACGGCTACCGCACCTACACCGCGCTGCACGCGGGAGCCCTGCGCGCCTTCCTCGCACTGCTCCCAGGCCACGGCCACCGGACGGCCACGTCGATCATGCGGGCCGTGAACCAGGGCGCGGCCGAGCAGGCCTTCCGCATCATCGACGAGAGCCACGCCCAGCTCCTCGACGACCGCCGGACCCTCCAGGCCGTGGAGAGCGCCCTCCGTGATCTGGAGCCCGCGCCGCCGTCCGCGCGCGGGGCGGGGCCGACCGACGGGGCCGGGTCCGGGCTCAGGTCCAGGCCCCGGCCCGGCGCAGGCCGCCGGTCGATCACCGCGCAGCAGCCCGGCGACACCTTCATCGGGCCGCTGGCACGGCAGCTGGGCATCCGCCCCGCCACCCTGCGCACATGGGAGCGCGCGGGGCTGCTGCACCCGCGCCGCGACCCGCAGACCGGGTACCGCGTGTACGACGAGGCCGACGTCCGCGACGCCCGACTGACGCACCAGCTCAGGCGAGGCGGTCACCTGCTGGAGCAGATCGCCCCGCTGATCGCCCAGGTGCGGGCGGCCGGCGGACTGGAACCGCTGGAGGCCGCCCTGTCCGACTGGCACGGGCGGCTGACCTCGCGCGGGCGGGCCCTGCTGGCCGGGGCCGCGGGGCTGGAGGCGTACCTCAGCGAACGCGACGGACCCGCCGAGGGACGTCGCACCGGCGGGCGAGACGGACGCCACACATGATCGGGCGGCTCTCTGCCCCCGCCCCCTGCCCGCTGCCGCCCTGGCACCCTGGGACCCCGCACCCCCGCACCCCCGCACCCCGGGCCTTGTGCCCCACGCCCGGACGTCCAAGGCCTCGCCGGCATCGCCGAAGGGGGATCCGCCCGACGTCGCCGTGCAGGTGTGCGCTTGACTGGGCCACCAGGATCGGACGACCCGTCACGCATGGGGGCCACGCAGTGAAGAACAACGACATTCCGCTGACGCCGGACGCGGAGTGGCTGGAGGAACGGCTGGGCACGGGCTGCCTCTGGCGGCCGGAGGAGGCCGCCCTGCCCACCGAGCTGACGGATGCCGCATCGAGGGAGTTCCTGCTCACGGTCGGCTTTCCCGCCGTCCACCTCGACGTCGTGGGGATCGACACCCGGCACGTGCGGGACGAGGACGGCCTGGAACCGTTCGACGCCGACGAGATCTACGGGCAGCGCTACCCCGACGACGACTCCCCGCCCGAGAACTTCTGCTTCACCATCGCCCTTTCCGGCGATCAGCACCTGATGCTCGACGCGGCGGACGGCGGGATCACCCACTACGACCCCAACGGGTGGGACCACGGGGCCGGTTGGCAGGGACCGGCCGCGGATTCCCTCCCCCGGCTCGCCGTGCTCCTCGGACTGATCGCCGAATCGAGCAGCGCCTTGGAGGCGGACGACGACGACATCCGCGCCGCGGCCGTCGCCGAATTGCGTGAGCGCATGACCGGCCAGGACCCGAATGTCGACGATTCCGCCTTCTGGGACGAGATCTTCGACTGTCTGGTCTGAGAGGCGGGGCCGGCGGGGCCGACTCGGCCTCGCGACCCGGCCCTGCCGCTCGCGCCCAGCAGGTGTTCCCCGGCCCCTCGTTGTCAGTGGCGCCTGAGAGTCTTGGAGCGACACCGAGGCATGGAAGGGAGAGCGGGCTGGATGGGTTTCGACGGCCAGGTCTGGAAACTGGTGCGGCAGGAGGAACCGCTCGGCGAGATCGTGATCGACGAGGCCGACTTTCCCTGGCTGCACGGGCAGTTCGTTCCCACGACGGCGTTCGGGGAGGTGAAGCCGTGGTTCGACGAGTCGTTGGTCCTGTTGGAGGCGGAGGAGTACGAGCGGTTCGACGACGCCTACGAAAGGATCTCCGGCGCCCTGTCGCTGGTGGCTCCGTCAGGTCCGGTGGCGGAGTTCCTCCTGCACATCGACGGCGGACGCGCTTGGTTCAGGTGGAGCGACGAGCCGTTCGACGAGGCCTGACCACGGTCTGCGCTGCCCACGACTCCGGCACCGATTCCCGCGCCGGCGCGGAGGCCTGGGCCGGGATCCGGGGCGGGCTGCCGAAGCGGACCGGGACACCCGGTGAATAGAGCACGCTGACCGGGCCGCCGGGCGGCCGGGTGAGGCCGGCCGCGGCCAGGAGGTCCTCGTCGTACGAGAGCAGCTCGGCGCGGTGCAGTGGCCACCGGGGATGGGTGTTCGGCAGGTACAGCGGACGGCCGAAGCAGGAGCTGTGCATGCCCCACCGGGCGGTGAGGAAGTGCTCGAGGTCGGTCGGCTCCTCGATGCGCTCGCCGACCCGTACGGAGATCGCGCTGCGCGCGCCCCGCGGGCCGGGCCAGCGTCGGCGACTGGTGTACGTGAGGGTGTCACCGTCCTGGGTGACGGCCATCCTCGACCAGACGTACGGAATGCGAAACGCCCAGCGGCCGATCGCCACCGGGATCAGCCGCGACGCGTCGAGCGAACGGAAGACCACGCCCCGGCGCCCGTGGCGGTCCACGGAGTAGAGCCGCACGTTCGTTTCCGGAAAGCTGCCGAGGTACGGGATGCCGGGGAGCCGGAACCACCCGACGCGATGCATCCGGAAGGCGACCAGACCGGCGTACGTGACCCCGCCGAACGTGTCGGGAACCGTGCCGGCCGGCAGCAGCGGGGCCACGTCGGCCGGATCCACGGCCCAGTGCAGAAACGCCAGGTCAAGCCACGACTGGGTGAGCAGCGCGGGCCTCGCCTCGTGCCGCGGGTCGGCGGATATCGGCTCGGGTTCGGACACGGGGCCGAGCTCGGACGGCACGGCGCGCGGGGGCAGCGGCATCGCAGCAGTATGACAAGCACGCCCGGCCGGCCTGGGCCAGGGGCCCGAAGCCCGGCACGGTTCCTCCTCTCCCCCGCAGGCTGCCTTCAGGGGCCGTACGCACGGGCCCGCGCCGTCGCGGAGCCGTCTGGGAGCCGTCGGGGAGGCGTCAGGGAGCCCAGGAGGCAGCCGCCCCAGCACGTGCCGGGCAGGCGCTCAAGCTCAGGTGCCGATCCCCCCGCTCCGCCGCCCCCGCGCAGGGCGTCCTCGACGAACGCGCCGCTCACTCCTCGCGACGACGCGGGCCTCCCTGCGTGACGACAGCTGCCCTCAGGACCCTGGCGGGCTCGCCGGGCACCCCACCGGCTCCGCCGCGCCCTCCGCACGGCCCACGCGTCGGCGACCCGGCGGGTATCGGGGCGGTTGCGTACCCTGGCGGCATGCGCACGCGCCCCACCTTGAGCTGGACCCCCACCGAGGACCTGCCGCCGGGCACCACGGACCTGGGGCCGGTCGCCGACGCGCTCGGCGCCGGCGGCGTGCTGGTGCTCAGCGGGGCGGGCATCTCCACGGAGTCGGGCATCCCCGACTACCGGGGCGAGGGCGGGAGCCTCAGTCGGCACACCCCGATGACCTACCAGGACTTCATCGGCGGCGCATCGGCCCGTCGCCGGTACTGGGCGCGCAGCCACCTCGGCTGGCGCACCTTCGGGCGGGCCCGGCCCAACGCCGGCCACGGCGCCGTGGCCGCGTTCGGGCGACACGGCCTGCTGGCCGGCGTGATCACCCAGAACGTCGACGGGCTGCACCAGGCCGCCGGGAGCGAGCGGGTCGTGGAACTCCACGGGAGTCTGAGCCGCGTCGTCTGTCTCACCTGCCAGGACGTCAGCACGCGCCGTGAACTCGCCCGGAGACTGGAAGAGGCCAACCGCGGTTTCCAGCCGGTCGCCGCCGGGATCAACCCGGACGGTGACGCCGACCTCACCGACGAGCAGGTCACGGACTTCCATGTCGTGCCGTGCACGGTCTGCGGCGGCATCCTCAAACCCGACGTCGTGTTCTTCGGCGAATCCGTGCCGCCCCAGCGCGTCGAGCACTGCCGCGCGCTGGTGCGCGAGGCGGCCTCGCTGCTGGTCCTCGGTTCCTCACTGACGGTGATGTCCGGTCTCCGGTTCGTCCGCCAGGCGGCCGAGGCCGGGAAGCCGGTGTTCATCATCAACCGGGACCAGACGCGAGGGGACCGGCACGCGGCCTCCCGCGTCGCGCTCCCTCTGGGCAAGGCCCTGACCAGCCTTGCGGACCACCTGGGCGTCCCTCTCGAATCCGTTCGGACCGCTCCCTGACCCCCGTGCCGCCACGCCGCCACGGGTGCCCCGGAGTCGGCATGCGGCCGGCCCGGCGGCCGAGGTCGATTGTCAGTGCTGGGTGAGACGGTAGGGGTACCGAATCGGAAAGAGGGGGAACTGCCCGTGTCCGGAAGCCAGAACTACATCAACCACGTCGCCCTTGTGCTGGACGCCAGTTCGTCCATGTCGCACCTGAGCCGCAAGGTCGTCGAGGTCGCCGATCAGCAGATCGAGTACCTCGCCCGGCGATCGCGGGAGTTGGACCAGGAGACCCGCGTCACGGTGTACGTCTTCGCCGACAAGGTGGAGTGCGTCATCTACGACAAGGACGTGCTGCGGATGCCCTCGCTGAAGCAGCTGTACCGGGTCGGCGGTATGACGGCCCTGCTGGCGGCGGCGCTGAAGTCGCAGCGTGAGCTGGCCCAGACGGCCCAACTGTACGGCGACCACAGCTTCCTGACGTTCGTGCTCACCGACGGCCAGGAGAACGCGAGCCATCGCTGCCCCGACGCCCCCACGAAGAACGCGCGTCAACTGGTCGATGCCGTGACCGAGATGTTCCAGACCCAGGAGGACAACTGGACGCTCGCCGTCCTCGTGCCCGACCAGATGGGCAAGCGCGAGGCGATGCAGTGCGGTTTCCCGAAGGACAACATCGCCATCTGGGACGCCACGAGCACCCAGGGCCTGGAGGAGGCCGGACAGGTCATCCAGGAAGCGACCGAGAAGTTCATGGTGGGGCGCACGAAGGGCATTCGCGGTTCGCGAGCCGTGTTCTCCGTGGGCGCGGAGGCCGTCAACAAGGACACCATCAAGGCGGCCGGCCTCACGCCGGCGGATCCGTCCGCGTACCAACTGGTCCCGGTGACGCGTGACGTGGCCATCCGCGAATGGGTCATCGAATCCGGTCACACGTACCGGACCGGGTGCGCGTTCTACCAGCTGAGCAAGTCCGAGAAGATCCAGGCGCGCAAGCAGATCGCGGTACTGGAGAAGAAGACGGACCGGGTGTACACGGGACCGGAAGCCCGAGCCCTGCTCGGCCTGCCGGACGTCGAAGTCCGCATCAAGCCCGACCACAACGACGACTTCACCATCTTCGTGCAGAGCACCAGCGTGAACCGCAAGCTCGTCCCCCAGACCCGCCTGCTCATGATGATCTGACGCCTCGGACCACCGACCAGATGATCTGAGGCTTGGGAACGCCGACCCGGATGATCTGAGGCCTCGGAGAGCCGACCCGGGGTCCCGCAAGTCCCTACAGCACCGCTCGTGCGCAGGCGCCGACGTCCGCCCGACCGTCGGCGCCTGCGCTCCTCCAGGCGCCGCCGACCGCAGCGGAAAGGCGACGAGGGCAGGATTCGAACCTACGTCCACCCGGGATCAGAGCCGGGCGCTCCTCCGCAGAGCTTCCTCGTCGCCACGTCGATCATGGCTGGGGCCGCCCTCCAGGGCAACCTGTTTCCCCGAGGCCGCGGAGGAAGGCGGTCACAGCCACTCCCTGGCAGCTGCGCGCTTGCCCTTGCCGGAGAACACTCCCACCGACCGGAGCGCACTGGCCATGAGGGGGTCCGCAACGGCAACACCGTGTACGAGCTCGGGTGTCCGGCGGAAAGCGACGGCCTCGGCCGTAGGCCTGGGCGCGGTCCACGCGCCGGCGACCGGATCCCTCCGATGCCGGGCGCAGACTGCCTCGACCAAGGAGCGTGGGCATTCCTTCTCGCCCCGCAGCACCTCCCAGGGCAACGGCAACTCCGCCCAGATGTAGGTGTCGGGATGCAGCCCGCCACCGCTCATGCGGTGCCAGTAGGCCACATCGGCAGCCATCAGGCGGGGAACCTTGCCCGGGCAGTACCGGTCCAGGAACTCCTCCTGGCCCAGTTCCCAGAGGATCGCGAACCAGTGCGCTCGGGCCGTGTTCCACGCCTGCGCGGCCTGGTTCCACGTCGACGAGTCGTCGCCACGCCGCACGATCATGGTTTCGCGCTCCAGCGGATGGCGGTTCCAGGCGTCCTCCAACAGGTCCGCGACCTGGCGCAGGAAGGCGTTCCATCGGACCAGCAGTCGAGTGAGGTCCTCGTCGGAGACCGCCGCCAGCACCTCCGGCGTCGGATGCACGTGCGCGACCGCGGCCCAGCAGGTCCGCTCGGGCCGCGCGCGGAGGCGCTGGAACAGCGCCTCGGCGACCTCGTCGTAGGCCTGGCGCTGGCGGCCGTTCGTGAAGACGCTGCGCATGTGACCCCGCGCCGTGATGTACGCGATGAAGGCGAGGCGTGCAGTTCCCGCAGGACTTCTTCGACGGTGGGCGACGGCATGAGCCTCACCTTGCCATCCGCCGGCGGAGCGCCCAACTGGATATCCACGGACTTCGCCAAATGCGGGGGACGAACAGCCAAGAAGTCCGGGACGCACTGACAGCGATCCGCACCGCACGCGGGACACCGGCGCTCGCTGAGTCATGAGGAGCGACGTCTCAGCTCGTTTCTCGTCCTCAGAAGACGGTGGCCGGGGAGGGCGGGCCCATGAAGGCGTCGAGCTCTGCGACGATCTTGCGGAGCTCGCGGGCGCCGCGAGGCGACATCGCTCGGATCACGCCGTCGAGCAGGGCACGGCCTTCAAGTGGGTTGCCGCAGCAGTACCAGTGCACGTTGCCGAACTCCTCGTCGTGCCAGAGTTCGCGTTCGGGGCGACGGACGTAGTCCTTCCACAGGCGCAGTGCAGCGCTGGTGTCCCCTGGCTGGAGGTAGTTCCGCGTGCGTTCGAGGCGGACGATCTCGGACAGCGCTCGTGGGGAGAGGCGGTCGATGGCCGGCCGTGGGGGCTGTGACCTTTGGCGGTCCGGGAGTTCGGCCCGGATGCGTCCTGGCCGTCTACGCGACATGGACCTTTCGGTGGGTCGTCATGCGGGACAGGGTGCCACAGCCTCGTACGCCGCCTCATACACGTTTTGCTCGCCGGGGAATCCGGCGGACGTCCGGCCGCCCTCGTCCGACCACGTGAATCCGTCCGTGTGGAGTCCTACGGCCTGATCCCGTCGCAGGCGATGTGCAGATGCCGCGGTCCGCGCAGCACGGCGTTCTGGCGGTACGGCGGCGGGTCCTCCAGCAGGCGGGGGTTTTCCAGTCGCCGGGCCAGTTCCGACAGGGCGCGCTGGGCCTCCAGGCGGGCGAGCGGTGCGCCGAAGCAGCTGTGGATGCCGCTGCCGAGCCCCAGGTGCTGGATGTCCCGGCGGTCCGGGTCGAAGCGGTCCGGGTCCTCGAAGCGCTGGGGGTCGCGGTTGCCGGACGCCAGGATCAGCCAGAGGGTGGAGCCCTTGGGAATCGTGACGCCGCGGACCTCGAGGTCGGCGAGGGTGGTGCGCTGCGGCAGCAGCTGCACCGGCGGCTCGAAGCGCAGCAGTTCCTCCACGAGGGGCACGGCCAGTCGCGGTTCGGTGCGCAGTCGCTGGAGGACGTCGGGGTTGCGCAGCAGGGTCAGCATGCCGTTGGTGATGAGGTTGACGGTTGTCTCGTGCCCCGCGATCAGCAGCAGCGCCGCGGTGCTCAGCAGTTCCATGGTGGTCATCTGGCCGTCCTCACTCTTGGTGGCGGCCAGTTGGGAGAGCATGTCGTCCCCGGGGTTCTTGCGGCGCTCCTCGATGAGGCCGGCCAGGTACATGCCCAGCTCCATCCGGGCCTCGTGCGACCCCTTGCCCCGCTCGGCGGGGTCGGCGTCCGGGTCGGGGTCGAGGCTGGCCGCGAGGGTGTCCGCCCAGACGTGGAATCGCGCCTCGTCCTCGCGCGGCACCCCGAGCAGCCGGCAGATCACCGTCACCGGGAAGGGGTACGAGAACTCGTCCACCAGGTCGATGCGGCCCGGGTCGCCGATGCCGTCGATCAGGCCGCTGACGATGTCGTCGAGCTCCGGGCGCATTCCGTCGACGCGGTGGGGCGAGTGCGGCGGGCCGAAGTGCCGGTTCGTCATGCGCCGCATCCGGTCGTGCTCCGGCGGGTCGAGCCGGAGGAAGCCCGGCGGCAGGGCGCTCTCCTGCGGGGTCTCCTCGGCCAGCGGGTCGGCCGTGTTCGAGGCCAGGTTGCGGGCGTCGGAGCTGAGCCGGGGATCGTGCAGAAGGCTGCGGATCTCGTAGTAGGTGCTGATCACGTACGGCCCGTCGCCATCGTGGTGGACCGGCGTCTTCCGCAGCTCTTCGTAGATCGGGTACGGATCGGCCCGGTTGGCGTGGTCCAGGATCTGGTGCAGCAGGGATTGCGTCATGGCAGGAGGTCCTCGTGGCCGTGCGGGTCAGTGCGCGGGGGTGAACGTCATCCGGCGGTCGGCCGGCGAGTATCCGCTGAGGGTCACGGTCGGGCCGTGGGAGGGTACCGAGGGGTCGGGGAAGTCCGCGTCCATCGGCCGCTGGCCGTCCGGGTGCCGGTCGACCGTGGCGAACTGCGGCGGGAACGGTGCGGTGGTCTCGATCATCTCCTGATAGAAGGGCAGCCACCGGCCGTGGTCGAAGGAGACGGCACCGATGACGCGCCCCTGGTACCCGTAGACGCCGACGAACCGGCGGCTTTCCAGCGAGCCCTGCGCGATGAGGATCTCCGTCCCCATCGACGGCACTCCGACCGATTTGATGTTGACTCCGAACTGCGAGGACCAGAAGGCCGGCACGTCCATGTGCGGCAGGCGGTCGGTGCTCCGGCTCAGCATGTTGTGTGCCGCGATGCCTGCCTGGGCGACGGCGTTGCCCCAGTGCTCCAGGGACAGGAACTGGTAGCCGAACAGGGGGTGCGGGCAGCGGGCGACGTCGCCCGCCGCGTAGATGTCGTCGGTGACGATGCCGCGGATGTCGAAGGCGCGGCAGCCGGCGTCGCACGCGATGCCGCGGGGGCCGGCCCCGAGTCCGGAACCGGCGAGCCATTCGGTGTTGCGGAGGGCGCCGAGCGAGACGACCACCACGTCGGTCTCCACGGTGGAGCCGTCCGAGAGGTGAGCGGCGCGCACCCGACCGGAGGCGTCCCCCTCCAGAGCGGTCACCATGACCCCGCAGCGCAGGTCCACGCCGTGTTCGCGATGCAGGTCGGCGGCGACCGCACCGACCACCCCGCCGAGCGCGCCGACGAGGGGGGAGGCCCCGCGCTCGGCGACGGTGACGGGCAGGCCGCGCTCGCGGCAGGCGGAGGCGACCTCCGAGCCGGCGAACCCGCCCCCGATGACGAGGACCCGCTCGGGTCCGTCGGCGAGGCGCCGCGCGAGCGCGGCGCCGTCGTCGCGGGTCCGCAGCACGAAGACGCCGTCGAGTTCCGCCTCCTCCTCGCGCGGCCACGGACGCGCCCGGACTCCGGTGGCGATCAGCAGCCGGTCGTACGGCACCTCGTCTCCGTCGGCCAGCCGCACCCGCCGGGTGGCCATGTCCAGGCCGGTGGCGGGTACGCCGAGCCGCCAGGTGGCGTCGACGGACCGGAGCCTGGGCAGTGCGGTGCGGTCGGCCCGCGCCCTGCCCAGCAGCACCTGTTTGGACAGCGGGGGGCGGTCGTACGGTTCGCAGGGCTCGTCGCCGATCATGGTCAGCGAACCCGCGAAGCCCTTGGCGCGCAGGGTCTCGGCGGCCCGCAAGCCGGCCAGGGAGGCGCCCACGACGACGATGCGGCCCTCGCGCTTGAGCTGTTCCAAGCCTCCGTCACCGAGCACCGGACACCGCCTCGGCCGGTTCGTCCACGGCGTCGACGAGGATGGCCTGGACGGGGCAGGCCGCGGCGGCCTGGGCCAGCTTCGCGCGCTGCGCCTCGTCGGCGTCCGGGTCGTACAGGAGCGCCTCGTCGCCGTGCATGGTGAAGATCTCGGGAGCGAGGAACGCGCACTGCGCATACCCCTGACAGCGGTTCAGATCGACGGCAATCCTTACCACGGGATCGGTCCTCTCCACTGGCCCGGGTCGAGCCCCCCGCACCACTCTCGGTGGCCGGGCGGGCCGCGGCGACGGGGAGCGGACCGTTCGAGTGAGCGGTGCGGTCGGGTCAGGTCGCGCGTGCGGGCCGTGCCGCGGCGGGAGGCCGGCCCCGCAGGATGTTCAGGCTGAGGAGCAGCACCCAGGCCGGAAAGACCAGTTCGGACCAGGGCACGTCCGCTCCCACCACGAGCAGGGTCAGGCCGGCCAGATAGCCGAGGACGACGAGCGGGCGCGGGATGACGCCGAGTCGGCGGCCGATGGTGGAGGTCGTGATGATGAAGACCGCTGCCATCCGCATGGCGTACGTGGTCAGCAGGGCGTAGGCGACGTCACGGCCGAAGGAGGAGTCCTGCCGGCCCTCGTCGAGAACGGTCAGGGCCGCCGCGGCGGCGCCGAACAGGGTCGCGACGAAGACCAGGCCGCTGCCCAGGAACACGGTGGAGAGGAACTTGTCCTCGCCCGGGCCCGCCTGCTCGCGCAGCGCTCCCATGAACCACAGGAACGCGATCCCGGCGAACGGGACCAGCTGCAACGCCGTCCGCACGACGCCGCCCTGTCCGGCGTCGACGGCGGCGTCGCCTCCGTCGGCGCCGTCCGGCAGGGTGATGCGGACCAGGACGATCGCCGTGGCGGCCAGGACCGCGAACACCACCCCGGCGGCTCCGGCGGCCCGGGGTGTGGCGAGGCGCTTGTGACGTGGATCCATGGTCTCCCGCTTTCTGCCTGCTTCTCCTTCGTACCTTTACGGCTGCTCTTCGGTCGTACGGACACCGGTGATCGCGGTGCTCCCGCCACCGGGTTCACCCGGGAGGAAGGCGTGGGTGCGCCGAACAGGGCACGGCACGGTGGAAGGTGCGACGGATCGGGTCGTCCGGTCGGCGCCGACACGCACGCCCGGGTACGGCGGATCGTCGACCCGGTGGACGAGGATCGCACCGAACCCACCGCCCCGCGTCCTGAGGAAGGCGGCCGTCGGCGACCGGCGTGCCGGCTTCGGACGACGGCACCGCACGGGCGCGAGGTCCGATACCGGCGTCGGGCCGGGCGGGCCCGGTGCCCTTCCTCCCACCTCGCCGGAGTCACCATGGCCCCATCCGCGCACTCGCCCCGCCCCCGCCGCTCCGGGGGGTCGATCCTTCCGGTCCTGGTCCCCATCGCCGTCCTGATCGTGGTGGCGGTGTCCGTGGGATCGTGGTTGCAGTTCGCCGAGCGGCAGGCCGTCGACACCGTCCACACGGCCGGGTCCGGAGCCCCCGACCGGGTGGACGTGGAGGCCACCGTCCAGCACGTGGACGCCGCTGCCAGAGAGCTGCTGCTGCGCGTCCGCGTCGACCTGCTCGGTGCGCTCGGCGAGGACGACGGCAGCGCGCCGGTGGGCGACCTCCGCCTCGAGACTTCCTCGGCAACCCTTCGTGACCTGCAGTTCCCGGCGCACGAGCGGGTCTCGACACGGGACGTGCAGGTGGCGCTGTCCGACGGCTCGATCAGCGACTACCCGTTCGACAGCTACGCGACCGACATCGGGTTCCGGGCCCTGATGAACGGCAAGCAGGTGCCCGTGCGCTTGCTGTTCTCCAACAACGACACGCTCTTCTCGATCTCCGCGACACCGGTGCCGGCCGGGCAGAACGCCGTCATGAGCCTGGACCTGGGCCGATCGAGCAGCGTACTCGTCTTCGCGACCTTCATGATGGTCGTGATGTGGGCGCTCGCGGCGTCCGTGCTCATCGCCACCTGGTACCTGACGACCCGCGGCGAGAGCCTGGTGTGGCCGGCCCTCGCGTGGATGGCCGCCACCCTGTTCGCCCTCTCGGCCTTCCGCAACACCGCCCCGGGCACTCCACCGATCGGCTGTGTCGTGGACTGGTTCGCCTTCTTGTGGGCCGAGAGCATCATCGCCCTCTGTCTGATCACCGTCGTCGTCTCCGGCGTCCGCATCGCCCTCCGTCCGGCCGACACCCACCCCGCATAGGGGCTGCCTCTCGGCTCCGAGTTGGCGCTTCGTGCGTGGGTGACCGCGGTCGTACGTGGGTGACCGCGGTCGTACGTGGGTGACCGCGGTCACACGTGGGTGACCGCGGTCATACGGGTGCACGCGGTCGTGCAGGGGTGAGCGCGGTCGTAGGCGGGGGATCGCGGTCCTACGTGATCGACGACCGCGGCGGACGGGTTCGGTCCGGGACGGGACGGGGGAGGAAGCGCTGGGGGCGGGGTTACCAGGGGGGCGGCGCCGATGGTGTTCGGGTACTCGGACGAGTGGTGGGTGCTGCTGCTGTACCCGGTGATGCTGTGGGTGCCGTTCGGGCCGTTCACCATGGGCGTGCTGGGGGTGTGGTGCGGCTCCACGCCCGGTCTGGGGCCCCGGCTGTGGTCGGTGCTGGTCCCGCTGCCACCCGTGGGGATCTCGGCGGTCTTCATGACCTTCCCGCTGAGCAAGTGGGAGCGGCCGGTGCTGGTGGACGGCACCTTGGGCCCGCCGGCGCAGTGGGACGAGTTCCTCGGATACCTGGCCGTGTACGTCGGGGGGATCACGGTGCTGCCCTGGCTGCTCGGGTACGCCATCACGCGTCTGGTGCGCTTCGTACGGGCCCGTCGGCGCGGCCCGGGGACGTCCGGGCCCGCGGGGCGGATCCAGCTCGGCCGGCCGCCCGGCGCGGGCTCGTGAAGCACGGTCCGTCCCGGCCCGCTATCGTCTGCGGGTGAGCGAACCCGACCCCGTCCACCTCCACGCCACCCGCGAGGCGTACGACGCCATCGCGCCCACATACGCGGAGCTGTTCCACGATCCTCTGGCCGACCGCCCCTGGGAGCGCGCCCTGCTGGGTGCCTTCGCGGAGCTGGTGCGGGCGAACGGCGGCGGGGGCGGGGTCGCGGACCTCGGCTGCGGACCGGGCCAGGTCACGGCCTACCTCCACGGGCTGGGGCTGCGTGCCTTCGGCGTCGACGCCTCCCCCGTGATGGTCGAGCTCGCTCGCGCGGCCAACCCCGGGCTGCGCTTCGAAGTCGGCTCGATGGCAGCACTGGACGTCGAGGACGGCGCGCTCGGTGGAGTGCTCTCGCGGTGGTCCGTCATCCACACCCCGCCGCAGGACCTGCCCGTCATCCTGGCCGAGATCGCCCGGGTCCTGGCTCCCGGCGGACACCTGCTGGTCGAGTTCCCCGCCACCGACGGCCCCCACCACGAGACGCAGGCCTACGACCACGCGGTGGCCACGGCCTACCGCTGGTCCCCCGACCGTCTCGCCGGGCTCCTGCGCGAACAGGGCCTGGCGGAGTCGGCCCGCCTGGTGATCGAGCCGCAGCCCACCGACCGGCGGCAGTTCCAGGAAGTCCAGCTCCTGGCGTACAAGGCGTAGCAGGGCGGGGCGCTCGCCCGCCCTTGCAGCCCTACGCGGTGCGGGGAGCCGCGCCGGGCCGCCGTGGCGGGGGGTCGGGGCACGGATCCTCGGCGAGGAGCGGCCGGAGGGCGCCGAGCACCGCGCCGACGCAGACGTCGCGCAACTGTGTCTGTGTGCAGGTCTCGTGGGTGAGCCAGTCGACGCAGAGCACCTGCACGAAGACCAGCCAGCTCTTCAGCACACCGGACACGGCCTGGCGGGCACTCTCGTCCGCGAGGGGAAGTACGGACAGCAGACGCGCCCGGAGCGCGTCCAACTCGTTCGTCATGATGGTCTGGATCACCGGATCACCGGCGAGGACGCGGTTCGCGGCCAGGACGGCGTTGCGGTTCGCCACGAAGTAGTCGAGATGGACATCCATGCCCTGGGTGAGCTGCTCCACCAGGGAGTCGGCGGGATCGAGCCGCGTCTCGGCGAGCAGCTGGTCCGCGGCCTGCTGGTAGACGGCTGCGAAGAGGGCGTGCTTGCTGGGGAAGTGACGGTAGAGCAGGGCGCGGGATACGCCGGCCTGTTCGGCTACCTCCTCCATCAGCACGTCGGCGTAGGGGTGCGCGGCGAAGAGTCGTGCGCCCACTGCCAGGAGTTGGGCGCGGCGATCGGCCGGGGTGAGTCGCTTACGGGGAGGCACGACACACAGCTTAGTTGACATGCGTCCACTAGGGCGCCACCGTAGTGGACACATGTCAACCAAGCGCTTTCCGCGATGACTCGGAGGGACCATGGCCAGGGCTCTGCGCACACTCACACAACTGATGGGCTGGGCCTGCGTGGTGATCGGCCTGTTCCATCTGACCCTCGGCAACGCGGCGCTGCCCGGCGCCGGTTCCGCCGGCCCGACGGTCGACAGCTGGGGCCGGTTCATGGGCGCCGCCTTCGTCGGCTACGGACTGGCCTGGCTGTGGGCCGCCCGACAGCGCCCGATCCCGCCCCGGGCGGTGCGGTGGCTGGCCGGCGTCTTCCTCCTGGGCGGCGCGGGCCGACTGCTCTCGCTCGCGACGTACGGCCGGCCCCACTGGTTCCAGATCGCGCTGACCGTGATCGAGCTCGGCCTGCCGCCGGTCTTCTTCTGGCTGGCGGACGCGGAGGAGCGCATCCCGCGCGACGACCGGGCGGGCGCCCCCGCGGTGCACTGAACCGCCGCCTGACGGTCGACCGCATCCCCACCACCCCGGAGGGTCCGCATGGACCGGCGATCCCCCGCCCCGGGCGCGGGATCGCATCGGATCCGGACAGCCTGACGGGGTGGGGGCCACCACATCGCGTCCGTCAGATCGAAAGATCATCCCCCAGATGATCACTTTCTCCGCAAGATTTTCACCTTCGGACGCCTCCACGCACCGGCACAGCAAGATCACCTTCGTTCAAGTCTGGACTTTTCATGGCAAGTTGTCCGGTTGACAGCCAACCGGATCTCGCCGATTTCCGCCCCGCCCACGACTCCCCGTAGTGATGAGAGCTGCCGGGGGCATATGACCAATCCCCCGGTCGCACAGACCACTAGGGGGTTTCCATGTCCAGCATCACCCGCCGCAAGGCGCTCGGCGTCGCCGCAGGCGCCGCCGGGGCCGCCGCGGGCCTCGCGCTCGCCGGGTCCGCCGTCGCCGCTCCGGGCACCGCCGGAGCGGCGGCCGCCGCCGCTCCGGCGGCGTTCGACGAGGTCTATCTGGGTCGCCGCATCAAGGGCGGCCCCTCACACGGCGGCGGTCACCACGGGGGGCACCACGGGGGCGGCTACTCCGTCACCGTCGACGGCGAGGAACTGCACGTCATGCAGAACGCCGACGGCACCTGGATCAGCGTGATCAACCACTACGAGCCCGCCGCCACTCCCAGGGCGATCGCCCGCGCGGCCGTCCGCGAACTCCAGGGCGCCCCGCTCGTACCCCTCACCCTCGCCTGATCCGATCCAGGAGCCGCACCACCATGACCGTACGCAAGAACCAGGCCACCCTCACCGCCGACGAGAAGCGCCGCTTCGTCAACGCGCTGCTCGAACTCAAGCGGACCGGCCGCTACGACACCTTCGTCACCACGCACAACGCCTTCATCATGAGCGACACCGACACCAGCGACCGGGTCGGGCACCGCTCTCCGTCGTTCCTGCCCTGGCACCGGCGCTTCCTCATAGAGTTCGAGCAGGCGCTGCAGTCCGTCGACGCCGCCGTCACCCTGCCCTACTGGGACTGGACGGCCGACCGCACCTCGCGCTCCTCGCTCTGGGCGCCCGACTTCCTGGGCGGCACAGGCCGGGCCCGCGACGGCCAGGTCATCGACGGGGCCTTCGCCCGGACCGGCAACCGCTGGACCGTCAACGTCCGCGTCGACGGCCGCGACTACCTCCGCCGGGACCTCGGCGCGGGCGGCCGTCAGCTTCCCACCCGGGCCGAGGTGGACTCCGTCCTCGCCATGGAGACGTACGACACGGCCCCCTGGAACAGCTCCTCGGACGGCTTCCGCAACCACCTGGAGGGCTGGCGCGGCGTGAACCTGCACAACCGCGTGCACGTCTGGGTCGGCGGCCAGATGGCCACCGGAGTCTCCCCGAACGACCCCGTCTTCTGGCTGCACCACGCCTTCGTCGACAAGCTGTGGGCCGACTGGCAGGCCCGCCACCCCCGGTCGACCTACCTGCCGGCCGCGGGCACCCCGAACGTCGTCGACCTCAACGACACGATGCGCCCGTGGAACGACGTGACTCCGGCCGACATGCTCGACCACACCCGTCACTACACCTTCGACACCGCCGCCTGAGCCGACGGCTCCTGCTCGTCGGGGCGCCCCGCGCGGCCCGACGGGCCCTGCCGAAATGATCGGCCGCCCACGGTCGTTCTCTTGCCTCCTCGTCCGGCGACCGCCGCTTCGGCTGCCGCCCGAACAGCGTTCGTGCGGGCCGGTGTTCGCCGGGAGCGGTGATCTCGGCGGGGCGGACGCCGACTTCGCCGTGGGCGGGCTCGACGCCGACGCCGAGGTGACCGGTGTGACGTTGCTCCGGCTCCCGCGGAGGGCCCTTCCTCTGCCCCCGTGACGGACGGACGAACTCCTCGCCGTCCCCTGCGAACGGACGCCGGCGCGGCCGCCCTGCTCGGGCCGTACCTCACCGGGCTGCCGGACGCCGCGCGGGGCTGCGGCACGGCGGAGCGCGCGGCTCGGCTCCCTCGCGGTCGATCTCGCGGCGACCGCGATCGCCGCCGGCTCGACATCGGGGAGACGCTGCGCGTCGAGACGCGTCAGGCCGTGACGCCGGCCGAGATCAAGGCGTTCATCGAGCAGCATCGGCCGGACTCCGGGCTCACCCCGTCGGCCGTCGCCGCTCACCACCACCTCTCGGTGCGTACGCTGCACGCCCTGTTCCGCGACGAGCCCGAGCCGGTCGCCGCCTCGATCCGCCGCCGGCGCCTGGAGCGTCGCCTCGCGGACCTGGCCGATCCGGGGCTGCGGCACCGCACGATCGATGGCCTCGCCGCGCGTTGGGGCCTCTCCGCCCATGACTTCAGCCGGCCGTTCCGCCGGGCCTGCGGGCTCTCGCCGGGCGAGTACCGGGCCTCTGCGCTGCGAGCGTCCGCGCTCCGTTCGGACGATCGCGGCACGGACTGCTGACGACACGGGCGGGCGCGACAGGGCAGATCGGGGATCGTCTACCCGGCCGCCGCGCGCCACGGGCCCGTCGCCGTCGCCTGGTGCACCGTCGCGCGCCGCAGTGTCGCGCGGTCCAGGCCAGCGGTCCAGACCTGACCGGGGACGCGCAGGTCACTATACCCCCCTAGGTATTCCCGACTGACGGCACGGGATACCCAGGGGGGTATTTGACATCCACCGGAAGACCCTCCTACCGTCGGACAGGTCAATACCCAGGGGGGTATCCGAAAGAGCTCTCCCGCATCCGCCCTCATCCGCCCGGATGCGCACCCCTCCCCCGTCGAAGGGTTCGCCGTGTTCTTCGCCCAGTACTACCTCGACTGCCTCTCCCAGGCGTCGTACCTGATCGCCGACCGGACGACGGGCCAGGCCGTCGTCGTCGATCCCCGCCGTGACGTCTCCGCGTACCTGGCCGACGCCCGGGCGCACGGTTTCACCGTCGTGGGCGTGATCAACACCCACTTCCACGCGGACTTCGTCGCCGGACACCTGGAACTGGCCGACCGCACGGGCGCGTGGATCGGCTACGGCCGGCGGGCCGAGACCGAGTACCCGATCCGGAAGCTGGCCGAAGGCGAGCGGATCACCCTCGGCGACGTCGCCCTGGAGATCATGGAGACGCCGGGGCACACCCCGGAGTCGATCAGCGTCCTCGTGTACGAGCAGACCACCGACACCGTCCCGTACGGCGTGCTCACCGGTGACGCGCTGTTCATCGGCGACGTCGGCCGCCCCGATCTGCTCGCCTCGGTGGGCGTGACCGCCGCGGAGCTCGGCGCGATGCTGCACGACAGCGTGCAGAACAAACTCATGGGCCTGCCGGACCAGGTCCGCGTCTTCCCCGCCCACGGCGCGGGCTCCGCCTGCGGCAAGAACCTCTCCACCGCGAAGCGGTCCACCATCGGCGAGCAGCGCGCCACCAACTACGCGTGCGCCCCGATGGGCCGGGACGAGTTCGTCGCCCTCGTCACCGCCGCGCAGCCCACCGCGCCCGGGTACTTCGCGTACGACGCCGAGCTGAACCGCAGGGACCACGTCCTCTACGACGGGACGGCGGCGCGGTCGCTGTCCCCGGCCGAGTTCGCGGGGCTGCGACGGTCGGGCGCCGTCGTGGTCGACGCGCGGTGCCCGCAGGAGTTCGCCGCCGGTCACCTGCGGGGCGCGGTCAACGTCCCCGCCGAGGGCCGGTTCGCCGAGCAGGCGGGCACCGTCCTCGACCCCGCCGACGAGCTGATCGTCATCGCGCCGCAGAACAGGGAGGAGGAGGTCGTCACGCGCCTCGCGCGGATCGGCTTCGACCGCGCCGTGGGCTACCTGCGCAACGTGGAGGAAGCCCTGGAGGCGCTGGCCGACGAGGTCGTCCCCGCGAGCCGACTCACCGCGGCCCAGCTGCGCTCCGCACTGCGGGGCGATCGGCCGCCCCTCGTCGTCGACGTCCGCACCTGCGCGGAACGCGGCGGGAGCGGCTTCATCGACGGCGCGGTGCACATGGCGCTGAGCGAACTCCCCGCACGCACAGGCGAGCTCCCGACCGACCGCCCCCTGGTCGTGCACTGCGCCGGCGGTCATCGGTCGTCCATCGCGGCGAGCCTGCTGCGGCATCGCGGCTTCCCCGACGTCTCCGACGTGCTGGGCGGCTACGCCGCGTGGGCGCTCACGTCCGGGCCCGCCGAGGCCTGACCTTCCCGTCGTGAGCGCGCGGGGACTCGCACGCGCCGACAAATACCCCTCGGGGTATACCGTCCGCGGCCTCGTCCCCCTCCCCTGCCGCCTACACCCCCCTGCCGCCAGACCCCGTCCCCGCCCCCCGCGACTGCGTCCTCGCTCCTCCTTCGCGTTCCTCCCTCCCCTCTCCATCCCGCCCTCCCCTGAACAAGGAGCCCTCATGGCCGAGAACCCCAACCGGACCGCATCGATCACACCCGCCGCCCTCCATCGACTCGTCCGGGAGGGGCGCGCGCCGCGCCTGCTCGACGTGCGGACGCCCGGCGAGTTCCGCACCGTGCACATCCCCTGCTCCACGAACGCGCCCCTCGCCACCCTCCGCGAGCACCGGGCCGAGCTGCTGGCCCATCTCGACGAGGAGGTCGTGCTGGTCTGCCGCTCCGGCGCTCGCGCCGCAGCGGCCGAGAAGGCCCTCGCCGAGGCGGGTCTGCCGAACCTCCGCGTCCTGGAAGGCGGCATGAACGCCTGGGAGGCGGCCGGAGCCCCCACGAACCGGGGCGACGAGAGGTGGGACATCGAGCGGCAGGTCCGGCTGGTCGCGGGCTCCGTCGTCCTGGTCACCGGGCTGGTGGGGCTTCCCGTACCCGGTGTGCACCTGATCGGCACCGCGATCGGCGCCGGCCTGACGTACGCGGCGCTCAGCAACACCTGCGCCATGGGCGTGCTGCTGTCCAAGCTGCCGTACAACCGCGGGCCACGCACCGACATCCGGGCCGTCATCGCGGAGCTGCGGGTCAACGGCGACCTGCGGGCCCACAGCGACCTGCGGGGCACACCGTGACCCTCCTGGTCATCGCGGCGTCCCTGCTCGTCGGCGTCAGCCTCGGCGTCCTGGGAGGCGGCGGCTCGATCCTGACCGTTCCCCTCCTGGTACACCTGGCCGGACAGGACGCCAAGGAAGCGATCGCGACCTCCCTGTTCGTCGTCGGTGTCACCAGCGCGGCCGCGCTGGTCCCGCATGCCCGCGCCCGTCGGGTCCGCTGGCGGGCCGGCCTTCTCTTCGGAGCCTTCAGCATGGGCGGCGCGTACGGAGGCGGACGACTCGCGGAGTACGTTCCGGGTGCGGCGCTCCTCGTCGCGTTCGGCGTGGTGATGCTCGCCACCGCGGGGGCCATGCTCCGTCGGCCGCGCCGTCGCACCCAGCCGGGGCCGCCGCACCGGGACCCGTCCCTGGCGCGTGTCGCCGGCTCGGGAGTGGCCGTCGGCGCGGTGACGGGCCTGGTGGGTTCCGGTGGCGGGTTCCTCGTCGTACCGGCGCTCGCGGTCCTGGGCGGACTCCCGACCGCCGTCGCCGTCGGAACCTCGCTCCTCGTCATAGCGATGAACTCCTTCGCCGGCCTGGCCGGGCATCTCTCCGGTGCGCACATCGACTGGGGTCTCGCCCTGACGGTGACCGGGGCCGCCGTCGTCGGCAGCGTCGCCGGTGCGCGACTCGCCGGGCGGATTCCGCAGGAGACGGTGCGCAAGGCGTTCGGCTGGTTCGTCGCCGTGATGGGCGTCTTCGTGCTCGGCCGACAGGTCGGCGGCGAGGCGTGGCGGCACCCGGTGGCATGGGGCGCGCTCGGTGGGGCTGCGGTCGTGGCCTGCGCCACGGTCGCCATGAGGAGGCGGGGGCGCGCCGAGCTGGTCACCAAGCGGTGAAATATACCCCTGGGGGTAATCTGTTAGGTGGTTGTCAGGCAAGCGGATAGCGGGACGACCTGAGGAGGATCTCCGTGCAGGTGGAGGAAACGGCCGTACGGCCCGTCCTGAACCGGCTGCGTCGAGCTCAGGGGCAGTTGGCGGCCGTCATCGCGATGATCGAGGCGGGACGCGACTGCAAGGACGTCGTGACCCAGCTTGCCGCGGTGTCGCGCGCGCTGGACCGGGCCGGCTTCAAGATCGTGGCCAGCGGCATGCGGCAGTGCCTCGGCGAAGGCGCCGACGGCGACCCTCCGATGTCGGAGGAGGAGCTCGAGAAGCTGTTCCTCACGCTGGCGTAGCGCGCGGTGTCGGTGACCTGGCGGCGCAGGACGACGAGCCGACGAACGGGATCGGGCGCGGTACACCGCTCATGCCGGGGGCCGATGCCGCGACCGCGAACGGGCATCCGTCACGGGCCGCGCGGTGGTGGGCGTCGGCCGCTACTCTTCGGGGCGCTCCCCCAGGGTCTGCGCTGCGCGGACCGCGGACTCGGCCGCCTTGCGCGCCTCCGCCAGGGCGTTCTGCGCGGTCTTCTCCCTCTTCCGGGCGCTCGCGGCGGCGCCCTTGGCTTCGCGTTCGGCGCGGCGGGCTTGCTCCAGCTCCTCCCGCAACACGGTCACGCGCTCGGTCGCGGCGGCCTCTTGCGCGTCTGCCTCCCGCCGGCCGGCCCGCGCCCGGTCGAGTTCCTGTTCCAGGCCGCGCGCCTCGTCCTCGGCCGCCGTGGCGGCGGCTCGGGCGCGCTCCAGGGCCTTGTCGTGTTTCGACCGCGCCGGGGGCGGCTCGGCTCGCTTCGGGCGGGTGGGGGGCGACGTCGGGGCCACGGCCGTGAAGTCGACAGCGGCCCCGGGCACCTTCACCAGGCGGCCGCGCGCCCAGGTCTCCGCGACGTCGGGGTCGGCCAGCACACCACGGAGGGCCTGTTCGATCTCGTGGAGCACCGGGTCTCCCACGGTCTGGCCCTCGTCCCGCGCCAGGTCGGCGGCCGTCCTGGTGAGCGCCGCGACCAGCTGGTTCCGCTGCCGGCTCGCGGCGCGCAGCTGTTCGGCGTCGAGCGTGCGGTGGGCCTCCCGTAGCGACTCGCCGATCTCCAGGAACCGCTGGGCCTCTTCCGGACGCCGCAGAGCGAGCACGTTCGCCGCCCAGGCCGCGACCGTCGGTCGCCGCAGGGCGGCGATCGCCTTCGCCGCCCCCTTGTCGCCCGCCTCTCGGGCTTGGGCCACGTAGGCGTCGCGCGCCGCCACGAAATCGGCCGGCTTCAGCACGTACAGCGCGTCCGCGACCTCCTCGACATCCACCGTTCCACTGTGCGGGGTCGGGGGCGGCGGTGGACGCCTGGACAGCCGGATGCCCGTGGCCGTCACCCGCGCGGGCGGCGGCCGCCCCCACGTCGGCGTCTCACGGCCGGGTGTGCCGATCTGCGGCGGTGCTTCTGAGCGATCACGCGAGCAGCGTCGGGCTTCGGCCACTGGGCTACCAGATCCCCGAGCCCCGACGCCGTGATGTCGGAGGAGCGCGCACCGGCTGCCTTTCCCACCCGTCGAGGTGTCCGCCGCGGCGGCCTCAGACGCGGATGCCCG
The DNA here is from genome assembly GCF_040680975.1 of Streptomyces sp. NPDC051921. Lineage (NCBI taxonomy): Bacteria > Bacillati > Actinomycetota > Actinomycetes > Kitasatosporales > Streptomycetaceae > Streptomyces > Streptomyces sp. NPDC051921. Next base: position 202,895 of record NZ_JBFAXU010000006.1, read on the forward strand.
TCGGGTCGCAGGGCAGGCGGTGGTCGGGGTGGTCGGTGACGAAGTCGTCGCCGATGTCGGCCGCCGTCTCGGTCATGGCCTCGTTCGTGATCCGGATCTGGCCGGAGAACGGCTTGTCGATGTCCTCGATGAGGAGCAGGGAGCCGGTGAACAGCCCGGCCAGGACGAAGAGCAGGACGAAGTGCGAGGCGCCGCGCCTGCGCGGGAGCCCGAAGGCGAAGGCCCCGACGGTCGCGGCCAGTGAGACGACCATGAACCAGTAGACGACCTTCGGGATGGCGGGCATCGCCTCGGAGAGCCTGGTCTGCCGGGCGACGGACCGTTCGTCGTCCGCCTCGACGAGCAGCTCGAAGGCGCTGGCGTTCTTGTGCGCGAGCACCTTGAAATGGCGCCGGAACTCCGAGGACCAGACCGAGGCCTCGGCGGCCTTCTCGCCCCTGTCCACCATCGCCGGCCATTCGTACGCCATGATCGCCCGCGCGTAGCAGACCGCTGCGCCCTGCATGCCCACGCGCTCGGGCTCGGGGGCGTAGTCGGCGACCTCGTAGAGCTGGTCCACCCGGTGGGCCTCGGCTCCGGCGGCCGAACCGGCCGTACCGTACGACTCCGCCGCCACGACGATCACGAAGGCCACCAGCAGGACGGCAAGCGTCTCCAGGGGGCTGATGAGGTCGCTGATCGAGGCCTCCTCGTCCTCTGCGCCCTCGGACGCGCGGCGTCGCCGCAGGTGGCTGGCGAAGAGGCCCACGACGAGCGCGGCGGCCATGACGACGATGGTGATCGTGGTGAGCATGAGTGCGGCCCCCGGGTAGGCGGTCGTTGCGTGTCCACGCCCACAGCCCACCACCCGACCGGAACCCGGGCACCCGAGGCTGCTCCGCCTGGTCCAGCGGCTTTCGCGTAGCGTGGGGAGTGGCCGGGTACCGCAGAACCGTGATCGGGCGGTGGTGACGCGTGGAACGATCCCGTCGGGTCCGCTGGGCACTCGCCGCCGTCGCGGCCGTCGTCGCCGCCGTGGTCGGCGTGCTCGTGGGCTCCCCCTCGCCCGGCGACAGGGACACCGGCAAGTCGGCCTCCCCCTCGCGCTCGTCCCGGCCGCCCTCGGCCGCACCCGCTGCCGGCACCGCCCCGTCCCCCAGCCCCGCGCCGGCGCGCGTCGGGACCTCCGCGGCCTCGCCCACCCCCACACCCACTCCCCCTCCCACACCGGCCGTCCGGTTGCGGACCGCCGAGCTGGACATCCCGTCGATAGGCGTCGCGAACCTGCGCGTCGTGCCGTACGAGGGGACGACCGACGACCGGGCAGGCACACGGATCCAGGACCGGGGCGTGGCCGCCAGCCCGTACGGGGAGCGGGGCGGCGTAGGGCCGGGAGAGGTCGGGAACTACCTGGTGACGGCGCACCGCCTCTCCGCCGGCGGACCGCTGCGTCAGCTGCCGGCCGTCGAAGAGGGCGCACGGGTGTACGTGAGCACGGGCGGCCAGGTGTACGAGTACCGCGTCGTCGCGACGCGGACGACGTCCTTCCGGTCGGCGCGCTCGCTCGCCGAGCAGCGGGCGGCCGTGCCCGGCGAGCCCGGCGAACGGCCCACCCGCGCCATGATCACGCTGTCGACCTGCGCGACGCCGGAGGACAACGCGGCGGGCAACTTCTGGCGGGACGCCCAGGGCAACCCCGAGCACCGGATCGACAAGATCGGGGTGCTCGAGTCGGTACGGTCCGCGACGGAGTCCCCCGGCGCGGGCGGCGACTAGAGGCGAAGCCGGGCGCCGCCCCGGCATCGCCCCTGCGCCTGCCGCCGGTGACCTGCTTGTGCCGCTGCCGCCCCCGCCCTCGCTCGCCCCCGCTCCCGCAGCTGCCTCCGCGTGCGCCGGTGACCTGCTGGTGCCGCTGCCCGCGTGCGCCTCTGCCCTTCTCTGCCCCGCTTCTGCTTCTACTTCTGTCTCTGCCTCTGCCTCTGCCTCTGCCTCTGGCTCTGCCTCTGCCTCTGCCTCTGCCTCTGCCTCTGCGCAGCCCAGCTCAGTCCCGCCTTGGCGCGATTACTTCCCCTTGCCTCTACCCCGCTAGCGAAAGTAACGCGCGTGTGCAATTATCTGCTCGTGTCCACGCTACGCCTGCGCCACCGACCTCGCGCGCCGCACAGCCGTGGGCCCACCGCCACGACGTGCCCCAAGGAGTCCGGGATGAGTTCCCTCTTCGCCCCCTTCACCCTCAGGTCCCTCACCTTCCCCAACCGGGTCTGGATGGCGTCGATGTGCCAGTACAGCGCCGCCCCGGACGGCGACGCGGCCGGCGTCCCGACCGACTGGCACTTGACGCACCTCGCCGCGAGGGCGACCGGCGGGATCGGGCTGATCCTCACCGAGGCCACGGCCGTCAGCCCCGACGGGCGGATCAGCCCGTACGACCTCGGCATCTGGAACGACACGCAGGTAGCGGCGTTCCGCCGCATCACCGAGTTCCTGAAGGCGCAGGGCACCGTTCCCGGCGTGCAGCTCGCCCACGCCGGGCGCAAGGCGTCGACCGAGCGCACCTGGGTCGACCGCGGGCGACCGCTCGCCCCCGAGGAGACGCACGGCTGGACGCCGGTCGGCCCGAGCGCGGTCGCCTTCTCCGAGGACTCGACCGTCCCCGAGGAACTGAGCACCGAACGCATCCGCGAGATCGTGCGGGAATTCGCCGAGGCCGCGGAGCGGGCCCTGGCGGCGGGCTTCGAGGTGGCCGAGATCCACGGCGCGCACGGCTACCTCATCCACCAGTTCCTGTCCCCGTACAGCAACCACCGTACGGACGAGTACGGCGGCTCCTTCGAGGGGCGGAGCCGGTTCGCGCTGGAGGTCGTGGACGCGGTCCGCGCGGTGTGGCCGCAGGACCTGCCCGTCTTCTTCCGCATCTCGGCCACCGACTGGCTCACCGAGAACCCGGGCGACGACCGCGAGGGCTGGACCGCCGACGACACCGTCCGCTTCGCGAAGGAGCTCCAGGCCCGGGGCGTGGACCTGCTGGACGTCTCCACCGGCGGCAACGTCCCCGACGCGAAGATCGAGGCCGGCCCGCACTACCAGGTCCCGTTCGCCGAGCGGGTCCGCAACGAGACCGGCCTGCCGGTGGCGGCCGTCGGTCTCATCACCGAGCCCGCCCGCGCCGAGGCCGTCGTCGCCTCCGGCCAGGCCGACGCCGTCCTGCTCGGCCGCGAGCTGCTGCGCAACCCGTACTGGGCGCGCCAGGCCGCGGAGGAGCTCGGCGCCGAGGTCGCGGGGCCCGTGCAGTACCACCGCGCCTGACGCCCCGGGGCGCACCCGCGGGCGAAGCCCGAGGGTGCTCCCCCTTGCGGCTCCTTGGCCGCTCCCCCTCCGACGCGCCGGAAGGGGCCGTAACGGCAGGTCGCGCCGGTCGCGCCGAACCGATCAGTTTCGGAGAAGCCCTCGGGCGCCGTCGCTCCCTAGCATGAGGACCATGGCAGAGACGAAGAAGGCCGCCAAGAAGACCACCCGGACCACCACCCGGAGCACCGCCCGGACGGACAGCGCCGCCGAGAGCTTCACCGCCGAGGAGCGGAGCGCCATGAAGGAGCGCGCCAAGGAGCTCAGGACGGCCTCGCGGCGTGCTTCGAGCGCCGACAAGGCCGCGGCGGCGGAGGCGGACGTGCTGGCGAAGATCGCGGAGATGCCGGAGGCGGACCGCGTGCTCGCCGAGAAGGTGCACGCCATCGTGACGTCCCAGGCACCGTCGCTCGCCCCCAAGCTCTGGTACGGCATGCCCGCTTACGCGCGCGACGGCAAGGTCGTCTGCTTCTTCCAGAGCGCCGACAAGTTCAAGGCCCGTTACGCGACCCTCGGGTTCAACGACCCAGCGCAGCTCGACGACGGCGTCATGTGGCCCACCGCCTTCGCCCTCACCGGTCTCACCCCGGACGTCGAGGCGCGCATCGGCGCCCTCGTCAAGACCGCCGCCGGCTGACCGGGGCAGCGGCCGAGGCCGGCGGGCGGGCTGTCCGGGTACTGGCCGCACGGCCCTCTTGGGAGCGCTCTCAAGGCTCGATATCCTTGCCGGGCCCACCGGACCCGACCGCGGCACGCCGACGCGCGGCCGCACCATCCGAGGAGTCCCGCCTTGCCCGAGTCGAGCACGGGGTCCCGCCCCACGCTGGAAGCCGTCGCCGCCCGCGCCGGCGTGTCACGGGCCACCGTCTCCCGGGTCGTGAACGGCGGCGCCGGGGTACGCGCTCCGCTGGTCGAGAAGGTGCGGCGGGCGGTCGAGGAGCTCGGGTACGTGCCCAATCAGGCGGCGCGCACCCTGGTGACCCGGCGGAACGGCGCCGTGGCCGTGATCATCGCGGAGCCGGAGTTCCGGATCTTCTCCGACCCGTTCTTCGAGCAGCAGGTGCGCGGCATCAGCCGTGAACTGGCCGCCCACGACTCGCAGCTCGTGCTGCTGTGGGTCGAGGGGCCCGAGGACCACGAGCGGATCGCGCGCTATCTCGGCGGGGGGCACGTCGACGGCGCGCTGGCGTTCTCGCTGCACAACGACGGCGCGTTGGCGGCGCTGATCGGCCGGGCGAGGATCCCGACCGTGTTCGGCGGCCGCTCGGCGGCGGGGCGTGACGTCGCGGTGCCGTACGTCGACTGCGACAACCGCGGCGGAGCCCGCGCGGCCGTACGCCATCTGGTGTCCCTCGGGCGGCGGCGGATCGCGCACATCGCGGGGCCCCGGGACCTGATGGCCGCGCTCGACCGGCTCGACGGCTACCACGACGTGCTCGCGGCCGCCGATCCGGCGCTCGTCGTCCAGGGCGACTTCACCGAGGTGAGCGGCGCCCGGGCCATGGCCGAACTGCTCGCCCGGTGCCCGGACGTGGACGGGGTGTTCGCCTCCAACGACCTGATGGCGTCGGGTGCCCTGCGGACGCTCCGGGAGCGCGGGGTCCGCGTTCCCGAGGACGTCGCGGTCGTCGGGTTCGACGACATGCCGTCGGTGGTGCGGGCCTGCGAGCCCGCGCTGACCACCGTGCACCAGGACATCGAGGGCATGGGCCGGCTCATGGTGAAGCTGCTGATGCGCGTCCTCGACGAGGCCGGCGTCGCGACGGACGGCGGCGGGACGCCCGAGTCGATCGTCACCCCCACCGCGCTGGTCCGCCGGGCCTCCGCCTGACGCGGACCGGGCGCGCGGGTGTGGCGGCCGTCGCACGACGCGCGACGGCCGCCACGTGAACCGCTCGGCGGGGTGTTCGGCCGGGTGTCAGCCGTAGGGGATCACCAGGACCGACGTGGCGGTCCCCGTCTGCAGCTTCGACGTTCCGCTGCCGATGGCGCTCCACACCTCAAGGCGTACGGTGCCGTTCACGAGATTGCCGAGCGTGCCGGTGGCCGACCGGAGGCCGCGGGTGTGGGCGTACTCCTCCCAGCCCGAGAGCGGGTCGGTCGCGAAGTACTGGTACGTCTCCGTCCGGTCGAAGGTGCCGTCTCCGGTGAGGTCGTAGCTGATCCTGGCCTGCTGGCCGAGGCCGACGGTGCTTCCCGCGTCGACCTGCAGGCGGAAGGCGGTGGCCGCGCCCGGGGTGAGGGTGCCGTGGACGCCGCGGATCTCGTAGACGAGCGGCTTGTACGGGGCGCCGTCGTGGTTGGCGCCGTCGGCCGACGGGATCGTGTCGCTCGCGGCGGTGCCACCGGTGGCGGTGGTCAGGGCGCCTCCCGAGCGCAGCTGGAAGGTGTTGCCGGTCGACGGCTCGGGGTCCGGGCCAGGGCCGCCCGTTCCGGTGCCGGTGGCGGTCGAACGGGCGGGCACGGTGAGGGTCCTGCCGTCGGAGAACGTGACGGTCCGGGCCGTGGTGCCGTAGTTGTGGGCGGCGTAGGTCCGTACCGTGCCCTTGGTGAAGACGGCGGAGGTGGGCAGGTCGCCGGTGACCGTGGCGTCGGGGGCGCCGAGCGCGTCGAGGACGCCGATCCAGTGGTAGGTGTGCGCCTTCGACTCGCCGGCTTCGGGGGTGTACGCGGCGTTGCCCGCGTCCCACTTGGCCTTGGCCGCCGCCGGATCGGCGAGTGACTGGAACTCCCAGAGGATGTCACGCCATTCGACGGCGGGACCGCCGTTCTCGCGTTCCATCTCGGAGATGTTGCGCCGGATCGCGTCCTTGCGGGCGCCGAGGTGGAGCGAACCGCCGCCGGTCACGGGCAGCACGTTGATCCCGTGGATCTCCTCGGGGTTGGCCGTCCACCAGGTGGCGTAGGCGGCGCCGCTCCCCCACACCATGCCGACCGTGTCGTGACCGAAGGAGGCGGGGAAGACCTGCTGGTCGGCGTCGAACCAGTACTGGGCGATCGACTCCGCCTCCGTGGTGAGGAGGTAGGTGCCGAGGTCGCGCAGGGCGGTGTCGCCCGTGGCAGATCCCCACAGGACGAGGGCGGCGCTGAGGTTGGTCGACTCGGAGGACGACTCCTGGTTGTTGCCGGCGGCGAAGCCCTGGTGCCCGGAGGCCCAGCTGTGGCCCGCGTAGACGTCGAAGCCGCGCAGGAAGGGGAACGCGCCGTCGGTGCGGGCGGGGTTCGCGGTGTCGCGGATCAGAGTCTTGACCATGCCGCCCCAGGCGGAGTCGGCGGCCCAGCCGGGGTCGTACTGGGCGACGATCGCGGCGGCGTAGACGTAGTAGCCGTAGTGGAAGTGGTGGTCGTTGAGTTCGGTGTCGCTGCCGTAGGAGGCGGGGTAGCCGATCAGGGTCTTCCAGGCCTGGTCGTACGAGAACTCGTTCGCACCGCCGGCGGTGAGCCAGTCCTGGAGGCGGCCCTTCATCAGGCCGAGCAGTTTGTCGCGGGTCGCGGTCGCGCCGACCCGGTCGGCGACGGGGACCAGTTGGGCGAGTTTGCCGAGGGCCTTGCCGGTCCAGTAGGTGTCGACGGCGCCGGAGAAGGGATCGGGTGCGTTCGCGACCTCGTCGAGGTAGGCCCGCAGCCGGGCCGGGTCGGTGCCGTCGGCCCCGGGGAGCGTGGGCAGCACGGCGGACGCCTTCTGCGTGGTGCTGAACGCGGCCGCCTCGCGCACCTTCATGGTGCCGCGGGGCGAGACGTACGTGTACGAGGTGAGGGGATCCGTGGTGTGGAGCCACTGGTGGCGGTAGAGCGCCTGGAGGGTGCCCCGTTCGGTGCCCTCCTTGGCCTCGGTGCCGAGGGTGTAGGTGGCGCGGACGGTGCCGCTGGTGTAACTCCAGTTCACCGTGGAGCCGGTGACGAAGCTGAAGGCGTACTTCCGGAAGGTCGCGAGGGCGTCGGTGGAGGGCAGGACGGCGACGGAGAAGTAGTCCTTGCCGCCGAGGCCGGCGGTGATGCTGCTCCCGGCGACGGTCCAGTCCGTGCCGGTCGGGGCGAACAGGGCGTAGTGGTGACCGGCGACGGTGATGCCGAGGACGTTGCCCTGGTCGGCGAAGACGGTCGGGGTGGCGGCTGTGGTGACCTGGGCGTTGCCGCCGGTGCCCTTGGCGTACACGAAGGGACTGCCGTGGCCGATGGTGGTCCGCAGGGTGCGGGTGCCGTCGGACCAGTAGGGCGTGACGGTCCAGTCGGACCACGCGTCGGCCTTGGTGTCGGGCGAGTTGAGGCCGGTGAGGCCGAGGGTGAGGTCGCGCTTGTGGGCGTACTCGTACTGGCGGCCGTCGCCGACGATCTGCGGGCTCGTCGGATAGCCGATGTCGAGTCCGGCGGCGGTGGCCTGGTAGGTGAGGGGGTGCCCGTACATGGGGGTCGAGTACGGATTGTCGCCGTAGCGCTGGAAGGCCAGTGACGACCACCAGTCGTTGGTGGGGACCGGCTTGCCCTGGGCGGCCGGGGTCACCTTGGGGGTGACGGGCGTGCCGGTGTTGGTGGTGGGGCCGGAGGCTCCGGCGGGGCGGCTGTCGGAGTAGCTGCCGGAGCCTACGGGGACGGTGGCGGCGGTGGCCGTGGTCGCGGCCGGGACGAGTCCGACGGCGGCCAGGGCGGTGGCCAGGACCAGCACGGCGGCCGGTCTGTTGCGGGGGGCTGGCATGGACGGCACCTCGTGTCACTCGTGTCATCACGACGGATTGGGGTGTGTCAGCGCGAATCCGGTGCGCGAGAGCGCTCTCAGACGCTGGGGAACGTAAAACTCCTGAAACTTCGCTGTCAAGAGATGGAGCAGTGAGCCGAGTTGAGGGTGCCTCCCGCGGACTGCGCCGCGAATCCAAGCCGTTACGCCTTCGAGTCTTGACGGGACGGACACCGGGCGGGCACGCTCCAGTCGCATCGTTGAGAGCGCTCTCAAAGCGTTCTCCCGGCTGCCCACTCGATGCACTTCTCTCCGCTCCGAAGCCAAGGGAGGCTTCCATGCCCATAGCCCGAGCCGCCAAGAGGGCCACCGTCCGCCTGGGGGCGGTCGTGCTGGCCGGGGCCCTGCTCGCCGCCTGCGGAGGATCGTCGGGCGGGACGTCGTCCGACAGCGCGGGCGGCGACGTCACCGTCACCGTCGACCTTTTCGGCTCCTTCGGCTACAAGGAAGCCGGGCTCTACGCGGAGTACGAGAAGCTCCACCCGAACGTGAAGATCAAGCAGACCGACACCGAGGACGAGGCCGACTACTGGAAGTCGCTCCAGACCCGGCTCGCCGGCGGTGGCGGCCTCGCCGACGTCCAGGCCGTCGAGGTCGGGCGGATCGCCTCGGTCACACAGGAGCAGGCCGACCGGTTCGAGGACCTCAGGAAGTACGGCGCCGACGGGCTCAAGAGCCGCTTCGCCGAGGCCAAGTGGGCGGCGGGCACCGGGCGCGGCGGCGAGGTCCTCGGCCTCGGCACGGACGTCGGGCCCGAGGCCCTGTGCTACCGCGCCGACCTGTTCCGGCAGGCCGGGCTGCCCACCGACCGGGAAGAACTCGCCAAGAAGTGGGCCACCTGGGACGGCTATCTGGAGCTCGGCAAGCAGTACAAGGCGAAGGCCCCGGCGAACAGCGCCTGGCTCGACAGCATCGGCAGCCTGTACTCGATCATGATCGGCCAGGAGAAGGAGCGCTACTACGACGCCTCCGGCAAGCTGATCTGGGAGACGAACCCCGCGCTCAGGACCGCCTGGGACACCTCCGTCGAGGCGGCGCGGAGCGGGCTGAGCGCCAAGCTCGACCAGTGGTCACCGCAGTGGAACCAGGCCTTCGCCGCCGGCTCCTTCGCCACCCTCCCCTGCCCGGCGTGGATGCTCGGCTACATCAAGGGTCAGGCCGGCGACGCCGGCAAGGGCAAGTGGGACGTCGCGGCGCTGCCCGGCGGCGCGGGTAACTGGGGTGGCTCGTACCTCGCGGTACCGAAGGCGGCCCGGCACAAGAAGGAGGCGTACGAGCTGATCCAGTGGCTCACCGCCCCCGAGCAGCAGGCCCGGCTCTTCGAGAAGAACGGCAACTTCCCCTCGGCCACCGGCGCCATCGACAAGGCCGCCGGCGCGAAGGACCCTTACTTCTCGAACGCCCCGATCGGCCGCATCTTCGGCGACGCGGCCAAGGCCGCTCCCGTGCAGGTGCTCGGCGTCCACGACCAGAACATCGCGCAGCAGATCACCAATGCGCTGAGCGAGGTCGAGCGCAAGGGGACGGCTCCGGAGAAGGCATGGGACAACGCGCGGAAGGGCGTGGCCAACACAATGGGGTGACGGGAGCGGCCCCGGTCCCTCGGTTCCGCCCCTCGGCTCCGTCCCTCCCCTTCCGGGCCTCGGTTCCGTCCCTGGTTCCGCCCCTCCCCGTCCGAGCCTCGGTTCCGTCCCTGGTTCCGCCCCTTCCCTTCCGGACCTCGTCCGAACTCCATCGACCTCCCGCCCGCTCCGCCCAGACCTGTGCCGCTCCGCCTGCCCCTGATTCGCTCCGCGCTCCTCCGGGCTGCCGCCTGCCTCCCCGTCGGCCGCCCGGAGGGGCTCTCCTCCCCCGTCCCGGCACCGACTCACCCCCAAGGGCCCGCCCGTGACCCTCGTCCCGCCCGCGCAGCCGCTCGCGCCCTCCCGTCCGCCGCGCCCGTCCCGACCGCCCGTGCTCCGGCGTGCGTGGCGGACGGTCTCGCCGTACGCCTACATCGCCCCCTTCTTCACCCTCTTCGCCGCCTTCGGGCTCTTTCCGCTGGTCTACACGGCCTTCGTGTCGCTGTACCGGGTCGAGCTGCAGACCCCCGGCGACATGGAGTGGCGGGGCATCGACAACTACACCGCTTTGTTCGCCGACGAGTTCTTCTGGACCTCGCTCCGCAACACGTTCACCATCGGTGTGCTCTCCACGGTTCCGCAGCTGGTGATGGCCCTGGGCCTGGCCCACCTGCTCAACTACCGGCTGCGCGGCCGCACTTTCTTCCGTACGGCCATGCTGCTGCCGTACGCGACCTCCGTGGCAGCCGCCACGCTGGTGTTCGCGCAGCTCTTCGGTCGCGACTTCGGTCTGGTCAACTACGCCCTCGGGCTCATCGGCATCGACCCCGTCGACTGGCAGACCGGGACGATCGCCTCGCAGGTCGCCGTCTCCAGCATCGTCGTCTGGCGCTGGACGGGCTACAACGCGCTGATCTACCTGGCGGGCATGCAGTCCATCCCGCACGAGCTCTACGAGGCGGCCGAGATGGACGGGGCCTCCCGGTGGAGGCAGTTCTTCCACGTGACCCTGCCGGGGCTTCGCCCGACGATCCTCTTCACGGTCGTCGTCTCCACGATCGGCGCGACCCAACTCTTCGGCGAGCCGCTGCTCTTCGAGGGCTCGGTGTCGGGCGGCATCTCGCATCAGTACCAGACGCTCGGGCTGTACCTGCACGAACAGGGCTGGGGTTTCTTCCACCTGGGCCGCGCAGCCGCCATCGCCTGGGTGATGTTCCTGCTGATCCTGGTCCTCGTCGGGGTCAACGCCCTTCTCGCACACCGCCGTTCAACGAAGGAGGCCGGCCGATGACCGCGCTCGCCGATCCGCCGGTCGACCGCCCGGCCCCCGGGAAGCCCGTCACAGCCGCGTGGCGCCGCCAACGGTCCCGCGCGGGCCGCACGATGCGCGGCGGGAAGCTCGCGTACGCGTTCCTCGCCGTCGCGGTACTGGTGTCCGCGTTCCCGTTCTACTGGACGCTCGTCGCGGCCAGCCGCTCCAACGCCGAGCTGGCGCAGGTGCCGCCCGCACTCCTGCCCGGCAGGAACCTGATCCGCAACTTCGAGGCGGTGGTGGAGGAGGCGGACATCGGCAAGGCGCTGCTGAACTCGTTCATCGTCTCCGGCTCGATCACCGTCGGCACGGTGCTGTGCTGCACGCTCGCCGGATTCGCCTTCGCCAAGCTGCGGTTCCGCGGCCGGGGCGCCCTGCTCGCGGTCACGGTCGGCACGATGATGATCCCGCCCCAGCTGGGCGTCATCCCGCTCTTCATGCTCATCGCCGAACTCCAGTGGGCGAACCAGCTCCAGGCGGTCATCCTGCCGGGCCTCGTCTCCGCCTTCGGCGTGTTCTTCATGCGCCAGTACCTCGTGCAGTCACTGCCGGACGAGCTGATCGAGGCGGCACGGGTCGACGGCGCGTCCACCGCGCGGATCTTCTGGTCGATCGTGGTCCCGATCGCCAGACCCGGGATGGCGGTGCTCGGTCTCCTGACCTTCATGGCCGCGTGGAACGACTTCTTCTGGCCCGTCGTCGCCCTCAGCTCGTCCGAGCCGACCGTACAGGTCGCACTGCGCCAGCTCGGCGGCGGCTACGTCCACGACCAGTCCGTGATCATGGCCGGCACCCTGCTCGGCACCCTGCCCGTCCTGCTGGTCTTCGGCCTCCTCGGCCGGCAGATCGTGGGCGGGATCATGCAGGGCGCGGTGAAGGGCTGAGCCGGGGCGCCGAGGCGTGGGCCCACGGGTGGGGGCCCGGGGCCCGCGGATCTCGGATCTCGGATCTCGGATCTCGGATCTCGGATCTCGGATCTCGGATCTCGGATCTCGGATCTCGGATCTCGGATCTCGGATCTCGGATCCAAAATCCAATAGCCAATAGCCAATAGCCAATAGCCAATAGCCAATCATCTTTCGTCCTCCCCTCCCCTCCCCTCGTCCTTCTCGACGTCTCGACTCCAGGGAGATCCCTCCTCATGACCGCGCTCGATCCCCGCCCCGCACCCGCATCCGACACGACGACCGCGCTCCGGTTCCCGGCGGGCTTCCGGTGGGGCACCGCCACCGCCGCGTACCAGATCGAGGGGGCCGCCCGCGAGCACGGCCGGACCCCTTCCATCTGGGACACGTTCAGCCGGGTGCCCGGCAAGGTCCGGAACGGTGACACCGGCGACATCGCCGCCGACCACTACCACCGCGTGAGCGAGGACATCGCGCTCATGCGACGGCTCGGCGTGACCGACTACCGGTTCTCCGTGTCCTGGACCCGGGTGCAGCCGACGGGGCGCGGGCCGGCGGTGCGTCAGGGGCTCGACTTCTACCGGCGGCTCGCGGACGAGCTGCGGGAGGCCGGAATACGGCCGGTGGCGACGCTCTACCACTGGGACCTCCCGCAGGAGCTGGAGGACGCGGGCGGCTGGCCGCAGCGCGAGACGGCACTGCGGTTCGGCGAGTACGCGGCCGTCATGGCCGAGGCGCTGGGCGACAGGGTGGCGACATGGACGACCTTGAACGAACCGTGGTGCGCCGCCTTCCTCGGGTACGGCAGCGGGGTGCACGCGCCGGGCCGGACGAGCGCGCTCGCGTCGCTGCGCGCCGCCCACCACTTCAACCTGGCGCACGGCCTGGCGACGAAGGCACTGCGCGCCGCCGCGCACGGAGGGGCGGCCGAGGTGTCGCTCACCCTCAACCTGCACGCGGTGCGGGCACAAACGGACTCGCCCGACGACCTGGACGCCGTGCGCCGGATCGACGCGGTCGGCAATCGCCTGTTCCTCGACCCGGTGTTTCGCGGCACCCTGCCGGAGGACCTGGTCCGGGACACGGCCTCCGTGACGGACTGGTCGTTCGTCCAGGACGGAGACCTGGAGACCGCGTCGGCACCGATCGACTCGCTCGGCATCAACTACTACTCCCCCACCGTGGTCGCCGCCGGCCCCGCACTGCCGCAGGGACGGCCCCCGGAGCCGTCGCCGTGGGCGGGCGCCGAGCAGCACGTACGGCTCGTGCCCGCGCCGGGGCCGCGGACCGCGATGGACTGGCCGGTGGACGCCGACGGTCTGCACGAGCTGTTGCTCCGGCTGCGCGACGAGCTGCCGGGCGTACCCCTGCTGATCACCGAGAACGGGGCCGCGTACGACGACTACGCCGACCCGGAGGGCCGGGTGCGCGATCCGGAACGGGTGGCGTACCTGCGCGCGCATCTGGCGGCGGTGCACCGGGCGATCGAGGACGGCGCCGACGTCCGGGGCTACTTCCTCTGGTCGCTGCTGGACAATTTCGAGTGGGCGTACGGGTACAGCAAGCGCTTCGGCATCGTGCATGTCGACTTCGCGACCCAGCGCCGTACGTTCAAGGACAGCGCCCGCTGGTACGCCGAGGTCATCGCGCGGGGCGGGCTGGAGCCGTAGTCGGACGGCCGACGCCAGCACCGTATGGCTCAGGAGTTCGGCCGTTCGTTGCGGAGGGTGATCCGGTGCACGACGGCGCCACCCCGTGCACCGGTCGCGCGTTGGAGTTCCCGTGACGCCGCTTGCAGTGACGGTTCTGCACGCTGGGCCTGCGGGTTTAGGGCCACACCACGTGGCTCGTGAGGTGTGCGGCGTCCACGACGGCGAGCAAGGGCGGCAACGTTGTGGAGTACTCGACTGTGGGAACCCGTGGCGACGGCTCGCACGTGGCTTCCGAGGCGCCGGTCCGGGATGCGGGCGACCCGAGGGTACGGGAAGTGGGCGGCCTCCTGGTCGGCCGCGGCCGAGAGCTGACGGAACTGCGGGCGGCCCTGGCGGACCACCGGTTGGTGACGGTGACAGGAGCGGCCGGCGTCGGCAAGAGCCGCGTCGCCCTGACCGTCGCCGAGGCCACGGCCGCGGCCGGAGGGGCCTGGCAGGCGATGGTCCGCGTGCGGTGGCACGACGGCGTACCCGTCGGACCGCGCGCGCTGACGGCGCGGGTCGTCCGCGCCCTCACGGCCTCGGCGGGGGCACCGCCGAGCCCGCACGGCGCGCCCGTGCCGCACGGACCGTGCGGCACGACCCACGACGCGCGCGGCAAGGACGTCACCGAGGCGGCGCGGGTCGCCGCGCCGGGCGGCGGGCTCCTGCTGGTCCTGGACGACGTCGACCCCGTGCACAGCGAGTGCGTGGGCATGGTCCAGCGGCTGCTGCTGGCCGTGCCCGCATTGCGCGTCCTGGTGACCGCACGGCGCCCGCTCGGACTCGGCGACGAACGGGTGGTGCGCCTGGCGCCGTTGGAAGTCGAGCCCCCGGCGGGCAGTACGGGGCCGGCGGCGGCCGTCGAGCTCTTCCTCACCGCGGCGGGCGCCGGGCGGGCGGTCGAGGAGGCCGAGCTGCCGGACGTCACACGCGTGTGCCGGCTGCTGGAAGGAGTGCCCCTCGCGATCGAGTTGGCGGCGGCGCAGCTGGGCGACCGGACGGTGCGGGAGCTCGCCGTGCTGCTGGAGGACGACCAGTGCTGGCTGGCGGGCCGGGGACCCGTACTCCGGCGGCACCGGTCGCTGCGCGCCTCCATCGGTGCCGTCCACGCGCTCTGTGCGCCGGTGGTACGGCGGGTGTGGCACCGGGCCGGTGTCTTCGCGGGCTCGTTCACCGAGCCGGCCGCGGTCTTCCTGTGCGCGGGAGCCGGGGTCGAGCCTGAACAGGTGCCCTCCTGTCTGGCCCTGCTGTGCGCGGTGGGCGTCCTGCAGGCGCTCGACGAGCCGGGTGCGCTGCGTCAGCCCCGCTACCGTATGGCGCGGGCCGCGCGCGACTTCGGTGCCGAACGCCTCCGCGGGTCGGGGGAGCTGCCGTCCGCCCTGGCCCGTCACGCGGTCCACTACCGCGGTGTGGCGGCCGTCGCCGAGACCCTGTGGCGCATGGGGCTCCAGCGGCAGGCGGCCAGAGTCGTCATGGACGAGCACGACGACCTCATGGCGTCGGCGGGCCGCGCGGCGGCGGCTCGGCCGCCCCACGCACCCGTCGGCACGCGCGCGGCGGGGCTTCCTGACAGCGGCGACCGCGCCGAGGCGGCACTGGAGGCCGTGCTCCATCTGTGGTTCTGGTGGGCGGCTCACGAGCGCGGCGCGGAGGGCACCGCCCTGCTGCTGCGTCTGCTGCCCCTCCTGCCTGCCGACAGCCCGCTCGTGGCGCGCGGCCGGTGGCTGGCCGCCTGGCTCACCGCCGCGCACGACCCGACCACGGCCCGGCGACTGCTGGAACTCGCCTGGCCCGCGGCCGTCCTGGCCGGAGACGACGCCCTCGTGGGCCGTATCGCGCACGTCCACGGCATGCTGGCCTGGCAACGGCACGACCTGGACGCGGCCGCCTCGTACTACCGCCAGGCGGCCGACTGCATCCCGGAGACGGCATGCGGGGGTCCGCCGCCGAGCGTCAGCCTCGCCGCCCTGGCGGTCGTCCAGGCGCACGCCGCCCCCGACACCGCCGTGGGCACCGCGCACCAGGCCCTCGCTCAGGCCGGCAACCGCGACGACCCCTGGGCCTCCGCCCTCGCCCACTACGCCCTCGCCTTCGCCGATCACCGCGCCGGCCGGACCGGCCGCGCCTGGCACCGGGCCCAGCGCGCCTTGACCCGGCTCGCCGCCGACCCGGAGGACGCCCCGCAGGCCCGTGCCTCCCTTCGGCGCCTGATCGACCACCTGGAACAGGCCCACTTCGGCGCGCACACGCCCGCGGGAGGCCCGCGGCCTTTCGTTCCCTTGCCGCGGCTCACCGAGATGGCGCACTCCGGCGAGAACGCGGCTGTGCCGACATGAACGGGAGCGATCGGGAGCGATCGGGAGCGATCGGGAGAGATCGCGAGTGCGCGGGAGCGGCGGGGAGAGCGGGGGAGCGAGGGGAAGCGAGGGGGCGCTCGTGGAGGTGAGTGCGAGGTGTGAACGCCGGCTGGGTGTGATCAGGCCGAACGGCCCCACTCGTTCCGGCGGTTTGGCCGAACAACGCGTAGACCAGATAGATGCCTGAGGCATGTAGTGGAACACGGCGTGCACGCCAGACCACCAGAACCGACGATCCGCCGTCTGCGAGGTCCGCATGACCGAAGCCGTGGCCTTTCCCCAGAGCCGATCCTGCCCCTACCACCCGCCGACCGCCTACGATCCCCTCCGCGAGAACCGCCCGCTGGCGCGGGTGACCCTGTGGAACGGGCAGGAGGTGTGGTTCGTCACCGGACACCAGGCCGCCCGCGCGCTGCTCTCGGACCAGCGACTGTCCACCGACTCCACCCGGGAGGACTTCCCGCTCCCGACCGAGCGCGCCGCGACCGTCCGGCGGCGCCGACGGGCGGCGCTGCTCGGCTGGGACGACCCCGAGCACAACGTCCAGCGCCGCATGCTGATCCCGAGCTTCTCGCTCAGGCGCACCGAGGGCCTGCGGCCGCGCATCCGGGCGACCGTGGACCGGCTGCTCGACGCGGTCGAGGCGGCGGGTCCTCCGGCCGAGCTGGTGAGCACCTTCGCGCTGCCCGTGCCGTCGATCGTCATCTGCGACCTGCTCGGCGTGCCGTACGAGGACCACGACTTCTTCGAGGAACAGTCCCGGCGACTGCTGCGTGGCCCCACGGCCGCGGACACCGAGGACGCGCTCTCCCAGCTGGAGGGCTATCTCGGCGATCTCGTCGACCGCAAGCGGCAGAAGCCCGGCGAGGGCGTCCTCGACGACCTCGTGGCCCGCGGACTCCAGGACGGCGGCCCCGATCGCGAGGAGCTGGTGCAGCTGGCGTCGATCCTGCTGGTCGCGGGCCACGAGACGACCGCCAACATGATCTCCCTGGGCACGTACACGCTGCTGCGCCACCCCGAACGCCTGGCGGAGCTCCGGGCCGATCCCGCGCTCGTGCCCACGGCGGTGGAGGAGCTGCTGCGCTTCCTCTCGATCGCCGACGGCATGCTGCGGGTGGCCCGCGAGGACGTGGAGGTGGGCGGCACGGTGATCAGGGCGGGCGAGGGCGTGGTGTTCTCCACCTCCGTCATCAACCGCGACGACGCCGTCTACCCCGAGCCGGACTCCCTGGACTGGGCCCGATCGGCGCGGCACCACCTGGCGTTCGGCTTCGGCATCCACCAGTGCCTGGGCCAGAACCTGGCCCGTGCGGAGCTGGAGATCGCGCTCGGGACCCTGTTCCGCAGGTTCCCGGGCCTGCGACTCGCCGCGCCCGCGGAGGAGATCCCCTTCAAGCCGGGCGACACGATCCAGGGAATGCTCGAACTGCCCGTCACCTGGTGAGACACGTGACGTCTCCGTGCGCGGCGGCTTCGACGAGAGTCTCCGACGACACCTCCTCCGAGGAAAGGAACACGGCCGATGCGCATCTCCATCGACGCGGACGTCTGTATCGGCGCCGGACAGTGCGCCCTGGTCTCCCCCGGCGTCTTCACCCAGGACGACGACGGATTCAGCACGCTGGTCCCGGGCCACGAGGACGGCACCGGCAGCCCCCTGGTCCGCGAGGCCGCCCGCGCCTGCCCCGTACAGGCGATCATGCTGCAGGAGTAGCTGTGTCACCATCGGCCCGTGTTCGAGGTGCTGCCCGGAGTCGGGCTCAGGTTGCCGCGGGGTGCGGGCGTGCTGCGGTTCGGCATGTCCGAGCGGGCCGCCCAGTGGGCGGTCGCGACGCCGGCCGACGTGCGGGACTGCTGGGGCTGCCGGACGGGTTGGGCGTTCACGGCCTCGTACGAAGGCCTTGACCTGCTCGCGTACGGCGACGTCAGCGACCGTCCCACGGCCGCGCCGACCACGACCGGCCCGGTCTCGCGGCCGTCACCCTGCGCCGGCGCGCCGAACCGCCCACGGAACCCTGCGCCGTGCCGGTGGTGATCCGGGACGTCGACGTGTTCGGGTACCCGGAGCACGAGGTGCTGGACGTGCTGACGGCGAGCCCGCACCCGTCGGTGACGCTGCCACGGGCGGCGTCACCGACGGGCTACCTGGCGGAGGTTCGGGTGGCGGCCGTCTGAGCCGGTCCCTGCGACGGGGTGGGCGGAGTCCGGGTCGACGGAAGGCGTGCGGCCCGGGCTCGGCCCGGACGGGGAGCAGGGTCCCGTGTGGGGCGGGCTCCCGTGTGGGGCGGAGCCCCATGTGGGCGGAGTCCGTATGGGCTGGGGCCGTGTGTGCCGGCGCCGTGTGGACCGGCGCCGTATGGGCCGGCGCCGTATGGGCCGACGCCGTGTGGACCGGGCCCGTGTGGGCCAGGCCGCGTGAGCCGCCGCCGTGCGTGCCTGAGCACGTGCGACCGAAACCGTGGGGCCTGAGTCCGTGCGCCCGGAACCGCGGGCCGAAATCCGTGTGCCCGGAATCCGTGTGCCCGAGATCCGTGTGCCCGAGATCCGTGTGCCCGAGATCCGTGTGCCCGAGATCCGTGCGGCTCGGCCCGGGGTGGCCTCAGGCCATGTGGCCGTCGCGCAGCACCCTCCGCGCGACCGTCCTGCCCGCCTCCTCCAGCTCGGCGTCGACGTCGGCCGAGCGGGCGGCGTCGAGGACGACGCCGGCCGGGTGCCGCTCGCCCCGGGTGACGTGGCGGCGGCGCAGATGCGTGGGCGGGTGGGTGGCGTCGACACAGTGCCCGCGCAACTCGGCGACCCGGCGCAGGCGCTCGTACTCCCGCTCCGGAACGGCCGCGACCTGGGCCGCGACACGTTCCCACAGGCCCTCGGCCGGGTCCTCGCTGCGGGCCGTCCGGCCGATCCGGGTACGGGCGGCGACGGTCTCGCGCTGGAGCACCGACTCGGCGCTGTCCGTGACGAGGAGGCGATCCATCAGGCCGGCCGCCGCGGTCGCACCGGCGACCCGGGCGGCCGAGGTGTCCGCGAGGTACTCGGCCCGCTGCGAGGCGCGCAGGGTCGCCTGGTCGAGCAGCAAAGTCATGCCGTGCACGGCGAGGCGCGGGACGGCGGTGAGCAGGTTGCCCAGCTGATCCATGATCGTCTCGCCGTGGTTCGGGGCGAGCATGTACTGCCAGGTGTCGAGGGACCTCAGCGCGCTGCCGACCAGCACGCCGTGGCGGGTGTCGCCGTGGGCGTAGTGGCCGAACTCGTGCCCCAGCAGGGCGACCCGCTCCTGTCGGTCCAGGACGGCCCAGAGGCTGAGCCCGAGGGTGAGCGCGCGGCGCTGCCGGATGCCATAGGTGAGCACGGAGGCGTTCGCTTCGGCGTCGAGGAGCACGACGTCGACGCCCCGCGTCCCGACCGCGCCCGCGACCTCGTCCAGCAGGGCGAACAGCCGTGGGGCGTCGAGCCGTTCGAGGACGGGAGCGTCGCCGCGGATCTTGGCGAGGCTGCCGAACCGGGGCCGCAGCGCGAAGGCGAGAGCGAGGAACAGTGCCCCCAGCGCCGGCTGGAAGCCCCTGCCCCAGCCGCCGATCAGCAGCCAGAGCGCCAGCGCCGCGAGTGCCACGGTGATCCCGTGGACGAGCAGGGCGAGGCCGGCCGCGAGTACGCCCGCGGCGCCTCCCGGCGCGGCCGCCGTCGTCGTCGGGGCGGAGGTCGAGACGGGCTCGCGCCCGAGGTCGGCGAAGAGCTGCTCGCCGAACCGGTGCGCCAGCCTCCGTCGCAGCCGCTCGACCCGGGTGCCGGCAGGCTTGTTCGCGCCACGGCCCGGGTCGACATTCCAGCCGCACGCGACGCACCACACGACGAACCGTCGATCTGCGGGTATGCGCTCCCCACATGCGGGACAGTCCTGCTCAGCGGCCTCCGCCCGCTCCACCCCCTGCACCTGCGCATCCGGATCCGCATCCGACTCCGCATCCGCCTGCGCCTGGGACTGCGCCTGGGCCTGGGCCTGCGCCTCGTACCGTCTCTTGCCGCCGATCCCGCCGACCGCTCCGGCCGTCTCCGTCATCCCCGCCCCTTCGTACGTTCATGTCGCAGGCCGCACACCCTATGACCACGTACGACTGCGCCGCACGCGGGATTCGGAGGGCTCGGGGTCGAGGGCCGGGGCGAAGGTCGGCGGTGCGGGATGCGGAGTCTCGGGGCGGCACGCCGAACGGCTCCTTGACCGGCCCCACTTGCTGGCCGCCACCTGGCAGAGCTATCTTGCATTGCATGGTTCCTGGTGAAGCAATGAACGAGGCAGGGGGCAAGGTCCCCAGCCAGCTCCGCAAGGGCGTACTGGAGCACTGCGTTCTGGCGCTGCTCAGGGACGGGCCGCGATACGGCGTGGAGCTGCTCGCCGAGCTGTCGGCCGTGAGCGTGATGACCACCAGCCAGGGGACGATCTATCCCCTGCTGTCGCGGCTCCGCCGGGAAGGGCTCGTCGACACCGAGCTCCGCGAGTCCCCGAGCGGGCCGCCGCGCCGCTACTACACGCTCACCCCCGTCGGCCGGGCGGCACTGGCCGAGTTCACCCGGGCGTGGCCGCTGTTCCGGGACGCCGTCGACCACTTTCTCAACGATCCGCAGGGGGAACCCGCATGAACACCACCGACCACCCGCTCGTGGCCGAGTACCTCGCCGCCGTGGCGCGCGAGACGGCCGAGCTGCCCGCCGAGCGTCGCGCCGAGCTGCTGGCCGACCTGCGCGAGCACATCGAGGTGAGCGGCACCGACGACGAGCAGCGTCTCCGCGAGGTCCTGGCGGACCTCGGCGAGCCGCGCACCGTGGCCGCCTCCGCCCTCGCCGAGGAGCCCCAGGCCGGCCGGGCGCCCGAGCCCGGGGCCCCGGACCGTCCGACACGTGCCCGCCTCACCGTGGGCCTGCTCGCCGTGGCGAGCCCGCTGGCCCTGCTCAACTCGTTCGCCGGCGGGGTGGTCCTGATCGCGGGACTGGCGCTGCTGTGGACCTCCCCGTACTGGGACAACCGTCACAAGCTCATCGGCACGGCCACCGCCGCCGGTGTTCCCGTCGTCCTCCTCCTCGCCGCCGTGCTGCTGGCCGCGACGCGCCTCGGCCCGGTCGAACTCCTCGTCGTCCTGGCCGTCTCCGTCGCCGTACCGGCCTTCGGCGCCGTCACCCTGCTGCGCGCGGTGCGCCGCTGACTGCTGCCGGGCCGCGAGCCGTGGCCCACGACGCGCCGAGCCCCCGGGAGGGATCTCCCGGGGGCTCGGCGCGTACGAACCTGTCGGTCTCGCGGGCAGGGCCGGCTAGAAGGTGAGGTTCCAGGCGTCGATGCGGCCCGTGTCCTGGGACGCGACGTCCTGGACGCGGAGCTTCCAGACGCCGTTGGCGACCTCGGCGGAGGCGTTCACCGTGTACGTCTTGACGACGTCGTCAGCGCTGTCGCTGTTGACGAAGTCCTCCAGCGGGTAGACCGTGCCGTCCGGAGCGACGAGGGAGAGCACCAGGTCACCGCGGTAGGTGTGCTTGATGTCGACGCCGACCTTGAGCGTGGCCGGGGCGTTGCCGGTGACACCGGAGACGGTGATCGAGCTCTCGACGGTCGCGTTGTCGGCGATGGACACGTCGGTGAGGTTCTCGAAGTACGGGCCGGTGGGCGGCTGGGTGGTCCCGCTGACGGCCTTCAGGGCGTCGACCTGGCCCTCGCCGAAGAAGCCGTTCTTGGTCGCGGTGCCC
This sequence comes from Streptomyces sp. NPDC051921, assembly GCF_040680975.1. Lineage (NCBI taxonomy): Bacteria > Bacillati > Actinomycetota > Actinomycetes > Kitasatosporales > Streptomycetaceae > Streptomyces > Streptomyces sp. NPDC051921. The sequence goes on from NZ_JBFAXU010000006.1 coordinate 224,514, forward strand.
GTGCAGCGGCTGTCGGACGGGCAGGCCTTGTCGGTCGCCTGGGTGCCGAGCGCGGCGCGGATGTCGGCCGGGGTGTAGGTCGGGTTCGCGCTCGCGATGAGCGCGGCGACGCCGGTGACGTGCGGGGAGGCCATCGACGTACCGCTCATCGAGCCGTACTTGCCGCCCGGGAGGGTGGAGTAGACGCCGGTGGCGCCGTCGCCGCCGGGGGCGGTGACGTCGATGACGCCGTTGCCGAAGTTGGAGTACGAGGCCTTCGCACCACCGCTGGCCTGGGCGGAGACGGTCACGACGCCCGGCAGTTCGGTCGGGATGTCGATGCAGGCGTTGGTGATGGTGCGGGTGGTCGGCGTCGAGTCGTTCGGGCTCTCGGAGTCGGTCGTCTTGTTCGCCAGGTCGTAGTTGGAGTTGCCGGCGGCGGCGACCTGCAGGGAGCCCTTCGACTCGGCGTACGCCTGGGCGCGGCGGACGCCCTCGATGATGGCGGCCTGGTCGACGTTGTCCGGGCAGTTGAACTGCCACGGGTCGGTGTAATAGCTGTTGTTGGTGACCTTGAAGCCGTGGTCACCCGCCCACATGAAGCCGCAGACGGTGTTCTCGGCGAAGAACAGGCTGCTGGTGGGCTCGGCGATGCGCACCGAGGAGATCTTCACGCCGGGCGCGACGCCGATGACGCCCTTGCCGTTCTTGGCGGCAGCGACCGTGCCGGCGACGTGCGTGCCGTGGGTGCCGACGTCGCGCCAGGCGCCGGCGCGGGTGTCCGCCTTGCCGTAGGCGCAGGAGACGGAGTCGGCGGCGTTGAAGTTGGGGGCGATGTCCTGGTGCTGGTCGTCGACGCCGGTGTCCAGGATGCCGACCTTGACCGAGGCCGAGCCGGTGGTGACGGCCCAGGCCTGGTCGGCCTTGATCTGGGTCATGTCCCAGCGGTTGGACTCGTTCAGCGTGGTGGTCGACTGCGAGGGGTTGGTCGGCAGCGCCGGGTTGTACGCGTCGGCGGGGACGTCGGAGGTACGGGTCGCACCGACCTGCTGGACGCCGGCGACGCCGCGCATGGTGGCGGCGAAGGAGGCGGAGGTCGAGTGGGCGACCACGACGCCGATGGCGTCGTAGGAGGCGAAGACGGTGCCGCCGTTCGAGGCGACCGCCGTACGGACGGCGGTGGTGTCACCGGGCGTCGTGATCACCAGGTACGCGCGCGTCCCGGCGGCCCAGGCGCCGGCGAGCGCCGGTGCGGTGCGGGCCGCCTGGGCGGCCGGGGCGGCCTGGACGGGGGCCTTGGCCCGCGACAGGTCGCGAGCCTGGGGCTCGACCGTGGCCTGGGCGGGGGCGGCGATGGCGACGGTGGCGCCGACGACGGCGGCAGCCACGACCGGGAGTCTCAGCCGACTCGATATGTGGGAAAACAATGCGTCCTCCGATGACCCGGAGGTGCTGGTGGCACCGGCCGGGCCCTGTGTTGTGTGGGGTGGACGCAAGATCCCAGGCGGCCGGGACCGGAGGGAAGGATTCTGCCCGCCATATCCCTTTCCGTTACCCATTGTTGATCTGACGGCACGCCAAGTCGGGGACGAAGGAGTGCAGTTACGACATTCCGCGACGAGGTCCTGTTCAGGGCATCGGCACCGGGACGGGCACGGCGGGGCGAGGGGCGGGAAGGGGCCACGGGGCGGGGGCGGAGGCCGGGGCGGGGCGGGGCGGGGCCGGGGAAGATCCGGCCGGGGCCATGACCAGATCTGAGGCCGGGACCGGGCCGGGGCTGGGGAGCGTAGGAGCCGGGACCGGGGGCACCGCGCGGGAATCATGGCGCAGAATGCGCCCCATGAGGCTTCCCACTCCCCTCCACGTGGTCAACGAGGGACTCGCGTTCCTCCTGGAACTCGCGGCCCTCGCCGCGCTCGGGTGGTGGGGCTGGCAGAGCGCCGACGGCGTCGTCCTTCGTCTCGTTCTCGCTGTCGCCGCCCCTGCGGCGGCAGCCGTGCTCTGGGGCCTCTTCGCCGCCCCCAAGGCACGGATCGCCGTACCGCTCCCGGGCATCCTGGTCGTGAAGGCGCTGGTCTTCGGCGCCGCCGTGGCCGCCCTGTACGCCATGGGCTGGCACACGGCCGCTGTCGTGTTCGGGCTCGTGGTGGTCGTCAACACGACTTTGGCGACGGCGGACCGGCGGGCGGCGACGCACCGCTGAACCCGGCACCACCCTCGCACGTCCGGCATGGGGGCGACTGGGCGGTGGGGCGACGGGGCGACGGGGCGACGGGGCGACGGGGCGACGGGGCGACGGGGCGACGGGGCGACGGGGCGACGGGGCGACGGGGCGACTGTAAAGTCCCTGGTCATGGAGATATCGACGCTGTGGCGTGGAGGAGCACGTCGCCCGCCCCGCGCGCCCGTCGGGTGTGGTGGCGGTCACCACGTCGTGCGCACCGCGCGGCTGGTGCTGCGGACGCCCCGGGATCACCTGGAGCTGGCGATCGCCGAGGCGACGGCAGCCGACGCGGAGGCCCAGCGGTGGCTGGGCTGGCCCGCCGGCTCCGTGATGAACACCGCGACGGCCGAGCATCTCCTCGGCATCGACGACGCCAATCGCGTCGAGCGACTGCGCGCCTTGCGCGCCCGCTCGCGCCGGCAGCTGACCCGGCCGTTCGTACCGGACGGCCACGGGCCCAGGAACCAACTGGTGGCCATGGAGACGGCGACCGGCCGCGTCGTGGGGAGCAGCTCGCTCACGATGGACGACGGAAGCATCGGCGTCCACGTCGCGCCGGCGTACAGGCGTCAGGGCCTGGGTGCCGAACTCGTCCAGGCCACCCTCCGGTTCGCCCACGCCCACCTCGGGGTGGAGGTCGTGCGGGCGGGCACCGAGGAGTCGAACGCCCACTGTCGTGGAGCCCTGAGCAGCGCCGGCTTCGTCCCTTGCGACGGCCCTGCCCGGCACACCCTTCCTGACGGGAGGGTCGTCGACTCCGTCTGGTACCAGCACGGCACGAACGAGCCCTCCCGCTGCGCCGCCGTCCAGCCGGGCACGAAGGGCCCTCTCTAGTCTTCTGAGTCAGGAATTCTGTTCAGATGTATAAGCTTGGCCTGTGGCGCGTACTGGGCGGCCGAAGGCCGAGTTGATCCTTTCCGGCGAGGAACGGGCTGCGCTCGAGGGATGGGTGCGGCACCGTTCCACGCCGCAGGCGTGGGCCTTGAGGTGCCGGATCATCCTGGCCTGCGCGGAGGGTGCCTCGAACAAGGACGTGGCGGCCCGACTCGGCTCGACCGCGCATGCGGTGGGCCGGTGGCGGGCTCGTTTCGTCGAGCACCGGATCGCCGGCTGGGGGACATGCCCCGCTCGGGCGGTCCCCGGTCGGTCACCGACGAGCAGGTGGCCGCGCTGGTCACCAGGACGCTGCAGTCCGCTCCGAAGAACGCGACGCATTGGTCGACACGGTCGATAGCGAAGGAACTGGGCCTGTCGCAGTCGACGGTGTCGCGGGTCTGGCGGGCGTTCGGCCTGCAGCCGCACCGCTCGGAGACGTTCAAGCTGTCGACGGATCCGTACTTCGTCGACAAGGTCCACGATGTCGTCGGCCTCTATCTGGACCCGCCCGAGCGGGCCCTGGTCTTCTGCGTGGACGAGAAGTCGCAGATCCAGGCCCTGGACCGCTCTCAGCCGGTGCTGCCGATGATGCCCGGAGTGCCGCAACGCGTCACGCACGACTACGTCCGCGCAGGCACCACCACCCTGTTCGCCGCCCTGGAGGTCGCCACCGGCAAGGTCATCGGTTCCCTGCACCGCCGGCACCGGGCCGAGGAGTTCAAGAAGTTCCTCGTCAAGCTCGACCGGGAAGTGCCGGACGGTCTCGAGGTCCACCTGGGGATCGGTGACGACCTGGATGTTCACGCCGTGCCGGCGATGCTTGGCGGAGTAGTCCGCTCGGCCGTCGCCGACACGGTCACACTCGGCGAGGGTCCCGTCCAGCAGGACGAAGTCCGGATCGTGCTCACGCAGTGTCTTGAGCAGGCCGGGAGCGAGATCAGCGAGCATTCCGGTGACAGCGGTGACATAGGCGTGGGCGGTGCCGACGGATATCCCGAACCCGGCCGTGATGCGGGCGAGGGCGTCGTGGCGGCGCAAGTACACCAGAGCGACGAGCGCCCGTTGGTGCGGCGAGAGCTTGCACCGCCGGTCACCCTCGCGGGTGACGATGAGCATGGTGACCCACTCGACCAGAGGGTGAGGGAGGTCGAGTGCGGCAGGATAGGAAACCAATAGGGCTCCTGCGCTGATGGGTTGAGACGTCGAACACCTCCCTCAACGGCGCGGGAGCCCTGTGCGTTGCGGCGCTCGCCTCGACCTCACTGGCGTCACCCGATGAGTGGTCACGCTGAAAACGCTCAATGACTACTGCAGGCCCGGGGCTCCTGACCGCCCGGGCCGGGCAGGCGCTGGCCGCCCTGATGTTGCTGCAGCAGGTGCCGACACCGCCTACCCCCTCGGCGTCGCCAGCCGCCAGGCCGCCGAACGTCGCTGCGCCCCTTCACACGAGAAGCCGGTGAGTAGGGGATCGGGATGACCATGCCGGTGCGCTGGTTTGGAGACGCGGTGGAGATGGCGGCCACTGCAAGGTGACGTCCGCGTGAGGGTCCCGCCGCGGTGCGGGTGAAGCCTGACCGGGATCAGGCGGGCGTCAGGGTGAAACTGAAGCGCTGCACGTAGCCCATGATGGCATCGAGTTCGCCAAACACTCCCCCTGTCCTCTGCAACAGACCAGCAACACGGACGGTGTCCAACTAGGCCAGCGCCTAAAGTCAGTCGTTGATCAAGGAGTGATGGAGGCACTGTGGTCAAGGCGATGCGCGGGCGGCACAAGCGGTTACATAAGGTCGCGAGCAAGATGCGCGGAAACGGCGTTAGTAGGAAGGGTCCGTCTAGGTGGATCGAGGTCGGGGGCGCGATCGGCGGTCTGGCGGCCGGCATCGGATTGATCTTCACCGGCATCGTCACCTACTACAGCGTGCAGACCTCACAGGATCAGCTGGATCAGAAGCGAGAAGACGACGATAAGGAAAAAGCTGAGCAGGCGGATGCAGTTGACGTTCACCTAGATTTCGACAGTGACGCCGCCAGGCGGTGGATCGTAGTCGACAACTATTCACGCAAGACTGTGCGAGAGGTCCTGGCGGAAGTTTCCGTCACGAACGAGAAGGACTACGTGGTGAGGACACCGTCCGTCCCCCCATGCACCACCTTGACCATCGACTTCAACGACCTAGCGACGGAACAACCGGATTTCAAGGAGAAAACCGGAAATTACGGGCTATCAAAGGTCTACTTCAGGGATGCTTCCGGACAATGGTGGAAGATGTCCTACTTCGGCACAAAGGAGATTTCATCCGACACCTGGAAGAAAGAGCTCGCTGGTAAGGAATACGCAAACAGAGTCGTCAGCCTGAAGCATACGAAGACCCGTATCGCCCAATGCTGACCTCGCAGTCAGGCAATGGCTGTCGCCTGCAGTCCTTGGGGCGCCTGCGTCCCCCTCGGTGCGGGTGTTCGGGCCCCAACCGGTTCAGATAGGCGTCAGGGTGATCCTGAACCACTGCACGTAGCTCATGCCGGCATCGGCGGGATCACTCGTTCCCCCGGGTTCGGTGTCCAGCTCAGGGCCCATCACGACCGCGCCCGGGACAGTGAGATCGTGCAGCCAGCGTCCGGTGACCGGGTCGCGGGCGAGGAGCGCTGCACGGGCCTTGTCGGCCAGCCACTCGGCCGGCTCGGCGCTCCCGACTGCACGAGCTGCTGGACCCGGCGCTGCTCCCCGCACGCGCGAGGATGGTCTTGTCTCCGGCATCGGCGTGCAGGGCCTTTCTGGTCGCCGGTGCAGATGTCGCAATCCACACCAGGCCAGAAGGCCCTCACCCATTTCAAGATTCCTCAGCCGAGACCTGCATCACCCGTCCACAACCTCCCTGGACAGAACACCTAGGGCTCCAGGTGTGAGAACCGTCAGTGTCCCAGCGGGCCAGGCCGTCACGGCTCTCCGGGTGGTCTCCGTAGATGCCCTCGTCACCGTACGAGGTCCAGATGCCTCCGTCGCGGTCGGTGATGATGTAGTCGATGTCGTCGCCGATACAGAAGTGACTTACCGGGTATCCCCCGGGGGAGTGCACAACCGCGTTCCTCTCCCAGATCCCGTTCTGGTCCCGGCGTGTACGGCCGGACACCAGCAGAAACCGTGACCACGAGAGCAGGGCCAAGTGGCTGGTCCTTGGGGTTATGCCGGTTACGGGGGTGCGGTGTTCCACCCCGCCCGACACCACAACCAATACGCCGTCACACGGAGCCGTCACGCTCCATCCGACCCATCCCTTGATATGTGGGGAACGGCGCAGGTTCCGTTCTTGGATCAGCATCACCGCGAGTTCGTTGCTCGGTCCGACGCTCCACCACAAGGCCCGCCATCCGGCTCGGGCATCCTCAGGGGGCAAGCTCCACACGACAGGCAGTTCGCCAAGCGTCATCGGCATTCACCTTTTGGACTCCAGGCCCCAACGGCGCCCGAAGAGATGTACGTTACCCGGCAGCGGCTCGCGTACCGACCGGCGCCCCTGCCCGATGCACTCAGCAGGCCAGCGCGCCACCTGCGGATGGCCCGGCTTGATACCCCGCGGCAGCAACGGCTCAAGCCAGGCCCACTGGCCATTCGTCAGATTCACACGTCCAACGAGACGTGATCACGAACGAACAAGATCCACTTTCGCAACAGACCCTAGCAGCATTGGTGGGGTGCGGCGTCGATGCCGTACGCCAGCAGAGAATGGCGGGCACGTGTTGTCACCTGTACGAACGATGGGGACGCGAAGTGACTACCGGAGCACCTTGTACTTCTGGCGGACCCAGTCCGACTGGACCATGTCACGTCCGACGAGCCGGAGGTAGCCGTTCTCGACCAGCTGCATCAGGTGTTTCCGGGCGCCCTGCTCGGACCACCCTGCCTGCTCCGCGAACTCCCAGAGGATGAAGGTGGCTCCCGGGCCGTACAGCCTGGTGAGCGTGCTGCGGAATAGGGCCAGTTCGTCGAAGGGCGGCGGCTCGGGTACGGCCTCCGCTGGCGGTTCTTCGGGCACTGCGACAGCGCCCGTGCTCAGGGCATGAGTGATGGTCTGCACCGGGTCCAGCGTGCCGAAGTCGAACCATTCACCGTGCATTCGGTACTCGAAGAGCGCGTTCGCGGGGTCCTTGCCATCGGGGAAGCTACGGGCGTCGCGCTGCTCGCCCGTGGCGGCGCCGAGGGCACGGAGGCCGAAGCAGGAACTGCGGTGGGGCGAGGTGGGGACGGTGAGTTTCCCGTCCTGGAGGAGGAGGTGGTGCCGGGTGGCACCGTCGAGGCGGTCGTCGTCGTGGGTCCCGCCCCATACGGGAATTCCGGTGGCCAGGTCGAAGGTGGTCAGGCGGTAGCGGTAATAGCGCGGCGTCTCTCCTCGGCGGGGCGGGGCGTCGAGCCTGGTGCCCTCCGAGACCGCCTTGAGCCGCTCGTAGTACGGGATCTCGCCGTAGGGACCGCTGAAATCGATCGGCGGGTTCGGGCGGCCGTTGCCGCCGAAGGAGAAGTAGGCCCCTGAGTCGGAGTCGCCCGATGCCGAGGCTGCCACGACCACCGGGTCGGCGGAGACGAAGTCTGCACGGGCGTCCCAGAGGATGCCGCTCCGGCCCCCGAGCGGGGCGGACCACAGGAGCGCGCCGGTGGCCGGGGCGAAGGTTGCGGCGTGCAGTTCGGCGTCGCTCGGGACCTTGTCGCTCCAGACGTCGTCGGTGCCACCGCCGCAGGCAAGGAGGGCGGCGACCTGGCGCTCTGCCACCGCCGTCCTGCCCGGGACGCAGCCCTTGGGGAGGGCCGCCTTCCATCCGTGAGCGTGACATCTGACGACAGGGCTTGCCGCAGCAGGCACCGGTCGGCACCTGGGCCGGGCCGATATTCGCTTGCGCTCCCTCGCCACGCGGGTCAACGTCGCGTGACACCTGACGAAGGCAGAGAGAATGACCACGCAGACCCATCCCGTCGACCACGAGCTCATCCGGGCAGCGGAGCAGGTTGCTCGCACTCGTTGCCGGGGCGACAACCACACCATGGCAGCCGCTGCCCGCGCCCAGGACGGCCGCATCGTCACCGCGGTGAACGCCTACCACTTCACGGGAGGGCCCTGCGCCGAGCTGGTCCTCATCGGGGCGGCTGCCGCCCAGGGCGCCTACGAGCTGAAAACGATCGTCGCGGTGGGCGACCGCGACCGAGGGGTCGTTCCCCCGTGCGGCCGGTGTCGCCAGGTCCTCCTCGACTACTTCCCGACCCTCAAGGTCATCGTCGGCGAAGGCGATCGCGTCCGCACCGCCCTCATCACCGACCTGCTGCCCGAAAGCTACATATGGGCCGACCACCAGCTCGACACCGAGTAACCGCGCTACGCAGACCCGCTTGCACCGACCACAGGGCAGACGTCGCCTGATACGGCACCGGTTCGTGGCACCAGGGGCGCGACGGCGGCGGCCGTCGTCCCGGCGGATCGTGGCCCGGGATGCGGGGACCCTTGCCTGGGGCCCGTCCGGCGGATGACGCCGGACGGGCCCGTGGTCCCGTGCGGGCTCAGCGCTTGAGCGTGAAGGTGAAGTCGTCCGACAGCTTGCCGCCCAGCCGGACGGCGGAGACGAGCCTCCCCTCCGTGAGGAGTCTCTCGACCTCGGCCCGTGAGAGGCCGCACCCTTCGGCGATCAGTCGCACGGGCCGGACGGGGATCCGCGCCGCGAAGCGGACCGAGACGTCGATCACCTCGCCGTCCAGGTGATCCGATCCGCCGGTGTCGAGACGCCAGGCGTCGGTCCAGTCGAGGGCGAAGCGATTGCGGCGCTGCACGACCGGGTCCTGGAGCAGTTCGGCTGTCAGGCCACCGTCGTTGGCATGCAGTCGGTCCAGCAGCTCGGGTCGTACGGAGCGCACGTGCACCCGCTCCAGGACCGTGAGCTTCGCGGTCTCCCCGCAAGCGGTACAGAGCACGAGGAGCCAGACGTCGATGAGCTTGTGGTGGGCGTTGACGCGGAACTTGGCGCTCGGCCGGAAGAGTTCGGACGCGCACGAGTGGCAACGGCGGCGAACGAGCGGCAGGCATGTGGGCGCGACGACCCAGGTATTGAGCACAGAAATACACCGATTCCAGTGAGAAATCCGCAGCAGAAAGGAGCACGGCGCACAGGCGCGACGCGCGACGAATCAGCACTCGGGAGGTCTCACACGGTGTACAACGGCACGTCCTTGCTCAGGCGAATCGGTCCGCCAGCACGGTAATGGCGCACACCGACGCCGCTCCACTGGTTTTCGACCGCCTCGCCCCGGAAGGACGTCGGTCGTCCTGACCGCCGCCTACCGGTGAGCAGCGTGTGAACAGCATGCGGATCGGCGTCAGCAGCTGATCTTTTGCAGCTCGGGAGTGGCCGGCCAAGATCGCATCCCAGGTTTCCCTTGAGGAGGCACTGAGCTCGGTCCGCCCCTGCGACCGCACGACACAGCAGCGGGTGGCGGACGCCTCCTCCCGACAACGTGATGCGGACCTCCCGACCTGGGGAGATGAGCCGGGCCCCTGTTATCGTGCGCCGATGTCAACGATCAAGCAGTTCCAAGTGACCTTCGACTGCGCGGAGCCTGCGCGCCTCGCCGCCTTCTGGTGCGAGGTGCTGGGGTACGTCGTCCCTACGGTCCCGGAGGGCTTTGCGACGTGGGAGGAGTACCACCGCTCGCTGCCGCCCGAGGATGAGATCTACTTCGCGTGCACCGATCCTTCGGGTGTGGGCCCGCGCTTGCTCTTCCAGCGAGTTCCCGAGGGCAAGGTCGTCAAGAACCGGGTGCACCTCGATGTGCGGGTCGGCGCCGGGCTCGTGGGTGAGGAGCGCCTGGCCACACTCGAGGCCGAGTGCGCACGGCTGATGGCGCTCGGCGCGAAGCACGTGCTGACGCAGCGCGCCGATGGCGTCAACGAGTCGTGCATCACGATGCAGGACATCGAGGGCAACGAGTTCTGCCTCGACTGATTCTCCTCCGAGACCGCGAGGCGGGGAGCCATCTCCGGCCGTGGGGAACTTCGGGGCTGCCGATGTCGGCTGTCCCGAAGTTCCCCAGGCCGGTCTCCTGTGGACCTCTCAAGTCCCGCATGCTGCGGGAGTCATCCCGTGAGAGCGAGGTCGCGCAGGCGGCGCGCGGCCGGCGCGCGCCTGGGGCCGAGGTGGTCGATGACGCGATCGCCGGTGGACTTGGCCCCTCCGAAGAGCGGCCGAGGTCATCCCACGGCAGGACGACGTCCGAGGTCGCCCTCGTGCGACGCACCCGGACCTCGGTACCGTCCAGCCTCAGCTGGACCAACGACTGTGGCGCAGTGGGACATCAACTCGCCCGACTCTTGCGAGGGAGGTGACGTGGGCGGACGAACGTGTCGAGCGCGCCCACGGCCGCACGGATATGGGCCGGGCCGCGACGCGACCGTTCTCCCGCGCACCACCAGGACAGCTCCCCGTCCGCATCCCTCGGATGCATGCCCAGGCCATGCTCGGCACACACGGGCCACGCCTGCCACAGAAGCTCGGTGACGGTCTCCTGCGCGGCATCGGCAACGATCGCCAGCGCAGAGGCAGGGTCGTCCGACGAGTCCTGGTACAGGCAATTGCCGTGCCACTCGCCATTGGCCAGAGCGACGTAGACGTTCTCCGGCTCATCCGCATCGCAGGGCGGAAGAGCCAACAACTGCAGGGGTTCCTGCTCGGGAAGGGTCACCGCCAGATCCCGGTTGAGAAGGGCGAGAGCCCGGTCCCACATGGGGTACTCGCCCGGCGAGACGCGACGGGGCTCGGGGTGGTCGAAAAGAGCGCGCATGGGCACCATCCTCCGCCACACCAGGGGCAGCCCCCATCGCACACCACGTCGTTACCCTTCGCGAAATCTGCGCAGTCGTGGAGAACGCACGGCGGGCGGCCTGACCAGGGTGTACTCGAAGGCCCGGAGGTGAGGCCTCAGTGGCTCCCAGGGATACGGCACGAGAGAGTGGTCGTCGCGCAGGACGCCCTGCGGGAGCACCCCCGTCGTACGAAGAGCGCGTCGTGCTGTTCCGGGCACGGTCCCACGACGAAGCCGTTGAACTGGCCGAGCGGGAGTCGGACGGGTACGCGAGGGAGAGCGACTTCGAAGTCCTCGACCTGGTGCAGGCGTACCGGATCTCCGACGGCGACGAGGAACTGGGCGCGGGTGCGGAGGTGTTCTCCCGGCTGCGGGCGCTCGACGTGCCGGCGAACGAGTTTCTCGACCGCTACGACTCAGGGCCGGCGCACAGCGAGGTCGGTGAGTGACGGCCCGGCGGCACTCCCTCTCCGGTGAGGCACACGTGGCACAGGCAGTGGTCCGGGTGCGGGCTGTGGGGGAACTGTTCGGCCCGGTCCCGCTGGGCGTACCGCTCGAGTGTCTCCGAGAAGGTGCGTGCCTCGTCCGGGCCGAACCCGCGCCGGTTGCGTACGTCGTCGAGGCGGGCCAGCACGCGGGGGGTGTGCACGAGCTTGGGGCGGAAGCCGTACAGGTGGCGTGTCGCCGTGTCGATGACGATCCAGCGGCAGGTGTGTCGTTCGCGGCCGATCACGGTCAGTCGGTCGCCTCCCGGACCCCAGTACACGGCCGCCACGTACACCTTCGCGCCGCCCTTGAAGCTCTTCGTCCCGGGGAGGAGCTGCTGTCCGTCGGCGCCGTGCCGACGCCAGGCGACGACGTTCGCGGCCACCAACCAGGCCGGTTCCGGCCCCGTACCCGTTTCCTTCACTCGCCCTCGCTCCCCCCGCGCGGCGCGGGCACGGTCGTCGACGACGGGGCACGCGGGTCGCCCGCCCCCTCCGGCATACGGGCCGAGGATCGCAGCGGGCCGGCCTGAGCGGCAACCGCAATACCCGGGCGGGGACGGTGGACCGGCCTGACCGGCTCGCGGCCCTGCCCCGTTCCGTCCGGGGCGGGCGGGGCGGGGCGGGGCGTCGACTGCCTCCGGTCAGGCCTTCGCGGCGCAGATCACGTCGTACGGCCTGCCGATGGCGAGGGTCAGACGCATGGGCTCGGTGGTGCCGGAGGGGCACTCCTTCGCGTCCTTCACGAGGCCGAGGACCTTGTAGCCGCTGCCGGCGGCCTGGGCGCAGGGCACCTCCTGAGCGGTGCCGGTCACGCAGTCGCCCTTGACGAGCTGTCCGCCGCCCGCGCCCGCGTCGCCGGGGTGGTCGCCCTTGAGGTTGCGTCCGCAGACGGTCTTGCTGGGGATGCCGCCGCTCTTGTCGCCGCCGGACCCGAAGGAGATCTTGACCTGGATGATGAGGTCCGTGCCGGCCGGGCACTGGATGGCGTCGGGCAGGATGCTGGCCTCCATCACGGCGAGCGCCTTGAACGTGGCGCCGGAGTCGCCGCAGTCCACCGCCCGGTAGCCGTCGGGGGCGTCGTCGGGGTCGGGGCCGCCGCAGTCCCCGACGTTCCAGGAGCTCGTCTTGTCACCGCCGGACGACGGGGAGGCGGAGGGGGACGAGTCCTTGTCGTCGAAGTACGTGGAGGCGCCGTAGGCGAGGCCGAGGATGACGGCGAGGACCAGCAGGGACGAGAGGCAGCCTCCCCGTCTCTGGCCGGGGGGTGGGGGCGGGGTCGTGCCGTGGGTAGCCATGGTGCGTGCTCCTCCTCGTTGGGGGACGGGTCCTCGTCGCGGACCCGGCAGGGCCTCGTGGGGACGGGGGCGCGCGGGTGATCGCCTCACCCGGCGCACGCACAGGGACGCGTTATGTACATGTCACGGTTCCGGAGGTTCCGTAGGTCCCGGACGGGCCTTCACCTCCGGCGGGCCCTTGTCGGCGCCGGTTCCCCAGCGGTTTTCCGAGCAGGCTCCCGCGCTGGTTTCCGCGCTGGCTTCCGCGCCCATGCCCTCGCCCACCCGGGCGTCCAGGCCGCAGCACTCGGCTGCTCGGCTGCCTGCGCCGACAGATGGGCGCGCAGTGCCCCGAGCGCGGGATGGGAGTTGTCCCGGTGCCAGAGGAGTGCGTGCGGGTACACGGGCGTCGGGTCGACGACCGGGATGCGGCGCGGCGCGTGGCCGGTGGGCCGGACGAGTCGGGTCTGCGCGCCGACGAGGGTCGCCAGGGCGGGGGTGTCGGCGATGACGTCCAAGAGCGCGTCGATGCCGAAGTCGGGCCCCGTCGACTCGATGGTGAGGCCGAACGCGGCGGCCAGGTCCTCGTAGTACGCGGCCCACTCGGTGCCCGGGACGATGCCCGGGATCCAGATGCGGTGCCCGACCAGCCGGGCGGGGGTCAGCGAGGCGGCGCCCGCGAGAGCGTGCGCGGGGCCGGTCAGGAGGTCGTGCGGTTCGTCGAGCACGTGCTCCGCGAGGATGCCCCCGGGCAGCGGGTGGCCGGGCGCCGGGGCGGCACGGAAGGACGCGTCGATGGCACCGGCCTGCAGGGCGGCGAGCGCCTCGGCGGCGTCGAAGAGGTGGACGACGTCGAGTTCGGTGTCGGGGTGGGCCCGGTGGAAGCCTCGGAGCAATGCGGACGGGGCGAGGCGGGAGCCGATGACGTCGACGCGGAGCGCGCGCTGCCCGGGGCGCACGGAGGCGAGGGCACGCTCCGCGGCGACCAGGAGGGCCCGGGCGTGCGGCAGGAACGCCTGCCCGTCGAGGGTGAGGCGCGCCCCGCGAGGGGTGCGGGTGAAGAGACGGACGCCGAGGTCCTTCTCCAGGGCGGCGATGCGCTTGGAGACGGCCTGTTGGGTGATCGCCAGTTCGGCGGCGGCCAGGTGGAAGCTGCCCGCCTCGGCGGTGGCGACGACGGTGCGCACGGCGTCCAGGTCCATGCGGCCCACCTCAGGAACACAACCATGGGTTGTGGGCCTGCATCGTCCAGGTTGTTTGACCTGCTGCTCCTCCGGCCGCTTTGATGCCGCGGGTCAACGATCGGTGGGAGGTGGGCGGACAGGTGGCGCTGGGGCGACGGTTCGGGCTGCTGTGGGCGGCGTACGGGGTGAGCGCGTTCGGGTCGTCGCTCGCCTTCAACTCCCTGCCGCTCCTCGCCATCCGGGAACTGCACGCCGGTCCGACGCAGGTGGCGGCGCTGGCCTCGGTCGGTGCCGCCGTCGGCGCGGGGTTGGCGGTGCCGTCGGGGCCGTGGGTGGAGTTCCGTCGCAAGCGGCCGGTGATGATCGCGATGGACCTGACGCGCTGCGCGGCCCTGCTGAGCGTGCCGGCCGCCTTCGCGCTGGGGCTGCTCGGCTTCACCCAGCTCCTGGTCGTCTCGGTGGTCGTGGCCGCGGCGGGCATCACGTTCGGCGCCGCCTCCGGCGCGTACCTGAAGTGGCTCGTCGAACCGGACGACCTGCTCATCGCCAACAGCCGCTTCGAGGCCACCACCTGGACGTCGATCCTCCTCGGGCCGCCGCTCGGCGGCGCCCTCGTCGGGGTCCTCGGCCCGGTGGCGGCGGTGGCGGCGGACGCGGCCGGCCATCTCCTGTCGGCGCTGGGCATCCGCGCGATCACCGTGCGCGAGCCGCTTCCCGTACGGGCGCCTCCGCCAGGTCCCGCACCGGCGCCCCCGCCAGGCCCCGCCCTGGCACCCCCGCCCGGTCCCGTACCGACTCCCCCGCCCGGTCCCGTACCGACTCCCCCGCCCGGTCCCGTACCGACTCCCCCGCCCGGTCCCGTACCGACTCCCCCGCCCGGTCCCGCGCTGGCGCCCCCGCCCGGTCCCGGACCTGACGTCCCTCGGCGGTCGCGGGCCGGTGAGCTGACGGAGGGGTGGCGGCACATCCTGGGCGATCCGGTGCTGCGCCCGCTGTTCTTCCACACCGTCCTGGTGAACGGCCTGATCCTCGCCCCGGAGCCGCTGCTCGCCGTGCTGCTCCTCGACCGGCTCGGCTTCGCGCCCTGGCAGTACGGGCTCGCCTTCGCGCTGCCCTGCGCCGGCGGTCTCCTCGGCTCACGGCTCGCCCGCCCGCTGGCCGCCCGGTTCGGGGCGCGGCGGGTCATGTTGGCGTGCGGGTCGCTGCGGACACTGTGGCCGGTCGGGCTCGCGTTCGTCGGGCCGGGCTCGGCGGGTCTGGTGCTCGTGATGGTGCTCGAGTTCGGTCTCATCGCCTGCACGGGGGTGTTCAACCCGCTGTCCGCGACACGCCGCCTGGAGCGGACGCCGCAGGACCGTACGGCCCGCACGCTCTCCGCGTGGACCGTCAGCGGCCGGGCCGTGATCGCGGCCCTCACCGCGGCATGGGGGCTGCTCGCCGCGGCCGTGGGCCCGCGCGCGGCGATCGCGGCCGCCGGTGTCCTGCTGCTCGCGACCCCGCTGCTGCTCCCGTGGCGGGACGCGGAAGCGACACCGGCGCACGACGGGGAAGCGGAACGGGCCCCGGTCGCCTGACCCCGGGCCGCGAACCGCGACGCCCCCACCCACGGATCCGGCGCCGCGGCACGACCGTCTAGGCGAGCGCCTCCACCGCGGCCAGTTCCTTCAGGACCGCCGTCACCGCATCCCCCGAAGCCGGGAGGAGCGGCAGGCGCACGTCGGGGGTGGGGATGCGGCCCTGGGCGTGGAGGACGGCCTTGAGGACGGTCGGGTTGGGTGCGGCGAACAGAGCGGTGGACAGGCGGGCGAGGTGGTGACCGAGGACCCGGGCACGGGCCGGGTCGCCCCCGTGCCAGGCGTCGACGAGGGCGACGAAGCGGTCCGTGGCCAGGTGGGCGGAGGCGAGGATGCCGCCGGCCGCGCCGAGAGCGAGCATCGGCGAGGCGAACGTGTCGTCGCCGGCCAGGACGGCGAAGCCGGGCGGCACGTCACCGAGGAGGTCGACGGTGTCGTGGTCGACGCCGCCCACGGCGTGCTTGACCGCGACGACGCCCGGGAGGGCGGCGAGGGCGCGCAGGGTGTCGGCGTCGAGGGAGCGGCCGGTGCGGTACGGGATGTGATAGACGATCACCGGAACGGGGCTCTCGGCGGCCAGCCGCGCGAAGTGGGCGACGACGCCGTCCTGCGAAGGCCGTATGAAGGCGGGGACGGTCACCAGAGCCGCACGGATCTCGGGCCGACGGCCCAGCTCGGCGAGTTCCCGGGCGGCCTGCGCGGTCGCACCGCCGCCCGCGCCGACCACGAGCTGGCCCCCGCGGGCCCGGCAGACCCGCGCGCAGGCGTCGACGACGGCGCGGCGCTCGTCGGGATCCAGCGCGCCGACCTCCCCGGTGGTGCCGAGGGCGACCAGCCCGGCCGCGCCGCCGTCGAGGGCGGCGTGCGCGAGGCCCGCCAGCGCGTCGAGGTCGGGGCGGCCGTCGGGCGCGAAGGGAGTGACGAGCGGTACGTGAACCCCGTACGGGGTGAAGTCCTGTGCCATGAGTCGAGGGTGGGTGAGCGGAAGCCTCAGGTCCAGTTCGCTTTTCCGATGCGAACCGTAAGCTGAGCTGATGCTCGACGTACGACGACTGCGCCTGCTGCGCGAACTGGCCCTGCGGGGCACCATCGCCGCGGTCGCGGAGGCCCTGTCGTTCACCCCCTCAGCGGTCTCCCAACAGCTCGGCACCCTGGAGCGGGAGGCGGGGGTGGCCCTTCTCGAACGGTCCGGTCGCGGCGTACGGCTGACTCCGGCCGGGGCGAACCTGGTGCGCCACGCGGAGGCGGTCCTCGAACGCCTGGAGCAGGCGGCCGCCGAGCTCGCCGAAGCCCGGCACGGTCCGGCCGGACCGCTGCGGATCGGCGCCTTCCCCACCGCGACCCGCACGATCGTGCCGGGCGCGCTCGCCCTGCTGGCGGCCCGGCACCCGGCCCTGGAACCGATGGTGTCCGAGACCGATCCGGCGGGGGTCGCGCACGCACTGCGCGCCGGGGACCTGGACGTGGCGCTGGTCCACGACTACGACCTGGTGCCCGCGCCCCTGGAGCCGGGACTCGCGGCCGAGCCGCTGTGCGAGGAGGCGATGTATCTCGCTTCGCACGCTCCCGCGGCCGCGGGTCCTGAAGGGCTGACGCTGCTGGCTCACTGGCGGGACGCGCCGTGGATCATGGCAGGCCCGGACACGCTGTGCCGGCAGGTGACCGAGCAGGTGTGCCGGACCGCCGGCTTCGTGCCACGGGTACGGCACCAGGTGGACGAGTTCGCGACCGTCCTCGCCTTCGTCGGCGCGGGGCAAGGAGTCGCTGTCGTACCGGAGTTGGGGGCGACGGCACCGCCGCCCGGCGTGTGCCTGACGCCGTTGCCGGTCCGGCGCCGGACCCGCATCGCCTTCCGCAGCGGCGCCGGCCCGCACCCGGCGATCGCGGCGCTCACCCGGGCGCTGCGGGAATCCGTACCGGGACGCCTGGGCGCCGACTGAGGGCGGTTGTCGCGGCAGGAGGCCCGCGTCGATGCCGTGGGTCGGCCGGAGGTGCCGCGCTTCCTACGCCGCGCCGTCCCCCACGGACTTCTCGAGGAGCGTGAACGACTTGGGCATGCCACCGGGCTGCGGCTTGCCCTCCTTGCGCCCGACGGCCCGGTAACCGGCCCTGAGGTAGTAGGAGGTCAGGCGCTCGTTGCCGGCCAAGCAGTCCAGGCGCACCAGCGATCGGCCCGCCTCGGCCACGCGTCGCTCGGCAACTCCCAGAAGATGCCGCCCCGTTCCGGGAGCAACCTTGCCGTGGTCCACCATCAGCCGGTGCACGTAGCCGGCCGTGGGCGGCTGCGGCCCCCAGGCGTCCTCGTCCTCCCACCACAGCTCCCAGGCCCCGACCACACCGTCGGCGGCCTCGGCGAGCCATATCTCCCCGCTGTCCATGATCCGGCGGAAGTGATCCCCGCCCAGTTCACCGGGCCGCCATTGGCCGGTGACGCCCTGGGCCAGCATCCAGCGGGCTGCGTCGTCGCGCAGACGCACGACCGTGGGGACATCGGCGGCCTCGGCGAGGCGGAAGCGTAGATCGTTCACGACGCGATCTTCGCACGGCCGATTCCGGCAGGGGCGTTGAGCGTGACGAGGCCAGAGAAGCCAGGAGCGGAGGGGCTGAAGAAGCCGTTGAAGCTGTCGAGGCCGTTGATGTTGTCGAAGCTGTCGAGGCCTTGAGACCCTGAGGCCGACGAGTCTCCGGCCGGGCGGATAAGGTCACTTGATGCACGATTCCGGCCCGCAGTACACCGCAGCCCCTTCCAGGACAGGTCCCGAGAAGCCCGAGAACCCCGGGGGGCCCGCCACCTTCGACACGGCCCTCGCCGCCTGGCAGGACTGGCAGGAGGCGCCCTGGGGGCGGCTGCGGTACGCCGTGGCCGAGGCCTGTCTGGCCCGGCACCTCGACGAGTTGGGCGCCGGACCCCTGCGGGTGCTCGACCTCGGAGGCGGAGACGGCGGGGACGCGGTGCGGCTGGCGGCCCGCGGTCATCAGGTGACCGTGGTCGACCACGCGCCGGCCATGCTGGCGACGGCCGCGCGGCGCGCCGCCGAGGCGGGCCTGGCCGGGCGGATCACGTGCGTCCAAGCCGATGTCTCATCACTGCCGCAGGAGTTGGCCGACGGTGACTTCGACGCCGTGCTCTGTCACGGCCTGCTCCCCTACGCCCCGGACACCGCGAGCACCCTGCGCGTCGCGCTCGGCGCGCTGCGGGCGGGCGGGTTGCTGTCGGTGATCACCATGAACCGGCACTCGGAGGCGCTGCGCGCGGCGGTGCGGACGATGGATCCCGAGGCCGTCCGAGCGGCGCTGGACGCCGAGAGCGTGCACACCGACCTGTTCGGCGCCGAACTGCGGCTGCACACCGCCGAGGAGCTCGGTGACGTGCTCCGCGCGCTCGGCGGCGGGGAGGTGCACCATTACGGGATCCGGGTGTTCTGCGACTACATCCCGGACGACAGCGTCAAGTTCGACCCGGCGTACTACGCCCGGCTGGAGCGGCTCGAGATCGAGACGGCCGGGCGGGCGCCGTACAAGCACACCGCCAGGCTGCTGCACCTCGTCACCGTGAAGACCTGACGCGGTTCGGGTCGGAGACCGGGGCGGGGCAGGGCCGGGGGCAGGGGCGGGACAGGGCCGGGGGTCAGAGCAGGTCGGGTTCCGCGAAGAGCGCCTCGATCCAGTAGGCGCTCGCCTCGTGGCAGTCGCCGGCCGGGGTGCCGGGGAAGAGGCGGAACCACGAGACCGCCCGTCCGACGGCGGCGAGACGGACGGCGAGGGTCGCCGCGCGGCGCAGGTCGTTCACCGGGACGCCCAGGTCGGTCCACGGCTCCAGGTAGGTGTCGCGGACGCCGGCCACGGCCTCCGGCCCGTAACGCTCCCGCACGTCCCGCGCCGGGACCAGGAGGCTCGAGAAGGGGTGGCCCACGGCGGCGTCGCCCCAGTCGAAGAAGGTGAAGTTCCCGGTGCCCGGGGCGAGGACCTGGCCGTCGTGCAGGTCGCAGTGGTCGAGCGAGTCGGGGATGCCGACGGCGTCGAGTTCCGCGCACCAGTCGAGCAGGCGCGGACGCCCGGCCCGCAGGGTGCGGCGGGTGTCGGGGCCGAGGGTGGGGTTGGTCTCGACGAGGTCGTCGAAGATCTCCGGCAGGTGCCGGGTACGGGCGCTGGGCACACCGAGGGCGCTCATCCGGTCCGTGTACGGGGTCAGGGCACGCTGCATCCGCGCGTACTGCGCCACGGCCGCGAGCCAGTCCGCCGGGCCGGCGCCGCCCGCGTCGAGGACGTTCCGGAAGAGCGGTCCGCCATCGGGCAGGAGGGACCAGCCACGGTCGGCGTCCACGGCGAGCGGCGCGACGACGTGCTCGGGAACCCATTCGGCGAGCGCCCCGCCGAGGGCCGCCTCGAACCCGGCGGCCGGCGCGCTCGCCTTGAACCACACGGCGTCCCGCTCGCCCGCGCCCGTCCGGAAGCGCACGAGGATCGACCAGGGCCGTACGCGCGCCTCGCGGGGCCCGGTCTCCGCCAAGCCGCGCCGAGCGAGCGTCTGCTCCGCCCAGCGGAGTGCGGCATCGCGCCAGCCGGGCTCTTCCCAGGGTGTGACCGCGTCGGCGAAGCGTCCGCGGTCGATGGTCATCGGGGGCTCGGTGGTGTCGGTTCCCATTCGGCGATTGCACCATCAGGGGCGAGGTCGACGCACCCCGAATTCCGGCGGGAGGGCGGGAGAACCGGAGGGCGGGAGAGCGGGAGAGCGGGAAGGGCGGGAAGGACAGGGCGACGGGGGTGCGGGTACGCGAAACGCCGAGCTGGGACACCCCGCCCGGCGTCGTGCGCGTTGCCGGGCCCCCGGCGGGCCCGTGCCGTGGCGCCGGTGCGCGAGGCCCCGCCCCGCGCACCGGCGATCAGCGATCAGCGATCAGCGATCAGTCCCGCTCGGCCCGCGCCGCCTTCTCCGCGCGCTTCTCCTTGATGCGGACGGTTTCCTTGCGAACCTCGGCCTGCGTTTCGCGCTCCTTCTGGAGCCACTCCGGGTTCTCGGCCTTGAGGGCCTCGATCTGCTCGGTGGTCAGCGCCTCGGTGACGCCGCCACGGGCGAGACCCGAGATGGAGATGCCCAGCTTGGCCGCCACGACCGGGCGGGGGTGCGGGCCGGTGCGGCGCAGCTCGCGCAGCCACTCCGGCGGGTCGGTCTGGAGCGCGTTGAGCTCGGCGCGGGAGACGACACCCTCGCGGAACTCGGCGGGGGTGGCATCGAGGTACACGCCCAGCTTCTTCGCCGCGGTGGCGGGCTTCATCGTCTGGGCGGTCTGGTGCTGCGTCATGCTGACAAGAATATCGGCCAGGTGCGCCCGCGCCGACCACGGCCGGTAATCTGGCCTGGTGACAGGCTCGGACGCATCTTCCTCCCCCGCCCCTTCCCCGGCCCCCGCCGCGGCTCCCCCCGCCGGGCCGTCGTTCCGGCTGGTGTACGTACCGGGCGTGACGCCCTCGAAGTGGGTACGGATCTGGAACGAGCGCCTGCCCGACGTGCCGCTGGAGCTCGTACAGGCCCCGGCCGCCGACGCCGAGGCGCTGTTGAAGGAGCGCGGGGCCGACGCCGGCTTCGTGCGGCTTCCGGTGGACCGTACGGAGCTGAGCGCTATCCCCTTGTACACGGAGACGACCGTCGTCGTGGTCCCCAAGGACCACGTGGTGGCCGCCGCCGACGAGGTGACCGTCGAGGACATCGCGGAGGAGATCGTCCTGCACCCGCTGGACGACACCCTCGACTGGGACGGCCCGCCGGGACTTCCCGCCTTCGAGCGGCCGGCGACGACCGCTGACGCGATCGAACTGGTGGCGGCCGGGATCGGCCTCCTCGTCGTGCCGCAGTCCCTGGCCCGGCTCCACCACCGCAAGGACCTCACGTACCGGACGATCACGGGGACGCCGCAGTCGCAGGTCGCGCTCTCGTGGCCGGAGGACGCCACCACCGATCTGGTGGAGGACTTCATCGGGATCGTGCGCGGGCGGACCGTGAACAGTTCGCGGGGCCGCAAGCCCGACGAGAAGGCGGCCAAGGCCGCGAAGGCCGCGCAGGGGACGAAGGCCGGGCGCCCCGCGAAGCAGGGGCAGCAGCGGCAGGGGCAGAAGCCCCAGGGCTCCGGCGGCCGCGGGCGCCGCACCGGCGGTGGCCCGGCCCCCAAGACCGGCCGCACCGGCAAGCCGCGCCGCCGCTCCTGACGCGCCGCCGCTCCGCACCCGCCGCCGACCAGGGCACACCGCGGCGTCCGGACGCGGCGGACAGCCCCGCGCCCTGATGCGCGCGGGACCGGGTCACCGCGCCAGCCCGGGCCGCCACGCCGGACGGACCGCCCCGCCCGACCGGCCCCCACGCCGGGCACCGCCGTGCCGCCCACGCCCTGGCGTCGGCGGCGACCGCGGCGCCACTGACGCCGGCGCCGCGAGGCCGAGGGCCGCCGCCCGTCCAAGGCGTCACGCCCGCCCGAGCCATCACGCCGTCCCGCGGAGCACCGCTTCGCCACCGCCACCTCGGCGCACCGCCGGTCACGGCACCGCGGCGCTGCCGCCGCTGCCCCGGGCACCCCAGCACCCCGGCCCGGCCGCCCCAAGACCCCCGCCCAGAGCCACCCCCGGCAATCGTGCCCCACCGCACCGCGACGGCCGGATCGACCGGTCCCGGCGCGTTGCGCCCGCCCCGGCTCACACCGCCGACCACCCGGCGACCACTCGCCGTCCGCCGGCAGCACCGCGCCGTCGACGGTGCTCGCCGCGTCCGAGGCCAGGAAGACGATCGCGTCGGTTTCCGTCTCCGCCGCGGCGGGCTGCCCGACGTCGCCCTTGGAGGGCGGCGAAGGCCTGCGGGCCGGCGGCCTGTTCAGGCCGCCGTCTCGGCCGCCGGCGCGGGCTTCCCGGCCGGTGCGCCCGGCGCCGGAGCGGGGCGTACGGGGATGAGGGAGGCGACCAGCGCGGCGGCGAGGGCGACGCCGCCGCCGACGAGCATGGCGACGCGGAAGCCGTCTTCGGAGGGCAGCGGGTGGCCGCCGAAGTCCGTGGTCAGCTGGGCCAGGACGACGCCGATGACGGCGGCCGACACGGAGCTGCCGATGGAGCGCATGAGCGTGTTGAAGCTGTTCGCGGAGGCCGTCTCGTGCTGCGGCACGGCGCCCATGATGAGGGCGGGCATGGCCCCGTACGCGAGTCCGACGCCCGTGTTGCAGACGAGGGTGACGGCGAGCAGGCCCCAGGTGGAACCCATGAGGAGGAGCGAGGAGGCATAGCCGACGGCGATGACGAGGCTGCCGACGGCCAGGGTGACCTTGGGGCCGCGTGCGGCGGAGAGCTTCGCCCCGAGCGGGGCGAGGGCCATCATCATGAGCCCGGCGGGCGCCATCCACAGGCCCATGGCCATCATCGACCGGCCGAGTCCGTAGCCGGTGGCCTCGGGGAGCTGGAGCAGCTGGGGGACGACGAGCGACTGGGCGTACATCGCGAAGCCGACGAGGACCGAGGCGGCGTTGGTCATGAGGACCTGCGGGCGGGCGGTGGTGCGCAGGTCGACGAGGGGATCGCGGGTACGGAGCTCCCAGGTGCCCCAGGCGAGCAGGACGACGGCCGCGGCGGCGAGGAGGCCGAGGGTGGTGGCGCTGCCCCAGCCCCAGACGGAGCCCTTGGACACGGCGAGGAGCAGGGCGACGAGTCCGCCGCCGAGGCCGACGGCGCCGAGGGCGTCGAAACGACCGCCGGACGGGGCGACCGGGCCGGCGGGCGCGAAGAGGTGGACGAGGACGCCGACGAGGAGGCTGAGGGCGGCGGCCACCCAGAACAGCACGCGCCAACTGGCGTGTTCGGCGACGGCGGCGGAGAACGGCAGGCCGAGGGCGCCGCCGACGCCCATGGAGGCGCTCATGAGGGCGATGGAGGAGCCCAGCTTCTCGGGCGGCAGGACGTCGCGCAGCAGGCTGATGCCGAGCGGTACGACGCCCATGCCGAGGCCCTGCAGTCCGCGGCCGACGACCATCGGGGCGACGGAGCTCGACAGGGCGCAGACGACCGAGCCGGCGACGAGCGGAGCGGTGGAGGCGAGGAGCAGGCGGCGCTTGCCGTACATGTCGCCGAGGCGGCCGGCGACGGGGGTGGCGACGGCGGCGGCGAGCAGGGTGGCGGTGATGACCCAGGAGGCGTCGGAGGCCGTGGTGCGCAGGAGGTTCGGGAGGTCGCCGATGAGGGGGACGACGAGGGTCTGCATGAGGGCGGCGACGATGCCCGCGAGGGCGAGCACGCCGACGAGGCGGCCGCCGCCGTCGGTGGTGGCTGGGGCGGGGGCGGCGGGCATGGGGTTCTCCCTGGATCGGTGATCACGTACGGCCGTGGTGAGGCGCACGGCAGGCAGTGTGCAACGTACACATGATGTGCATCATGCACAAGCGGTGCAGGCTGCATATGCTGAGGCCATGGACAAGCCCACGCATCTGATCGAGTTCGAGACCATGCTCCTCGGGCGCCACTCGCACCTGTACGCACCGCGCTCCCGGTCGGCCGGCGGCAATCTCGACCGCAGTGCGTACGTCCTGCTCAGCCGGATCCGGATGGACGGACCGATGTCCATCAGCCAGCTCACCGAGGCCTTCGGCCTGGACACCTCGACGCTCAACCGGCAGACCGCGGCCATGCTGCGCGCGGGGGTCGTCGAGCGCATCCCCGATCCGGACGGCGGAATCGCCCGCAAGTTCCGCATCACGGAGGAGGGCGAGCGACGCCTCGACGCCGACCGGGACTTCAACATCCGGGGTCTTGAGCGGGTGCTCGCCGAATGGACGCCCGAAGAGGTGGCCGACTTCGCCTCCGCCCTGCAACGCTTCAACCGGGACATCGAACGACTCGACGGGCGCCCCTGGCCGCGCCCCTGACCCGGAGGAACCCGCACATGCGCGTCGCCCTGTTCGTCACCTGCGTCAACGACGCGCTGTACCCGTCCACGGGGGTGGCGACCGTCCGGCTCCTCGAACGCCTCGGCGTGCGCGTGGACTTCCCCGCGGCGCAGACCTGCTGCGGACAGCCGCAGTTCAACACCGGCTACCGCGCCCTGGCCGCACCGCTGGTGCGGCGTACGGTCGGCGCCTTCGAGGGGTACGAGTACGTCGTCACGCCGTCCGGTTCGTGCGCGGCGATGGTGCGGCGGCATTACGGGCAGTTCGGCCCGGAGGCGGCGGAACTCGGGCCGCGGACCTACGAGCTGACGGAGTTCCTGGTCGACGTCCTCGGCGTGACCGACGTCGGCGCGTACTTCCCGCACCGGGTGACGTACCACCCTTCCTGCCACGGTGTGCGGCTCCTCGGTCTCGGCGACCGGCCGCGTCGGCTGCTCGAAGCGGTGAAGGGCCTGGAGCTGGTCGAGCTGCCCGGGGCCGAGGAGTGCTGCGGCTTCGGCGGCACCTTCGCCGTGAAGAACCCCGACGTGTCGGCCGCGATGGGCGCCGACAAGGTCCGCAACGCGGCCTCCACGGGCGCCCAGGTGCTGTGCGGTGCGGACAACTCCTGCCTGATGCACCTGGGTGGCACGATGAGCCGGATGAAGGTGTCCCCGGCGATGCGGCCGGTCCACCTCGCGGAGATCCTGGCGAGCACGGAAGAGGAGCCCCTGGCATGAGCGGCACGTTCGTCGGGATGCCGGCGTTTCCGCGGGCCGCGCACGACGCCGTGCGCGACGAGCGACTCCGCGGCAACCTCCGGCACGCCACCCGCACCATCCGCGACAAGCGGGCCCGCGCGGTCGCCGAGCTCGCCGACTGGGCGGAGCTGCGCGAAGCCGGGCGGCAGATCAAGGACCACACGCTCCGGAACCTCGACCGCTACCTCCTCCAGCTGGAGGAGTCGGTGACCGCGGCGGGCGGCACGGTCCACTGGGCTGCCGACGCCGAGGAGGCCAACCGGATCGTCGCCGCGCTCGTCAAGGCCACCGGCGAGACCGAGGTGGTCAAGGTCAAGTCCATGGCCACGCAGGAGATCGGCCTCAACGAAGCCCTGGAAGCCGAGGGCGTCCACGCCTACGAGACCGATCTCGCCGAACTCATCGTGCAGCTCGGGGACGACCGGCCCTCCCACATCCTCGTCCCCGCGATCCACCGCAACCGGGGCGAGATCCGCGACATCTTCCGCTCCGAGATGGGGAAATGGGGGCGGCCGGCGCCCGAGGACCTCACCGACACGCCCGCCGAGCTCGCCGAGGCCGCGCGCCTCCACCTCCGCGAGAAGTTCCTCCGCGCCAAGGTCGGCATCTCCGGGGCCAACTTCATGGTCGCCGAGACCGGCACGCTGGTCGTCGTCGAGTCCGAGGGCAACGGCCGCATGTGCCTCACCCTCCCGGAGACCCTGATCTCGGTCGTCGGCATCGAGAAGGTCGTCCCCACCTGGCGCGACCTGGAGGTCTTCCTGCAGACCCTGCCGCGCTCCTCGACCGCCGAGCGCATGAACCCGTACACGTCCATGTGGACCGGCACCACCGACGGCGACGGGCCGCGGACCTTCCACCTCGTGCTGCTCGACGCGGGCCGCACCGACGTCCTCGCCGACGCCACCGGCCGGCAGGCGCTGCGCTGCATCCGCTGCTCGGCCTGCCTCAACGTCTGCCCGGTGTACGAACGGGCCGGCGGTCACGCGTACGGCTCGGTCTACCCCGGTCCGATCGGCGCGATCCTCACGCCCCAACTGCGCGGTACGGCGAGCGAGGTCGACGCGTCCCTGCCGTACGCCTCCTCGCTGTGCGGGGCCTGCTACGAGGTGTGCCCCGTGGCCATCGACATCCCCGAGGTCCTGGTCCATCTGCGCGAGCGCGTCGCCGGACGGGGCGGAGCCGGGCACCGGCTCGAACGGGCGGCGATGACGGCCGCCGGGTGGGTCCTCGACCGGCCCGCGGTGCTCGCCGCCGGTGAGCGCCTCGCCGCCCGGACCCGCGGACTGCACCCGAAGAAACCACCGGGCACCGGTGCCTGGACGGAGACCCGTGACCTGCCGGAGGTCCCGGCGGAGTCGTTCCGCGACTGGTGGCGGAGGAACCGCACGTGACCAGCCCTTCGCAACCCGCCGCCGCGTCCTCCCGTGACCGGATCCTCGCCCGGATCCGTGCCGCGGTCGCCGGTGCGCCCGAGGCACCCGAGCCGGAGCGCCGCTACCTGGACCGGCACGCGCCCAACGAGCCGGCGGCGCTCGTCGACCTGCTGCACGAGAACCTCGCGGACTACCGGGCCGTCGTCCACCGCACCGATGCCGCGGGTCTGGCCGGGCTGATCGGCCGGCTGCTCTCCGACCACGGGGCGCGCAGTGTCGCCGTACCGCCCGGGCTGCCCGGCGGCTGGCTGTCGGGAACCGCCGCGGACGTCGAGATCCTGCCGGACGACGGGACGCTGACGCCACATCGGCTGGACGGGACCGCCGCCGTGGTCACGGGCTGCGCCGTGGCAGTGGCCGAGACCGGCACGATCGTCCTCGACGGCGGGCCCGCCCAGGGGAGGCGCGCGCTCACCCTCGTGCCGGACCTGCACGTGTGTGTCGTACGGGTGCCGGAGCAGGTGGTGGCCTCCGTACCGCTCGCGCTGCCGCGCCTCGACCCCACCCGGCCGCTCACCTGGATCTCGGGCCCTTCCGCCACGAGCGACATCGAGCTCGACCGGGTGGAGGGGGTGCACGGTCCGCGCCGCCTCGAGGTGGTCCTCGTCGCCGAGGGGTGAGCATCGGGCAGGGCGCACCCGGCGAGGGTCTCGCGACGGTCGGCGAGGCGTTCGCCGCCACGGGCGAGGTCGAAGGGACCGGCGACGGTGCCGATCCGGCGCCGGCCGGTCGCGTACCGGTGGCGCATGGTGCGCGAACGTCGCCGCGGGCGCCCGCGGCGACGCGGCGGACCGGCTCCGGCGGGGAGAGCCCGGCGCTGTTCGACCACGCCGACGAGCCCGCCCCGGTCGCGGGGCTGCTCGGGCCCTGCCGCCGCTCCGGTGGCGGGGGCCTGGGCCCGGCGCTGGGATGGGGGCATGGACGATCGTGCCGCCCCTTGGTGGGCCGTGCTTCCGCCGGTCGCCGGGGCGGCGGTCATGGCGACCGGCATCCTCTCCGTCGGGCTGTCTCTCGTCGGGCTCGAGGTCGTCTCGCTGGTGGCGTTCGTCCTCTCCTGGGCGCTGTGGCTGGTGCTGGCGGGTGACTTCATGGCCCTGTTCCTGAGCGATCGCCGCGGTTGGGAGGGACAGGCGGACACACCGCCCGCACTGACCGCCGTCGCCGCGACGACCATCCTGGGGGTCCGTTGCGCGC
Source organism: Streptomyces sp. NPDC051921 (assembly GCF_040680975.1). Classification (NCBI taxonomy): domain Bacteria; kingdom Bacillati; phylum Actinomycetota; class Actinomycetes; order Kitasatosporales; family Streptomycetaceae; genus Streptomyces; species Streptomyces sp. NPDC051921. The sequence continues at coordinate 252,229 of NZ_JBFAXU010000006.1, forward strand.
TGCTGGGGTGGGGGCCGATGGGCCTCGCCCTGCTCGGGGTGTCCGCCGCCGCGTGGGCGGTGCTGCTCCCCGCGGTGCTGCGCCATCTGGGGCACCGGATGCCGGGAGGTGCCTTCCTGATCTGTGTCGCGACCCAGGGGCTCGTGGTCCTGTCGGGCACGCTCGCGCCGCGCTACGGCCGTTGGCTCGCCTGGGCGGGACTGGTGCCGTTCGTGCTGGGGCTCGTGCTGTACGTGGTCGCGCTGGTCAGGTTCGACGGCCGCCAGGTGGTGAGGGGCGCGGGTGACCATTGGGTGGCGGGCGGGGCGCTGTCCATCTCGGCACTCGCCGGGGCGAAGCTGCTGGCGAGCGGGGTGTGGGCGGGGGACGTCCTGAGGGCGGTCACCCTGGTCCTGCTCGGGCTCTCGCTGCTCTGGTACGTGGTGCTCCTCGCGGGCGAGGTGGCGCGGGCCAGGGTGGTGTACGACGTCCGGCGGTGGGCCACGGTCTTCCCGCTCGGGATGACCGCGGTCGCGTGCCTGTCCGTGGCGACCGCGGCGGGGATCGGTTGGCTGGACCCGTTGGGGAGGGTGCTGCTGGGGATCGCCGCCGCGGCCTGGCTGCTCACCGCGTACGCGCTGGTGCGTCAGGCGTCGAGCGGGAGGCCGGTGTAGTTCTCGGCGAGTTCGGCCGCCGCGTGCGGGGAGCCGGCGATCCGGTCGAGCTGGGACTGCTGGAGCCGGGTGTCGAAGGGCGACTGGGCGGGATCGGCGTGGAGGGTCGTGGTCATGAAGTACGAGAAGTGCTCGGCCCGCCAGACGCGCCGCAGGCAGGTGTCGGAGTAGGCGTCCAGCAGCTCGGTCGAGCCGGTCTTCGCGTGGTGGGCGAAGGCGCGGGCGAGGACGATGACGTCGGCGGCGGCCAGGTTCAGCCCCTTCGCGCCGGTCGGCGGCACGATGTGCGCCGCGTCCCCGGCGAGGAAGACGCGGCCGTGGCGCATGGGCTCGGTGACGGAGCTGCGCATGGGCAGTACGGACTTCTGGGTGACGGCGCCGCGGGTGAGGCGCCAGGCGGGGTCGGTGGTCAGCGAGAGGCGGGCGTCGAGTTCGTCCCAGACGCGCTCGTCGGGCCAGTCGGCCGGGTCGGTGCCGTTCGGGACCTGGAGGTAGAGCCGGCTGACGGCCGGGGAGCGCATGCTGGCGAGGGCGAAGCCCCGCTCGGAGTGGGCGTAGATCAGCTCGTCGTACACCGGCGGTGCCTCGGCGAGGATACCGAGCCATGAGTAGGGGTAGGTGCGCTCGAAGGTGCGCCGCTCGGTCTCGGGGACGGCGTGCCGGGTGACGCCGTGGTAGCCGTCGCAGCCGACGACGTAGTCGCAGGTGAGCGTCTTCTCCTGGCCCTGGTGGGTGTAGCGGATCAGGGGGCGGTCGGTGTCGACGCCCTCCACGGCGGTGACCTCGGCCTCGAAGTGCAGGGGGCCGCCCTCGGCGAGCTGGAGGGCGACGAGGTCCTTGACGACCTCGGTCTGGGCGTACACCCAGACGCGCCGGCCGCCGGTGAGGGCGGGGAAGTCGATCCGGGTGGCGCGGCCGTGGTGGCGCAGCTCTATGCCGTCGTGCGGGAGCCCCTCGGCGTCCAGGCGGGCGCCCGCGCCGGCGGCGCGGAGGGCGTCGACGGTGGCCTGTTCGAGGATGCCGGCCCGTTGGCGCTGCTCGACGTAGGCGCGGTCGCGGCGCTCCAGGACGACGCTGTCGATGCCCGCCTGGTGCAGGAGGCGGGCCAGGAGCAGGCCGGAGGGGCCTCCGCCGATGATGCCGACGGTGGTGTGCATGGGGTCTCCTCGTCGCGTCGAACCGGGGTGGTGCGGAAGTCAGGAACCGGAACTCGTCACCGGATCCGACTCGTCACCGGACCCGGCTCGTCGCCGGATCCGGCGTCCTGTTCGCATAGTGAAGACATTTTCACTATGCTGGGAGTCTGGTCGCGGGCGGGTTCGCCTGTCAACGGGGTGCCCGGCCCCGTTCGCTACGGTGGACCGAAGATCACCGACGGAGAGCCGATGCCACCCACCAGCACCACTGCGGCCGAAGCGCCGCCCGAGGCGGTGACGCCCCTCCTGCGCGGGATCGGCGTGTTGTGCCGGCTCACCGAAGCGGGCGGGCGGATGCCGGTCGGCGAGGTCGAGCGCGCCACCGGCCTCGCCCGTTCCACCGTGGACCGGATCACGGGGACGCTGGCACGCATGGGGTACGTGCGGCTCGAGGGGCGCGACGTGCTGCTCGCGCCACCGCTCCTCGAACTCGGCAACGCCTACCTCGCCTCCGTACGACTGCCCGACCTGCTCGGCGGGCGGGCGGACGCCCTCGCCGACGCGCTGGACGAGTCGGTGTCCCTGGCCGTCCCGGACGGGGACGGGATCCGCTTCGTGCACCAGGCGACCCGGCGACGCGCGATGTCGGTGAGCTTCCGCATCGGCGACCTGCTGCCCGCCGAACGCAGCGCTCCGGGCGCGCTGTTCGCCTCCGAGTGGGACGCGTCCGCGTGGGAGGGGTGGCGTGCGAGGCGGTCCGCCGACCCGCAGGGCCGGAGCTTTCCCGCCGCGCCCTCGCGCACGGCGGGCGCCGTGGACTTCGAGGAGCGGGCCGCCGAGGCCGGGGCGTGCGGCTGGGCCCTGGACGACCAGCTGGTCGAACCCGGGCTCGTGGCGCTCGCCGTGCCGGTACGCGGCGCCGACGGGAGCATCACCTGTGCGCTGAGCGCCGTGAGCCACACCAGTCGGCACGACGCCGCCTCGCTGCGCGACGCGCTGCTGCCCCGGCTGCGGACCGCGGCCGCCGCGATGGAGGGGGAGCTGCGGGAGGCGCCCGGGGCGACCCCGGCCGAACCGACCGGGCTCGCCGCATGGACGGGGGCCTCGAAGCAGGAGCTGGGCCGGGAGTTCGTGGAATCGCTGGCGCGCGGGCTCACCGTGCTCACGGCCTTCGGGGAGGGCCGTGCCGCGCTGCCGCTGACGGCGGTCGCCGAGGCCACCGGCCTCGCCCGGGCCACCGCCCGGCGGGCCCTGATCACCCTCGAACACCTCGGCTGTGTGGCGGTGGACGGCCGGGAGTTCCGGCTCACGCCCCGGGTCCTCTCCCTCGGCTTCGCTCCGCTGTCCCGGACCACACTCACCCGGATCGCCCAGCCGCACCTCGCGGACCTGGCCGAACGGGTGCGCGAGTCCACGTCGCTGGCCGTGCTGGTCGGCGGCGAGGTGCAGTACACGGGCCGGGTGGAGACCAGCCGCATCATGAACGTCCACATCACCATCGGCACCCGCTTCCCCGCGTACGCGACCTCCATGGGCCGCGTCCTGCTCGCCGACCTGCCGGCGGAGGAGCGCGCGGCCCGGCTCGACGCGTCCGAGCCGCGTGCCCTCACCCCGTACACGGTGACGGGGCGCGCGGAGCTCGACGCCCTCCTCGACCGGGTCGGGCGCGACGGCTACGCGCTGGTCGACGAGGAGCTGGAGGAGGGCCTGCGGTCGATCGCGATGCCGGTCCGCGACCGCGCGGGCCGGGTCGTCGCCGCCGTCAACGTCGCCCTGCACGCCAGCCGCAGGTCCGCCGAGGAATGTGTACGGGAGGTCCTGCCGGAGCTGGCGACCGCGATCGCGTGCATCGAGGCGGACCTGCACGTCACGGAGCGCTTCGCCCGTGTTCCGGCCCACTAGTGCGGTGACCGGGAGACGTTCGCCGGGTGTGAACGTGTGCCGGCAAGATCTCCCCGTGGATCTGTCCGAGGGCCTGGCCGGCTGGACCGACTGGGACGGTGCTGCCTTCCAGCTGGGCCGCTCGCTGGGGATATTCAGCGAGACTGAGACGTTCACCCAGGTCAAGTGGGTGTTCTGGACCAACAACCCGCTGGGGAACGCCCTGCACGAGATTCTTGGGCAGCTGACCGCGGCGGGAGTGCTGGAGCATCGGGACGAGCCGGACGACATCCAGTTCCGTTGGCTCGGCCGGTGACCTCGGGCCGCTTCAGCGCGCCGGCGCCTGCCCCGGCGGATGCGTTCCTCACCGCGGATGCGGGCGCGTTCGCGCCCGGAGGCGGCCGGCGCTTCAGGGGTGCGAGGGCGCCCCTCCGCCGGCGATCGCCCGTACCGGACGCCGCGAGCCCGCCCCGCGGGCGGACGGCGCCGCGTTCCGGACGACACGACTGGCGGATGTCTCACCCGGCTCCACCGGTCCCGTCCTGGTCTTCTTCGCCGAGGACGCGTTGGGCCACGGCGAAGGCCGCGTTGGCCGCCGGGACCCCGCAGTAGACCGCCGTCTGCAGCAGGGCCGCGGCGATCTCGTCGTCGGACAGGCCGTTGCGGCGGGCGGCGCGCAGGTGCATCGCCAGTTCGTCGTGGTGGCCGTGGGCGACCAGGGCGGTGAGGGTGACCAGGCTGCGCTCCCGCCGCGACAGGGTGGGGTCCGTCCAGATCTCGCCCCACGCGTAGCGGGAGATGAAGTCCTGGAAGCGGGCGGTGAGCGGGGTCTGCCGGGCCTGGGCGCGGTCCACGTGGGCGTCGCCGAGGACCTGGCGTCGCGCGGCCGTGCCGCTCCGCGCGGCCGAGCCCGTCAGATGCCCGCGCAGGGCGGCGAGCACGGCCTCCGGCCGTTCGGCGGGGGCGAGATGGGAGGCTCCGGGGAGCTCGGTGAGGGCCGCGCCGGGAACGGCGTCGGCGATCTCACGGAGGTGGGCGGGCGGAGTGGCCGGGTCCTCACGGCCGGCCACGAGCAGGGTGGGCGCGGTGATGTCGGCGAGCCGGTCGCGCAGGTCGAAGGCGGCCAGGGCGTCGCAGCATGCGGCGTACGCCTCCGGGTCGGCGGCCCGGTGGTCCGCCACCAGGCGCGGCACGGTGAACCCGGGTGTGAACCAGCGGGCGTCGGCCGTGTCGGCGAGCTTCGCCAGCCCTTCGCGGCGTACGGCGGCGGCCCGCTCCTCCCAGGGCGCGGCGCCGCCGAAGTGGGCGGAGGAGCAGAGTACGGCGAGCCGGTCGACCCGGTCCGGGTGGTACGCGGCGAGATGGAGCCCGACGGCGCCGCCGAGCGACACACCGGCGTACGAGAAGCGGTCGGCGCCCAGGGCGTCTGCGAGGCCCAGGACCAGCCGGGCCAGGTCCGCCACGGTCGCGCCCGGCCCGATCAGATCGGCGGGCGAACCGCCGTGCCCGGGAAGGTCCCACCGCACGACCCGGTGGGTGGTCGACAGCTCGGGGGCGACGGCGTCCCACAGGGCCGTGGAGGTCCCGAGCGAGGGGCCGAGGACGAGGACCGGCGCCATGGCGGGCCCTTCGACGAGGTGGTGCGGGGTGCGGGGGCTCAACGTCGCTCCAGGGCTTGGTCGGTGAGGGCGCCGGCACGGCCGGCGGCCCGGAGGGGGTCGGTCAGCGAGGCGACGTCCGTTCCGGCCAGTTCCGGCCGTGCCGCGAGGAGTTCGGCCAGCGGCCGGCCCTCGGTCCGGCTGCGGGCGGCGAGTTCGGCGAGCAGCGCACGGGCGCGGGTACGGCCGAGCAGCGGGGTGAGCGCCACGGAGAGCCGTTCGGCGACGAGCAGCCCGCCGGTGACGTCCAGGTGGGCCCGCATGGCGGCCGGGTCGACGCGGAGGCCTTCGGCGAGGGCCGCCGTGTGGTGGGCGGCGCCCCCCACCAGCCGCAGGAGTGCGCGCAGGGGTTCCCACTCGGCGTGCCAGGCTCCGGCGGGGCGTTCGTCCTCGGCGGCCACACTGGCGTAGAGGCTCGCGGCGAGGTGCGGGGCACGGCGCGCCGCCGAGGCGACGAGGGTGGCGCGCACCGGGTTCGCCTTGTGCGGCATGGCGGAGGACCCCCCGCCCGCGCCCTCCGCGACCTCGGCGATCTCGGTGCGGGAGAGGACGAGGACGTCGACGGCGATCTTGCCGAGCGCCCCGGCCGCGAGGGCGAGGACGCCGGCGAGGTCGGCGACGGGGGTGCGGAGGACGTGCCAGGGCAGGAGGGGTACGGCGAGGCCCAGTTCGTGTGCGTACGCGGTGGGCAGGGCGGCCACGTCCTCGGCGTCGTCACCGCCGCCGCAGTAGTCGGCGAAGGCAGCCAAGGTCCCTGCGGCACCGCCGAGTTGGGCGGGCAGCCCGCCCCGCACGGCGGTGATCCGGTCCCGGGCGTCGAGGACGAGCGAGCGCCAGCCGGCCGCCTTCAGGCCGAACGTGGTCGGGACGGCGTGCTGGGTGAGCGTGCGACCGGGCATCACGGTGTCCCGGTGGGCGGCGGCGAGGGCCGCGAGCGCCCGTTCCGTACGGGCGAGGTCGTCGAGGACGGCCCCGAGGGTGCGGGCGGCCACCAGCATGGCGGCGGTGTCCAGGACGTCCTGACTCGTGGCGCCCCGGTGCACGTACGGGCCCCACTCCCCCGCGGCCTCGGTCAGGTCCGCGACCAGCGGGATGACCGGGTTGCCCCCGTCGCGTGCCCGCAGCGCGATCGACCGGACGTCGAACCGGTCGTGCCGAGCCGCCTCGGTGACGGCCCGGGCCGCCTCCGTGGGGGCGGCGCCGGTGGCGGCCTGGGCGCGGGTGAGCGCGGCCTCGGCGTCCAGGAGGGCCTGGAGGAAGGCCGTGTCGCCCGTCGCGGCCTCGGCCGGCGAGCCCGCCCGTACGGGATCGAGCAGACCGGCGTCGGGGCCCGGAAGCAGGTCGCCGGTCGGAGCGGGGCCGGTCACGGGAACTCCAGGAACACCGTCTCGCCCTCACCCTGGAGCCGCACGTCGAAGCGGTAGCTGCGGTGCGGCTCCTCGGCGGCGATCAGGGTGGCGCGCCGGCCGGCCGGGAGCCGGTCGAGAAGCGGGTCGGGACCGTCGGTCAGGTAGGCGCGCGTGTAGAGGTGGTGGAGCAGCCCGCGGGCGAACACGCAGACGCTGATGTGCGGTTGGCCGGGGTTGCCGGGCGGCAGGGTGTGCAGCGTGTAGTGCCCGTCGGCGTCGGTGGCCACACGGCCGAAGCCGGTGAATCCGGTGCCGTCGCGGCCGAGGTACCCGCCGGTGACGGGGTCCCTGCGCAGCGAGCCGGGCGCGCCGGCGAGGGAGCCGTCGGGGGCGGCCTGCCAGAACTCGAGAAGGGCGTCGGGCACGGGTTCGCCCGCGCCGTCGAGCACGTGGCCGTGCAGGGTGACGCGCTCGGGGTGCCCGTCGGACACGATGCGCCCGCCGTCGGGGAACGGCAGCGCGTAGCCGTAGAAGGGGCCCACGGTGTGGGACGGCGTGGGCAGCGGCGGTGTGGGCTCCACGGCGGTCAGCGTCCTTCCTCGATCCAGGTGGCGGCCGGCCCGTCGAGGACGATGTCCCAGGCGTAGCCGAGGGAGAACTCCGGCTCGGACAGGCTGTGTTCGTAGCGGGCGACGAGCCGGTCGCGGGCGGCCGGGTCGGTGACCGAGCGGATGATGGGGTCGTGGGCGACGAGCGGGTCGCCGGGGAAGTACATCTGGGTGACGAGCCGCTGCGTGAAGGCCCTGCCGAAGACGGAGAAGTGGATGTGGGCCGGGCGCCAGGCGTTGGTGTGGTTGCGCCAGGGGTAGGCGCCGGGCTTGACGGTGGTGAAGGAGTACCGTCCCTGATGATCCGTCAGAGTGCGTCCGACGCCGGTGAAATGAGGATCGAGAGGGGCCGGGTGCCGGTCCCGCAGATGGGCGTACCGCCCGGACGCGTTGGCCTGCCAGATCTCGATCAGCTGTCCCCGGACGGGCCGGCCGGCCCGGTCGAGGAGGCGCCCCGAGACGGTGATCCGCTCGCCGAGGGGTTCGCCGGCGTGCATCCGGGTGAGGTCGTTGTCGTGCTCGGTGACGTCGGTGACGCCGAAGACGGGCCCGGCGAGCTCGACGGCCTCGGGATCGCCGTCGACGGCGACCGGCGGCCGCCGCGGGTGCCGGAGCAGGGAGCTGCGGTACGGGGCGTAGTCGCGCGCCGGATGGTGGCGGGGCGGGGCGCCGGCGGCCAGGGCGCTGTCGTAGGCCGCCTGGAGGGCGCCTATCTCGGCGTCGATGTGGTCCTGCGTGAGGTCGTTCACGAGAGCTCCAGTGAGTCGGAGTGGGGACGGCGGAGGCGGTGACGGGCCTCGCCCGGGTCCGGGACCGGGACCGCCCGGAGTTCCGGTCCGAGCAGGGGCGCCGCCGTCCGGGCGACCACCTCCTGCACGGTGACGCCCGGCGCCGTCTCGACGAGGACGAGTCCGTCCTCCGTGACGTCGAGGACGGCCAGGTCGGTGATGATCCGGTCGACGCAGGCGCGTCCGGTGAGCGGCAGGTCGCACTCCTCGACGATCTTCGGGGTGCCGTCCTTCGCGGTGTGGGTCATGACGACGATGACGGTGCGGGCGCCGTGGACGAGGTCCATGGCGCCGCCGATGCCGGTGACGAGGCGGCCGGGGACGGCCCAGTTGGCGAGGTCGCCGCGGGCGGAGACCTGCATGGCACCGAGGACGGCGACGTCGATGTGGCCTCCGCGGATCATGCCGAAGGAGAGGGCGGAGTCGAAGTAGGAGGCGCCGGGGAGGACGGTGACGGTCTCCTTGCCGGCGTTGATGAGGTCGGGGTCGACCTCGTCCTCGGTCGGGTAGGGGCCGGTGCCGAGGATGCCGTTCTCGGATTCGAGGACGACCTCGACCCCTTCGGGGAGGTGGTTGGGGATGAGCGTGGGCAGGCCGATGCCGAGGTTGACGTACTGCCCGTCGCGGAGTTCGAGGGCGGCGCGGGCGGCCATCTGTTCACGGGTCCAGGTCATCGTGCGGTCCCTCGTGCCGGAGGTGCGGAGACGGTGCGCCGTTCGATCGCCTTGTGGACGGCCTGCTCGGGGGTCAGGGCGAGGACGCGCTGGACGAAGATCCCGGGCAGGTGGACGTGGTCGGGGTCGATGGCGCCGGGCTCGACGAGTTCCTCGACCTCGGCGACGGTGACCCGGCCGGCCATGGCGGCCAGCGGGTTGAAGTTGCGGGCGGCGGCATGGAAGACGAGATTGCCGTGGCGGTCGCCCTTGGCGGCGCGGACGAGGGCGTAGTCGGTGCGGATGGCCTGCTCCAGGACGTGGGGGACGCCGTCGAAGTCGCGCACCTCCTTCGGCGGGGAGACGAGGGCGACGCCGCCCTGCCCGTCGTAGCGCCAGGGCAGTCCGCCGTCGGCGACGAGGGTGCCGACACCCGCGGGGGTGTAGAAGGCGGGGATGCCGCAGCCGCCGGCGCGCAGGCGTTCGGCGAGCGTGCCCTGCGGGATCAGCTCGACCTCCAGCTCACCGGCGAGGTACTGGCGGGCGAACTCCTTGTTGGCGCCGATGTACGAGCCGGTGACACGGACGATCCGCCCGGCCGCGAGGAGGACGGCGAGGCCCGCGTCCATGGCGCCGCAGTTGTTGGAGACGACCTGCAGGCCGCCGACGTCGCGCTCGTGGACGGCCTGGATGAGGGCGTTCGGTACGCCGCTGAGGCCGAAGCCGCCGACCGCGAGCGACGCTCCGTCCGGGACGTCCGCCACCGCCTCGGCGGCGGTGGCGACCACCTTGTCCATGGGATAGCCCTTCGTTTCCGTGCGGGAGTCCGTGCGGGAGTCCGTGCGAGAGCAAGGATCCGGAAGCTCCGGACCCGCGAGCGACTGGCACGTACATCAATCAGTGCACTGACTATTTTTTCCGACTGGGTCATGCTGACAGGCGTCCACCGCACCGTCAACGGGTCCTGACCGCCCGAAGTGATGCGGGGTATCGTTCCGTGCACCGACGAAACACCAGGAGGGGGCGCTCATGGCCGCCGTGGATCTGGCCGCGCATCCCGGACATCTGGCCCGGCGACTGCAGCAGGCGCACCACCTGCTGTGGACGACGATGGTCTCGGAGGACATCACCTCCCCCCAGTTCGGCGTCCTGAACGCGTTGACGGCCGAACCCGGCCTCGACCAGCGGACGGTCGGCGAACGGGTGGCACTCGACCGCTCGACGATCGCCGAGGTCGTCGGCCGCCTGATCCGCCGGGGCCTGCTCGACAAGGTGCGCGACCCCGCGGACGGGCGCCGCTTCCTGCTCCACCTCACCCCCGAAGGGGTGCGCGTGCACCGGAAACTGACGGTGCGCACGGCGCGCATGAACCAGATCTTCCTGGCCCCGCTCTCGGCCGAGGAGCAGACCCTTTTCCTGTCCCTGATCCGGCGGGTGTCGGACGCGGCGGAGGAGCTCCGCAACCCGACGGAGCCCCTCCCCTCACCCTGAGCCCCGGGCTCGGGCTCCGGCCCGATCCCGGAGGGCGTCACCCCCCGGCTGACGCCGTGGCCGCCGACGGCGCACCGACGGGTGCCGCCGGGCGGCCCGCACGGGCGACGAGCGGGACCAGGGCGACGGCGACCGAGCCGACGATCCCGGCGACGGCGAAGGTCGTGAAGCCCCAGCTCTGATGACCGGCCGCGGCGAGCGCGCCGACCAGCCAGGGGCCCACGACCGCGCCGATGCGACCGACACCGGTGACGAGGCCGAGGCCCGCGGCGCGCTCGGCACCCCGGTAGACGCCGCCGGTCGCCGCGTAGACCATCACCTGGGCACTGAACAGCCAGACGCCGGTGACCGCGACGACGACGTACGTGACACCGAGCGGCAGGTGCGCCCTCAGCAGGAGCGCGCCCACGGCGGTGAGGACGAACCAGACGGCGGCGACCCGCAGCGGCCCGAAGCGGTCGGCGAGGCGTCCGGAGATCAGCAGGCCGACGATGCCGCCCGCGTTGATGACCATGAGGAAGGCGACGGAGGAGTCCAGGCCGTAGCCGGAGGCCCGCATCATCGTCGGCAGCCAGGTGGCCACGCCGTAGACGAGGAGCAGCCCACAGAAGGACGCGGCCCACAGGAGCGGGGTCACCCAGCGCGACTCCGGACGGAAGAGGGCCCGGACCGCGGCGACGCGCCCCTGGGCGCCGGCGGTCGGCGCGGCGAGCGGGGTGGGCCGGGCGAGGCCGTAGCGGTCGGCCACGGCATGGGCCTGCTCGCGCCGACCGCGGGCGAGCAGCACACCGGGCGACTCGGGCAGCAGGGCGAGCAGCAGCGGTACGGCGACGACGGCGGGCAGGACGCCGGCCCAGAACACCCAGCGCCAGCCCGCGGCGGGCGCGAGGCCGAGCCCGAGGCCGGTGGCCGCCATGCCGCCCACGTGGTACGAGGTCATCAGCAGCCCGGTCATCAGGGCGGCCCGCCTCGGCGGGGCGAACTCCAGGACCATCGCGAGGCAGAGCGGCATGAGACCGCCGAGGCCGAGGCCCGAGACGAAGCGCCCTGCTCCGAAGAGGACGAGGTCCCCGGCCAGGGCGCAGACGGCGGAGCCTGCGGAGAAGAGGGCGATGCTGGCGACGAGCATCGGCCGGCGGCCGAGCCAGTCGGTGATGTTTCCGGCCGTCAGTGCACCGATCAACATGCCGAAAGTGGTCCAGCTGCCGATGGTGCCGGCGCTTGCCGGCGTGAGGCCGAGGCCGGGGTCGTCGAGCATGTGCGGCATCACGGCGCCGTAGATGGTGACGTCCATACCGTCGAAGAAGACCGCGACCCAGCAGAGCGCCAGGACGGGCAGGACGGAGCGGAGGGTGTGGGGTCGGGGCGGAGCGGAAGGGTTCGTCATGGGGTTCCCTGGGGACGCGGCTCGTTCGGCGGCTCTTGCTCACCAAGATCTGTTCGCCTGGTGAAATGGATTTCACTGGCCAGGTGGCATGAGTGTCCGCGCGGAGCGATCGGGTGTCAACGGGCGGCACAGAAAACCGTTGGTGCACTGACGATCCGCGAGGGGAGGTGGGCCGGACGGAACGAAGCGATGGGGGACGAGTCGACGGGACGAAGCGGTCGGGGACGAGCCGACGGTGGCGAACCGGGCGGGACGAACCGGGCAGGGCGAACCGGGCAGGGCGAACCGGGCAGGGCGAACCGGGCGGGACGAGCGGGGCGGGCGGCACCCGCCCCGCGCGGTCAGGCGAGCAAGGTGGGAGCCGCCTGGTCGAGGACGCCGGCGATGCGCCGCCAGGTCTCCTCGTCCCGCTCGACGGGGGCGAGTTCGCGCCCCGCGCCCGCGCCCCACGAGCTCGCGAGGGCGACCGGGTCGCCGCCACCCGCGGCGGCGGCGGCGAGCGCGGCGGCACCGAGGGCGACGAGCTCGGTGGCCGCGGGCACCACGAGGGGGCGGCCGGAGAGACGGCGGACGGTCTCGGTCCAGACCCGGCCGCGGGCGCCGCCGCCGATCAGCCGCAGCGGTAGGTCCCGCACGGCCGGTGCGGCGGGGTCGAGCCCGCAGGCGGCGAGGAGTTCGTCGAGGGCGCGCAGCACGGTGAAGACGGCTCCCTCGTAGGCGGCGCCGAGCAGCGCGTGGGGCGTGGTGGCGTGCCGCAGCCCGGTGAGCAGTCCGGTGGCGTGCGGCAGGTCCGGGGTGCGTTCGCCGTCGAGGTACGGCAGGAGGACGAGGCCGTCACCCGGTGCGGCGTCCTCGCGGTCGAGGCCGAGGAGGGCCGCGATCCGGTCCACGGCGAGGGTGCAGTTGAGCGTGCAGCCGAGCGGAAGGTAGGCGCCGTCGGCGGCGGCGAAGCCGGCGATCCCGGGGCTGGCGGGGCGGGTGCGGGTGGCGGCGAAGACGGTGCCCGAGGTGCCGAGGCTGACGACGGGACGGTCGAGGAGTCCGGCGCCTCCGAGGCCGAGGCCGACGGCCGCGGCCATGTTGTCGCCGGTGCCCGCGGCGACGGCGATGCCCGCCGGGAGCCCGAGCGCCTCGGCGGCGGCGGGGGTGAGGGCGCCGGCCCGGGTGGCAGCGGCCGGGGCGACGTGCGGGAGCTGGGCGGGGTCGAGGCCGAGCAGGGCCAGCAGCTCGGGGTCGTAGGCGGCCCGCCCGGTGTCGTACCAGCAGGTGCCGGAGGCGTCGCCGGGGTCGGTGACGGCGGTGCCGCAGAGCCGCTCGGTGAGGTAGTCGTGCGGGAGCCGGACGGCCCTGGTGCGCTCAGCGGTGGCGGGGTCGTTCTCGCGCAGCCACTGCCACTTCGCGGCGGTCATGGAGGCCACCGGGACCGAGCCGGTGCGGGCGAGCCAGGCGTCGGGGCCGCCGAGGGCACCCGTCAGCGCGGCGGCCTGGAGGGCCGAGCGGGTGTCGTTCCACAGGAGCGCGGGCCGCAGCGGGCGCCCGTTGCCGCCGAGGACGACGAGGCCGTGCTGCTGGCCCGCGACGGCGATGCCGCTGACGGCGGCGCGCGGCACGGCGGCCTGCCGCAGGGCGTCGGCGACGGCCCGGGCCAGGGCGGTCCACCACTCCTCGGGGTCGGTCTCGCGGGCGCCGTCGGCGCCGGTGACGGGGTGCGGCGCCCGGCCGAGCGCGAGCAGCGCGCCGGTCTCCGCGTCGACGAGCGCCGCCTTGGTGGACTGGGTGGAGCTGTCGACACCGATCACCACCGGACCTGTGGGCATGGGCCGGCTCTCCTTTCCAGGTGCGGGCTCTGGCGCCCGGTCTCTCCTGACGGTATTAGTTATCTCAGAAAACAAATCTGGCGGCCAGCCTCACGAAGGAGCCGGACATGCCGCAGCATCTCCTCCCCACCCCCGACGACCGCTTCACCTTCGGCCTGTGGACGGTCGGCTGGCAGGGCCGTGACCCGTTCGGCGACGCCACCAGGCCGGCCCTGGACCCGGTCGAGTCGGTCGAGCGGCTCGCCGCCCTCGGCGCGTACGGCGTCACCTTCCACGACGACGACCTCATCCCCTTCGGAGCGGACGAGAGCGAGCGGGCGCAGGCGGTCAAGCGCTTCCGGGGCGCGCTCGACCGCACCGGGCTGAAGGTGCCGATGGCCACGACCAACCTCTTCACGCACCCGGTGTTCAAGGACGGTGCGTTCACCGCCAACGACCGCGACGTGCGTCGTTTCGCGCTGCGCAAGACGATCCGCAACATCGACCTCGCGGTCGAGCTCGGGGCGTCCGTGTACGTGGCCTGGGGCGGGCGCGAGGGTGCCGAGTCCGGCGGGGCCAAGGACGTACGGCTCGCACTCGACCGGATGAAGGAGGCCTTCGACCTGCTCGGTCAGTACGTCACCGAGCAGGGGTACGAGCTGCGCTTCGCCATCGAGCCCAAGCCGAACGAGCCCCGTGGCGACATCCTGCTGCCGACGATCGGGCACGCCCTCGCGTTCATCGAGCGGCTGGAGCGCCCCGAGCTCGTGGGCGTCAACCCGGAGACGGGCCACGAGCAGATGGCGGGGCTCAACTTCCCGCACGGCATCGCCCAGGCCCTCTGGGCCGGCAAGCTCTTCCACATCGACCTCAACGGCCAGTCCGGCATCAAGTACGACCAGGACTTCCGGTTCGGCGCGGGCGATCTGCGCCAGGCCTTCTGGCTCGTCGACCTCCTGGAGACCGCCGGGTACGCCGGGCCGCGCCACTTCGACTTCAAGCCGGTGCGCACCGACGGCTTCGACGGCGTGTGGGAGTCCGCACGGAACTGCATGCGCAACTACCTGATCCTCAAGGAGCGCGCCGCCGCGTTCCGGGACGACCCCGAGGTCACCGCCGCCCTGGCCGCTTCCCGCCTCCACGAACTCGCCGCGCCCACGGCCGCGGACGGGCTCGCGGGCCTGCTCGCCGACCCCACGGCGTACGAGACCTTCGACTCGAGCGCTGCGGCCGAGCGCTCGATGGCCTTCGAGCGGCTCGACCAGCTCGCCCTGGAGCATCTGCTGGGGGTGCGCCGCTGAGCCGATTCCCCTCGGCGCGGCTCGAGTTCGACCCACCGCCCGGTCCGGCACGCGGCGCCCGCCGCTCCCGGATCAGGCCGGGATCGGGCCTGATCCGACCTGATCCAGTCGGATCCGGTCGGATCCAGTCGATCCCGTCGGATCGGGTCACGGCCGCGCGCCGGGGCGCGGCAGGCGGATCGTGCGCCTACTAGGCTGCGGCGATGGAACGCTTGACCGACGTGCCCGAGAGCTCGGACCGGCCCCCGGTTCGTGACCGCGCGAACGACTACGACAGCTTCGCCGAAGCGTACGCGGCGGAGAACGAGAACAGCCTCGTGAACGCGTACTACGAGCGGCCCGCGATGCTGGCCCTGGCCGGAGACGTGGCCGGTCGCCGCGTCCTGGACGCCGGCTGCGGCTCCGGCCCCCTGTCCGCCTCGCTGCGCGAGCGTGGTGCGGTCGTCACCGGCATCGACGCGAGCGCCGCGATGCTGGCGCTGGCCAGGCGGCGGCTGGGTGCCGACGTCGCCCTGCACGTGGGCGACCTCCGCGACCGCCTGCCGTTCGCCGACGGTGCGTTCGACGACGTGGTGGCGTCGCTGGTGCTGCACTACCTGGACGACTGGGGGCCGACGCTGGCCGAGCTGCGGCGCGTGCTCAGGCCGGGCGGTCGCCTGATCGCGTCGGTGGACCATCCGATCGTGGCGTACACGATCCAGGACCCCCGGCCCGACTACTTCGCGACCACCAGTTACGCGTTCGACTGGGACTTCCACGGGCGGTCCGTCCCGATGAGGTTCTGGCGCAAGCCGTTGCACGCGATGACCGATGCCTTCACCCGCGCCGGCTTCCGGCTCTCCGTCATCAGCGAGCCCCGGCCCGACCCGGCCGCGCGGGAGCTGTTCCCCGACGACTTCCCGCGGCTTTCCGACCGTCCGTGCTTCCTCTTCTTCGTCGTCGAGGTGCCGTCGTCGGCCGCGGGTGGCCACGACTAGAGGGGGTGGTCCCTGGCGCCGAGGGCAGCGCCCGGGACTTTCGCAGCACCCCCTGTGGGGATCTCACGGCGGCGGCTGGTCCTCGGGTGGGAACGCCGGTGCTCCACCGCATGCGGACCTTGTCATGTCCAGGGCCCCGCTGCGGGTCCGGTCCGGCGCGTCGTGCAGGATCGCGCCATGAACAACACCAGCAGACGTACCGTCCTCGCCTCCGTCGCCGCCGTGGCCGCCGGCCTGCCCACCCTGAACGCCGTCGCGGGCAAGGGGGCGACGCCGGCCGCGGCGGCCGACACGTTCGTGTCCAACACCAAGCTGTACAGCGACGGGACGTACAAGGAGGGTGTCGACTACATGCGCCGATACCGCATCGGCGCCCCGGTGGTCACGGACAACGACCGTTACGCGAGCGTCCCCCTCAACAGCACCGCGGTCATCGCGCCGCACGGCGGTGGCATCGAGGCGGGCACCAGTGAACTGTGCATGGCCGTCGCCGGCTACACGCCCTTCGACTACGGCACCGATCCCTCGACCGCGGCGGTGGCGGGCGAGGTGCAGCGCGACTTCTGGATGTTCGAAGCCCTGACGCACTCCAGCGACCAGCACGTCACCTCGACCCACTGCGACGACCCCGCGGCCATCGCCGTCTGCTCCGGCAACCTGTACGCGGTCTCCCTCCACGGCTTCGGCGACACGACGCAGCGGAAGATCGTCATCGGCGGGCGGGACGAGCGGCTCAAGCGCAATCTGGCCGCGTCCTTCGCGACCTGCGGCATCGGCCCCGACACCGGCAACGCCGCCTGGAACGTGATCGTGGAGGGCGCGGGGGTCGACGACCCCATCAACGGCGACGATCCCGCGAACATCGTCAACCGCACCCGCACCGGCGCCGGTGCCCAGCTGGAGCTGTCCACCGCGCTGCGCGAGGCGATGTTCGGCGACTTCTCGACGGGCTCCCAGCGCAGGAGGACGGCGGGTCAGCCGAGCTCCGCCGCCCCTTACGCCGACCGCTTCTGGAACGGCTTCGTCAAGGCGGTGCGCGACGCCGTGAAGAACCACGAGCTCGGCCAGGACCCGCAGTACTACCCCACCGCCTGAGCCCCTCCCCGGGGAGGGTCGCGCCAGGAGCCGTGGGCCGCGGTGCTCACGCCGTCGTGTCGGGGCCGGCCAACTGCTCCGCGAGCTCCTTCTCGC
Organism: Streptomyces sp. NPDC051921; assembly: GCF_040680975.1. Classification (NCBI taxonomy): domain Bacteria; kingdom Bacillati; phylum Actinomycetota; class Actinomycetes; order Kitasatosporales; family Streptomycetaceae; genus Streptomyces; species Streptomyces sp. NPDC051921. Next base: position 269,098 of record NZ_JBFAXU010000006.1, read on the forward strand.
TCTCCTCGGAGAGCGAGGTCTTGAGGACGGTCCCGCCGAAGGGCGCCATCGCCGCGGCGAACCTGTCCTCGGTGACCTCGGAGGCCATGATGACGACGGCCGACGAGCCGGGGCCGAGCAGCTCCTGGACCTTCCCCCGGAACTTGCCGTCGACGCCCATCTGGTTCATCTTGCCGATCAGGCCGCCGACCGCGGCGCCCACCACTCCCATGGCCGGCGTGAGGATGACCATGCCGAACACCAGGCCCCACAGGGCGCCGGCCGTCGCCGAGAGGGCCACCTCCTCGGACCTGGCCGGTGTGTCCACGTGGGTCTGGCCGTCCTCGTCCACCGTGACGACGGCCAGGCCGGTCAGCTCGACGACGTGTCCGTCCTTCAGCTTCTGCACCTCCGCGAACGCCTTGTTGGCGACCGCCTGGTCCTCGTAGCCGATGATGATGAGTTCGGACATCCGCTTCTCCTTCAGTGGGGGCCGGCAGCGCGGCCCTCGGTGTCAGTAGCGCAGCACGCCGGCGATGCGCCCCCGGCCGTTCAGGGCGTCGTCGGGCACGAAGCGGACCTCGGCCCCGGTCTCGAGGGCCTGCTCGACGATCTCGTCGACCATGTCGTCCCTGGCCCCGGGCTCCGAGGCGTCCGCGGGCCGCAGGTGACCGCCCTCGTCGCGCACGACCGTGCGGTAGTGCTCCTCGACGGCGAGCAGCCGCATCCGGCCGTCCTTCACGCCCTGCCACACCTCGTCGATGCCCCCGGCGTACTCATGCCGGCCCCGTGCGGCGTCCAGTTCGGCGACGACCGTGGCCGTCGCGGCGGCCTCGCGCGCGGAGCGGACCGGCCGGACGGCGTCCCGGACCGCGGTGGCCGGCCCCGCGGCGAGGCCGCCGTGCTCGATCGTCAAGGTGGCCGGGCCCAGGGAACCGAGGTCCGTCAGGAGCGCCAGCGCGGCGGACGAGCCCAGCACGTAGAGCGGCCGGGGTTCGGAGGCCAGTACGGCACGCAGCTTCTCGTGCGCCTCGCGCAGGAACTGACGCGTGGCCTCGTCCTGGAAGGTGCTGGGGAGGTCGCCGATGCGTTCCTTGCGCTCCGCGTCCGGGTCCTCCAGGCTGCGGGAGAGCGGGAAGCCGTCCCCGGTGTGCTCGGCGGCGTGTTCGGAGCCGCCGTCCCACAGGGAGACCCGGTCGGCGGCCACGGCCAGTGCCCAGTACGGCTGCTCGGCGGCCTGCGCGGCGACGAGGTTCCGGGTGAGGAAGGTGTTGGCCAGGACCACGCGTTCCGGGACCTCCCGGGCCACCGACCACACGTGGCGTTCTCCCGGGGCGACGAAGACCACCAGACCGTCCTCGGCGTGGACCAGGTCGATCTCGGCCTCGGCCCGCCTCAGCTGGTCGAGCACGTCCGCCCGGCGCTCGCGCGACACTTCCGGGTCCTCCTGGAGCGCCCTCTCCGCCTCGGCGATGAGGTTGCGCAGCCGGACGGGGTCCTGGGTGTTGTCGGGTTCGCGCCGGTGCGTCGGCATCACGAGGGAGAGGGCGGGGTACGGCCGGGGCCGGCGCAGCTTCGTGAGTGTGTCCGGGGTGAGCACGGGGTCCATGGGGTTGGCCTTCCTGGCGTGTTGCGGCGGCCCGGAGAGGTCGGGTTGCGCGCCGCCGAGGGGGTCGCGGGGACGGTGCGGCGGCTACCGCGCGCCGGTGAGCTGTTCGGCGAGCTCCCTCTCGTCCTCGTCGCTGAGCGAGGTCTTCAGCAGGGTGCCGCCGTGCCGCTGCATGGCCGCCGTGAACTTGTCGTCGGTGACCTTGGACGCCATGATCACGACGGCTGCGGAGCCGGGCTTGAGGAGGTCGCCCACCTGCTGCCGGAACCGGTCGTCGACGCCGGACTTGCTGAGTCTGCCCACGAGGCCGCCGAGTGCCGCCCCGGTCAGCAGACCGAGGCCGGGCACCAGGAAGAGCACGCCGAAGATGGCGCCCCACAAGGCCCCGGACGCGGCGGAGACGCCGACGACGCGGCTCGACGTGTCGACGTGGGTCCGGCCGTCCTCGTCCACGGAGACGACCGCGAGGCCGTTGAGGTGCACGACGTGGTCCCGCTGGAGGTCCTGGACCGTGCTGAACGCCTGCTCGGCCGCGCGGGGGTCGTCGTATCCGATGACGATGAGCTCAGACAACTGACGCCTCCTGGTCGCGCGGCCTCACCGCGACGACCGGAGCCACGCGGTCCGTGTGCCCCGCAGGGCCCGCAAGATCCCATGGTGCCCCGATGGTCCCTTTCCCGCGACCGGGCGGGGACGGCGCAAGGAGGCCGGGCGGACCCCGTGGGGTCCGCCCGGCCCGGTCGTACGCGGAGCCTGCTCGCTGTCGCGGGGCGGCGGTTATTCGAGCAGCTCCGCGTACGAGCCCATGGCCAGGGCGATGTCCGCCTGGGCCCAGAACCGGTGGTAGGTGAAGACGGGGGCGGCGCCGCCCGCCAGATAGGCCTCGATCTTCGGCCAGGCCGGGTCGTCCTCGTAGAAGGAGCGGATCGAGGCGAAGGTGGACGAGGAGTTCACGGTGTCGCCGTTGGGCATGGTGCCGGTCCAGCCGCTCGGGACGTACACGGGGTCGTCGAAGCGGTTGTAGTCGGCGCGGGTCTCCGGGACCGCGATGCCCAGCGGGTCCTGGTGATGGGTCCACATGCCGTCGAGCAGCGCCTTGGCGACCCGCGCGGCCTCGGCGTGTCCGGACCTGGCGGCGTAGTACGTCAGGGTCTTGGCGTAGGCGGCGGCCACGCCGACGTCGTCGGTGTAGTCGGCGACGGTGACGTGCAGGCCCTTGTTGGCGCCGGGGCTCGCCGCGTTCCAGGTGTCGGGCGCGCCGGACCACTGGAGGGTGGACGGGATGCGGTAGGTGCCGTCGGGGTTGATCGTGGTCCGGGACAGCGCCCAGGCGACCCACTTGTCGAGGACGGTCCCCGCGGCCGTGTCGCCGGTCTGCTGGTAGTACTCGGCGACGCGCTCCATGGACCAGGCCTGGAAGCCGAACCACTGGTTGGACGGCGGGTCGTGGTAGACCGGCTTCTCGTCGTAGTACATCCCGTGGAAGGTGGGCGTGCCGGTCGGCGGGGTGGCGTAGCGGCCCTGCCAGCTGTTGGTGGCGCCGCCCGCGATGGCCCCCTCGTCGGACTGGAGCCATCGGTAGAACTCCAGCTGCCGGGTGAGACTGGTGGCCCAGTCCGTCGCGCCGGTGGCCGACGTGGGTCTGAGCGGGGCGTGGGAGCTGAGGGCGTAGGCGGCGAGCGGGTTCTGGTAGCCGCCGTGGGCGTGGCTGGAGCCGATGCGCCAGGCCCAGCCGGCCGAGGTGTCGGTGGCGCCGCCCCAGGCGTAGTACCAGGACATCAGGTAGTGGGAACTGTTCTTGCCGCTGCCCGCGGGGCAGGCGGTCGGTCCGACGCAGTCGCCGACCTTCTTGAAGTACTTGTCGAACATGGCGTAGCGCAGGTAGTCGCCCATCTTGGCGGCCTTGCCGATGGTCGTGGCGACCTGGGCGCCCTTGCCCTGCTGTCCGGCCCACACGTCGGCCCAGTAGGCGGCCTGGACGGCGCGGGCGTCGGCGTCGGGCGCGTTGGTGAACTTCCACTGCCTGGCGTACGAGCTGTCCCCGGTGAACAGGTCGAGGTATCCGTTCCTGCCGCCGTAGGCGAACCGGTCGCAGGTCGGATGGGTGACGGTCTCCCAGACGGACTCCTGCGGGCCGCGCTGGAAGGTGTTGATGTACGACGGGCCGGTGGCGGTCGGGCCGGTGGAGCAGGTGCCGGGCTCGTTCCCGTAGCCGTAGACGTTGTCGACGTCCTGGATCCAGTGCATGCCGTAGACGTCGTCGGTGCCGTAGGCGCTCTTCAGCTCGGCGGCGAGCGGGTCGGCGCCGGCCGCGACGCCGGTGTCGAGCTTCGCCGGGTACTGGGACGGCAGGTCCCATTCGGGCGCGTAGGAGGCGGGCTTGGACGCGTTGTAGGCGAAGTTGGTGGGCTGGTCGGCGTGGGTGGGGATCATGTACCTCTCGAGCGTGTCCCAGGCGCCGTTGAACCTGGACCAGTCGCCGGTGATCTTCCCGTACATCGCCTGGAGCCAGACGAGGTAGCTGTACGCCTCCGATGTCGTCTCGTGGCCGTGGTCCGGGGCCTCGACGATCAGGGTCTCGACGGAGTGGTACGGGATGCCCTCGGGTGAGAAGTAGCCGTTGGCCGGGTTGGTGATCTTCCCATAGAGGTCGAGGAAGCGGGCGTCGTACGTGGAGGTCGCGGCGAGCTGTGCGACGGTGACCTCGGCCTCGGAGTGCCCCGGGGCGGTCGCGGTGAAGACGGCCGTGCCGGTGCCCGTGGACGCGGCGGTCACGGTCACCTGCTGGGCGGTGTTCCAGTTCGCGGGGGTGAAGGTGAGCGCGGCCGGGCTCGCGGTGAGACCGGTGACGCCGGAGGTGCGGGCGACGGTCACCGTGACGTCCGCAGGGGGCCGGGTGGAGAGCTTGAGGTCGAAGGTGCCGCTCCCGCCCTGGCGTACGGAGAGCTGGGCGGGGGTGGCGACGAGCGCGGGGCCCGCGGCGACGGTGATGCCGACGGGGGCGGACTCGCCGCCGGCGCCGAGGGAGTCGTACGCCTTGGCGTAGAGCGAGTGCGCGCCGACGGGCAGGGAGGTGACCCCGAGGGTGTAGGGCGCGCTGGTGTCGGTGCCGATCAGGCTCGTGCCGCTGTAGAACTCCACCTTGCTGATGGTGGCTCCGTCGGCGGCGGCCGCGGTGGCTCCGAGCGGCACGGCGTCGCCCTCGCCGTAGACGGCGCCGGGCGCCGGGCTGGTGAGGACGGTGACCGGGGGCTGGTGGGCGCCGGCGCAGGGGGTGCCGTTGACGCTGAAGGAGGTCGGCGCCGTGTTGGTGCCGGTGTAGGCGAACTGGGCGCCGGTGGTGACGGCGGCGCCGGCGGCGACGGTGCCGTTCCAGGCGGCGTTGGTGACGCTGACGGTCCGGCCGGTCTGGGTCCAGGTGCCGTTCCAGCCGTTGGAGAGCCTCTGGTCACCGGTGTACGCGTAGCTCAGCGTCCAGCCGTCCAGGGCGGTGGCGGCCCGGTTGGTGAGCGTGAGCTCGGCGGTGAAGCCGGAGCCCCAGTCGTTGGTCGTGTAGTCGACGCTGCACTGTACGGCGGCGGCCTGGGCGGGTGGCCCGACCGTCAACAGGGCGGCCGGCAGGGCGAGTACGGCGGCCAGCGCGGTGAGGGGCCGGACCGGGCGGCGTGGACCGTGGGGCCGGCGGGGCCGGTGGGGACGGCGGGGGTGGGGTGGCATGCGGGTGGTTCTCCTCGCGGCTCGGAAGGTGGGGTGGTGCGAGGGCGAGTGGTCAAGCTCTGAACCAGTGGGAGCGCTCCCACTGTGCAGATCTGACGAGACGCCGTCAAGACACCCGAAGAGTCGAAGGCGCCCGGCGCGGGAATTTGCTCAACTCCTCTTTTCCTTGGCGGCAGTTGCCGCTACGGTCTGCCCGACCAGTGGGAGCGGTTCCACCCAGTCGGCACGCCACCGGGGCGTGCCCTCGCTGTGAGGACTCGCTCATGCGACATCCCCCACGTCCGACGGCGCTGCTCGCGGGAGCGGCGCTCACGGCGGCGAGCACCGCTCCCGCCACCTCGGGCACGGCCTCGGGAGCCCGTCCCGGGCCGGCTACGAGGTCGCCCGCATGCAGGACCCGGTGGACGCGGTCCGAGCGACGGGGGCGGAGAACCTGCTCCTCGTCCCCGGTCCGGCGTACGCCGACGACCTGAGCCAGTGGATCGCGCACGCCCGGACCGATCCGGCGGGCCGCATCGCCGCCGCCTCGCACGTCCAGCACTTCGCCACCTGCGCCGACGAGACGTGCTGGACCGGCACGCTCGCCCGGTCGCCGCCCAGGTCCCCCTGGTGGCGGGCGGGATCGGCGGGAACACCTGCGGTCACGCCCTCGTCGACCGCGTCATGAAAGGGCCGTCGACCGCGGCCTGTCCCACCTGGGCCGGACCCGGAACACCTGGGACCGCAACTCCGGGCCCGGCCCTGATCAGCTCGTACGACGGCACCCCCACCGCATTCGGCATCGGGCCGCGCGACCACCTGCGCAGCCCGAGCGGAAACTGAACCGGAAGGGAACCCCACCCCATGAGCCGCACAACCAGTCGCACCGCCCTGCTCGCGGCCCTCGGCCTGATCACCGCGACCGGCGCCACCGCGACCGTGTTCGGCACGGCCGCCGCAGGCGCCGTGACCCCGGGCTGCCGGGTCGACTACCAGATCTCCAGCCAGTGGAGCACCGGCTTCGGCGCCAACGTGACCGTCACCAACACCGGTGACCCGGTGTCCGCCTGGACCGTGGAGTGGTCCTTCGGCGGCGACCAGAAGGTCAACCAGTCCTGGAACACGGCGCTGACCCAGTCCGGGTCCGCCGTCACCGCGAAGAACGTCTCCTACAACGGCACTCTCGCCACGGGCGGTTCGACCTCCTTCGGCTTCAACGGCTCCTACAGCGGGACCAACGCCGTGCCGACGGTCTTCACGCTGAACGGCGTCGCATGCAACGGGGCGACCCCACCGACCACACCGCCCACGACCCCGCCGACCACTCCCCCGACGACACCGCCCACCACCCCGCCGACCACGCCTCCGCCGGCCGGGACCAAGGCCGACAACCCATACGCCGGGGCGAAGGTGTACGTCAATCCCGAGTGGTCGGCCAAGGCGGCGGCCGAGCCGGGCGGCACCAAGGTGTCCCACCAGCCCACGGGCGTCTGGCTGGACCGGATCGCCGCCGTCAACGGCTCGGCCACCTCCATGGGGCTGCGCGCCCACCTGGACGCGGCGCTGGAGCAGAAGGGAAGCGGCGAGCTCGTCGTCCAGCTGGTGATCTACAACCTGCCCGGCCGGGACTGCTCGGCGCTCGCGTCCAACGGCGAACTCGGCCCGACGGAGATCGACAAGTACAAGACCCAGTACATCGACCCGATCGCGGCGATCCTCGCCGACGCCAAGTACGCGGGCCTGCGGATCGTCACCACCGTCGAGATCGACTCGCTGCCCAACCTCGTCACCAATGTCTCCGGGCGCCCGACGGCCACCGCGAACTGTGACGTGATGAAGGCCAACGGCAACTACATCAAGGGCGTCGGCTACGCCCTGAACAAGCTGGGTGCGATCCCGAACGTCTACAACTACGTGGACGCCGGCCACCACGGCTGGCTGGGCTGGGACGACAACTTCGGCCCCTCCGCCGAGCTGTTCAGGACGGCCGCGACCGCCGAGGGCTCGACCGTCGCCAACGTCCAGGGCTTCATCGTCAACACCGCGAACTACAGCGCCCTGAAGGAGGACCACTTCACGGTCGACGACTCCGTGAACGGGGTGTCGGTGCGCCAGTCCGGGTGGGTGGACTGGAACCGCTACACCGACGAGCTGTCGTACGCCCAGGCGATGCGCGACAAGCTGGTCTCGATCGGCTTCGACCCGAAGATCGGCATGCTGATCGACACCTCCCGAAACGGCTGGGGCGGTACGGCCCGTCCCACCGGACCCGGCGCTCGGACGAGCGTCGACACCTATGTGAACGGCGGCCGTTACGACCGTCGGATCCATCTCGGGAACTGGTGCAACCAGTCCGGCGCGGGACTCGGCGAACGGCCCCAGGCGGCTCCGGCCGCGGGCATCGACGCGTACGTCTGGATGAAGCCGCCGGGCGAGTCGGACGGCGCGAGCAAGGAGATCCCGAACGACCAGGGCAAGGGCTTCGACCGCATGTGCGACCCGACGTACACGGGCAACGCCCGCAACGGCAACAGCATGTCGGGCGCCCTCCCGGACGCGCCGCTGTCGGGCCAGTGGTTCTCGGCCCAGTTACAGGAACTCCTGAAGAACGCGTACCCGGCGCTGTGACCCGCGCCTGACTCGGCTCGGCGGGCGGGCCGGCACCTCCGGGTCCCGGCCCGCCACCGGCGCGGGCGAACGTCACCAAGGCAAACAAGCAAGCAAAATCGTTTCGGCCGCAGATATCGTCAGTGACCCCATCCGGAACCGACGAATCAGCGACCCGGAAGGGCTGGGGCCGACGAATTTCCGGTTTCACCAGGCCTTGGCATGTCCCCGTCGTCTATGTTGCTCCGGGCTGACGAGGAGGCGCGTGACGGAACGTCATGTGCCACCCCCGTGTGCTCGACCCGTACGCGGGGTCGGCCCGAGCACGGCCCGGTCCCGGAGCGGGACCCGGGAGTCCGATCGCCGCGACCGCGGCGGGGAGGATCGGGAATGCAGATCACGACGGGGCGGGCGAACCGCCGCCTTCTTTCCGTGGCGGGAACGCTCGCGGTTTCCGCCGCGACCCTGCTCTCCAGCGGTGGAGCGGCCAGTGCCGCCGCCTCCGCCGAGACCGTGTCGGTGGGGATCCAGAGCGCGACGCTGGGGCAGACCTGCGTCGGGCCCTCCTACAACCGCAAGTTCGCCTTCACCATCACCTCGACGACCGGCGTGCCGGCCGGAAGCACCTGGAAGTTCACCGTCAGCAACCCCGGCTACCAGGGGCTCCAGGTCAGCTCCGACTCCGGTTACGTGCCGAGCGCGAGCGGCACCACACAGGTGGTCAACCTGTCGGCTCCCGGCGGCGTTCCCGCCGGGACGACGGTCACGCTCACGCCGACCTACTACCTCGTCCCCACCAGCGGCTACAACACCCTGACGCTGTCCGGCTACGGCGGCTCCACCAGCGTGGCCATGAACTGGTACAACCGCCCCTGCTGATCCCGGGCACCCGGGCGGAGGCCACGGCGCGTCGAGCGCCGTGGCCCTCCCGCTCCCCGGCGCCCACCGGGTCGCCGCGACGACGCGCCGCGCCGGTGTATTCCGTTGCCGATCCGGCCCGGGCAGCGGAGCATGGGCCCGCTCAGAGCGACTCCGCACCCGATAGGCACAGATGTGACTCCGCACGACGACGAACGCCGGACCTTCACCGGCCCCGACGGTCAGCCGGTGCTGACCTACCTCCCGGGCACCCGCGACGGCCACCCCTGGGCCGACCTCGCCGAAGCGGTCGGCCCCGATCCGGTACCGGCGATCCTCACCGGCCTCTCCGGCTGGGCCGTGTCAGGATCCGTGGAGCTCGGCGAAGAGCTCGTCCGGCACGGCGCACGCCCCATGCGTCACGCCCACGCCATGCGCCGCGACCTGATCGCCGCTCCGCTCCCGGCCGGCTGGGCGTCCGCCGGCCCGACGGACGGACTCCGTCTCGTTCCCTGCGACCGCCCGGCCGCCGACCTGTTCCCGGCGTGGCGTGGCGCCTTCGCGGCCGGCCATCCGGACCACCACACCGGCAGCGACGAGGAGGCCCTCGACGCACAGCTGGCCCCGCTCCTGACCGGCGAGGCCCTCGGCCCCGTGCTGCCCTGCAGCGCGCTGGCCGTCGACGAGGCGGACCGCGTGGTCGCCGGTGTCGTCGTCACGGACCGGGACGGCCTCCCGTGGATCGCGACCGTCTTCCGCCGGCCGGGTCCCCGCTGGGCCGGACTGGGCTCGGTCCTCCTGCGCCGGATGCTGGCGGACGCCGCCGCCGGGGGTCTGCGGGAGGTCGAGCTGGTGGTGAGCGAGGGCAATGCGGCCCGTCGGCTCTACGAGGAGCTCGGCTTCGAGCTCACCGGGACCTCGCTCACCGTCCTCGTTCCCTGACCGTGACGACGTACCGTGGCGACGTACGGTGGCGACGTACGGTCGGGGCACGACGGGACGTGTCTGCACATGACGTCGACGGGAGGAGGAGCGGCCATGGACCGGGGCTCGGACGCGGACGGGGGCGAGGTGGTCGTGTACTGGCGACCCCTGTGCCCGTACTGCGTGACGCTGCTCGCCGGACTGCGCCTCACGCGGCTGAAGTACCGGACGGTGAACATCTGGCGGGACCGGGAGGCGGCCGCCTTCGTCCGCTCGGTCGCCGATGGCAACGAGACGGTGCCCACCGTCACGGTGGCGGGCCACGCGATGGTCAACCCGTCCCGGAAGCAACTCCTCGCGGCGGTGGCCGCCCGCGCCCCGCACCTGCTCCCCTAGGGCCGTGTCCGTGAAGTCCCGCCCGGCTCGCGGCGCCTGGCACGCACGCTCGCCGCGTCGTCGGGATCATCCGGGTACGCCCGGCACGAGGGCGGCCCTCCGCCGGGCGACCGCACGCACCGGACGCCGCGAGCCCCGCCCGCGGGCGAGCGGCGCTGCTCTCCGGACCCGACCGGGGGACGGGCCGGGCCTCGACGGCGTCCGGCCCGGCCGGCGCCCCCTCAGGACGAGTCCCGCACCACCAACTCCGTCGGCAGCACACGCCGCCGGGGCTCGACCGTCTCCGTCGGGCCGGCGATCCGGTCGAGGAGCATCCGTGCCATCGTCCGGCCCATCTCCTCGATGGGCTGCCGGACGCTGGTGAGCGGCGGGTCCATGAGCCGGGCGACGGCCGAGTCGTCCACGCCGACGAGGGCGACGTCCTCCGGAACGCGGCGGCCGGCGTCCCGCAGGACCCCGCGGGCGCCCGCGGCCATGACGTCGGAGGCGGCGAAGACGGCGTCCAGGTCGGGCGCGCGGTCCAGGAGTTCGCGCATCGCGCGCCGGCCGCCCTCCTCGGTGAAGTCGCCGGTGGCGACGAGGAGTTCGTCGGGCGCGAGTCCGGCCGCCGCGATGCCCTCGCGGTAGCCGTCGAGGCGGGCGCGGGCCACGTACATGTCGAGCGGTCCCGTGATGGTCGCGATCCTGCGCCGGCCCCGTCCGGCGAGGTGGGCGACGGCGGCGCGGCCGGCGCCCGTGTTGTCGGAGTCGACGTAGGCGGCGGACTCGTCGGCGGCACGCCGGCCGTTCAGGACGACGGGAAGGCCGAGTTCGCCGACCCGGTCGGGCAGCGGGTCGTCGGCGTGGACGGAGGCGAGCAGGACGCCGTCCACGCGCTGGGCGGCGAGGTACTGCTCGAAGCGCTGCCGCTCCCGCTCGGTGCGTACGAGGGTGAGCAGGAGCTGCTTGTCGGCCTCGCCGAGTTCGGCGCTGACGCCGCGGATGATGTCGAGGAAGTAGGGCTCGGCGAAAAGGCGGGCCTCGGTCTCGGGGATGACGAGGGCGATGGCGTCGGTGCGGCTGCCGGCGAGCGCGCGGGCCGCCTGGTTGGGCACGTAGCCGAGCTCCTCGATGGCCCGGTGGACGGCCTCGCGGGCCTGTTCGCTCACCCGGGGCGAGCCGTTGATGACCCGGGACACGGTGCCCCGGCCGACCCCGGCCCGGGCCGCGACCTCTTCCAGCGTGGGCCTGCCGCTGTGCCGTCCGCCGTTCACGTCTCTCGTGCTCCCCTCGCCATGTGCCTCGCACTCCCCTCGTACGCCCTCGCGGCGCGCCCGCGGTGATCAGGTCAAGATAGGCCACTCCCCCGGCCGCGTCAGAAGCGGCGCCCTTCGACCGGCGAAGCATGGGAGCGCTCCCATACTATCGGAACACAGTCGCCGAAGATTTCGTGTTCATGTCTTGACACCCCGACCCGCCAGGCAGCAACCTTCCGGCAACGAGGACGTGGGAGCGCTCCCATCGCTGACACCACCTTTTGGACGAGGAGAGTGGAATGCGTACTACCAGCAGCAGACCGGCCCCCGGCCGGGCACGCCGCACCGCACTCGCGGCGGTCGCGGCCCTGACGGCGGGCACGGCCCTGCTCACCGGCTGCGGCGACGGCGGCGACGGAGGGGACGCCGCCGACGGCGGGACGATCACGCTGCGGGTCGGAACCTTCGGTTCCTTCGGCTACGACAACAAGACCGGCGCCAAGCTCTACGCGGAGTACGAGAAGGCGCACCCGAACATCAAGATCGTCGAGTCCAACGTCGCCGACGGGCAGAAGTACTGGGACACCCTCAAGCTGCGTCTCTCCCGCAACAGCGGCCTGGCCGACATCCAGGCGATCGAGGTCGGCTACATCGCCGAGGCGACGGGCTCCGCGATGGCGGACAAGTGGGTCGACCTCTCCAAGAACGGCGGCGCCGACGTCAGCGCCTTCCTGGACTGGAAGACCAAGCAGGCCACCACCGCGGACGGCAGGGTCATCGGCCTCGGCACCGACATCGGGCCCATGGCCATCTGCTACAACAAGGACCTCTTCGCCAAGGCCAAGCTGCCCACCGACCGCACCGCCGTCGGTCAGCTGTGGTCGGGCGACTGGGCGAAGTTCCTGGAGGTCGGCAAGACCTACCGGAAGAGCGCGCCCGCGGGGACCTTCTTCCACGACTCCGGGAGCGGCCTCTTCAACGCCGTGGTCAACAGCGACCCGGAGCAGTACGCCAACGCGAACGGCGAGCTCGCCTGGGAGACCAGCCCCGGCGTGAAGAAGGCCTGGGAGACGGCCGTCGCCGCGGCGCAGGGCGGTCTCACGGCCAAGCTGCGCCAGTTCGACGAGAAGGGCACCTGGAACGCCGCCTTCAAGAACTCGAAGTTCGCCACCGTCGCCTGCCCCAGCTGGATGACCGGCATCATCAAGGACCAGGCGGGCGCCGGCAACCAGGGCAAGTGGGACATCGCCGCGCCGCCGGTGGCCGGCAACTGGGGCGGCTCGTTCCTGGCCGTGCCGAAGTCCGGCAAGCACGCCAAGGAGGCCGCCGAGCTGGCCGCCTGGCTGACCGCCCCGGCGCAGCACGCCAAGGTCTTCGCGGTCAACGGCAACATCCCGTCCACCAAGGACACCCTCTCCTCGTCCGCCGTGATCGGCGCCAAGCTGCCCTACTTCGGCGACACCCCGGTCGGCGAGATCTACGCGGCCGCCGCGGCGCACATCCGGCCCGCCCCGATCAGCCGCTGGGACGGGCAGGTGAAGACCTTCCTCACCGACAACGGCATCCTCGACATCGAGCAGCGCGGCACCGACCCGGCGAAGGCCTGGGAGAACGTCAGGAAGCTGGTCGACGACAAGATCGACCAGTAGCGGGAGCGGGGGTGTCCCGTCGCGCCGGGCCGGCCGGCGGGACACCCCTGGCCCACCGACCGCACCACCCGTACGCACCGACCTGGAAGGACGCCTCCGTGGCCACCTCCGTACGGGCGAGGAACGGCGGCTCCCCGTCGCCCGACGCACCGCCCTCCCGCTCCCCGCGCCCCGGCGCCCGCGCGCCCGGCGGCCCGTCCGCCCGGCGCAGCAGGCTCTACCGGTGGGACCTGAAGGCGACTCCGTACGTCTTCGTCGCCCCCTTCTTCCTGACCTTCGCCGCCTTCGGCCTCTTCCCGCTGCTGTACACGGGCTGGCTCTCGCTCAACCGGGTCGAGCTCGGCGGCGATCCGCAGTGGAAGGGCCTGGAGAACTACAGCGACCTGGCCGACAGCGACTTCTTCTGGAACGCACTGGCCAACACCTTCACCATCGGCGTGATCTCGACCGTCCCGCAGCTCCTGATGGCGCTCGGCCTCGCGCATCTGCTCAACTACAAGCTGCGCGGCCGGGGTTTCTTCCGGGTCGCCGTCCTCGCCCCGTACGCGACCTCGATCGCCGCGGCGACACTGGTCTTCGCCCAGCTGTTCAACACCGACTACGGGCTGATCAACTCGGCGCTCGGCCTGGTCGGTTTCGACCCGGTCGACTGGGAGTCGTCCAAGTGGCCCGCGCAGATCGCCATCTCGGCGATCGTGACCTGGCGGTGGACCGGCTACAACGCGCTGATCTACCTGGCCGCGATGCAGGCCGTGCCGCAGGACCTGTACGAGGCGGCCGCCCTCGACGGGGCCTCTCGATGGCGCCAGTTCCTCAGTGTGACGATCCCGTCGATCCGCCCGACGATCCTGTTCACCGTCATCGTCTCCACCATCGGCGCCACCCAGCTCTTCGGCGAGCCGATGCTGTACGGCGGCAGCGTGGGCATCTCCGGCGGCAGCGGCAACCAGTTCCAGACGCTGAGCCTGCTCATGTACGAGAAGGGCTGGGTCACCGGCGCGCTGGGCCAGGCCTCCGCCATCGCCTGGGTGATGCTGCTGCTCCTGCTCCTCGTCGGCGGCCTGCAGGCGCTGATCTCCCGCGTGAACCGCAAGAAGCTGGGGGGCTGACCCGCATGCGTACCGCTACTCCCGCGCCGTCCCGTCCCCGCGGCCGGGCCCGTTTCGGGCAGTCGGCCGGCCGCCAGCACCACGCCGGCCCGCTCACGTACCTGCTGCTCGCCGTCGCCGCGCTGCTGTCCCTCTTCCCGCTCTACTGGAACCTCGTCGCCGCCTCGCACAGCGGCGAGCGGGTGGTCACGGCCCCCGCGCCGCTGCTGCCGGGGCCGCGCCTCTTCGACAACCTCTCCTTCGCCTGGAACCAGGTCGACATGGGCGAGGCGCTGGTCAACACCACGGTCGTGGCCGCGCTCGTCGCCCTGTCCACGGTCCTCTTCTCCACGCTCGCCGGCTTCGCCTTCGCCAAGCTGCCGTTCAAGGGCCGCAACGTGCTGCTCACCCTGGTGGTGGCGACGATGACGATCCCGCCGCAGCTGAGCGTCATCCCGCTCTACCGGATCATCACCGACCTCGGCTGGGTCGACCAGCTGCAGTCGGTGGTCCTGCCGTCCCTGGTCGCCGCGTTCGGCGTGTTCTTCATGCGCCAGTTCCTCGTCGAGGCGCTGCCGGTCGAGCTCGTGGAGGCGGCCCGGATGGACGGCGCGCACTCGCTGCGGATCGTCTGGCACGTGGTGTTCCCGGTCGCCCGGCCCGCGATGGCGGTCCTCGGGATGCTCGTCTTCGTGCAGGCGTGGAACGACTTCTTCTGGCCGTTCATCGCGCTCACCCCTGACGGCAGCCCCACTCTGCAGGTGGCGCTCGCCGGCCTCGGCGCGGGCAACCACACCGTCGACCAGGCGGTGGTGCTGACCGGCGCCCTGATCTCGACGGTGCCGCTGCTGCTCGTGTTCGCCGTGCTCGGCAAGCACATCGTCGGCGGGATCACCGCCGGCGCCGTCAAGAGCTGACGCCACCCCGCCGGAGCCGGCGACGCCGGCTCCGGCACTCCGCCCCTCTCCTCCGCTCGTCATCCACCCGTCTCTGCGTTGGGAGCGCTCTCACATGACCGCGTCCGAAACCCGGCCGCTCACCGCCGTCCGCCGCTTTCCGTCCGGCTTCCTCTGGGGCGCCGCCACCGCCGCGTACCAGATCGAGGGGGCCGCTGCGGAGGACGGGCGCACGCCGTCCATCTGGGACACCTTCTCGCACACCCCCGGCAAGGTCTTCCAGGGCCACACGGGCGACGTCGCCGTCGACCACTACCACCGGTTCCGCGAGGACGTCCGGCTGATGTCCGAACTCGGCCTGAACGCGTACCGGTTCTCGGTGTCGTGGTCCCGGGTCCAGCCCACCGGCCGGGGTCCGGCCGTGCAGCAGGGCCTGGACTTCTACCGGCGCCTCGTCGACGAGCTCCTCGCGGCCGGGATCGAGCCCGCCCTCACGCTCTACCACTGGGACCTTCCGCAGGAGCTGGAGGACGCGGGCGGCTGGCCGGAGCGCGCGACGGCGGAACGCTTCGCCGCGTACGCGGGTCTGGTCGCCGAGGCCCTCGGCGACCGGGTGTCCCGCTGGACCACCCTCAACGAGCCCTGGTGCAGTGCCTTCCTGGGGTACGGCTCCGGGGTGCACGCCCCCGGCCGCACCGACCCGGTGGCCGCGCTGCGCGCCGCGCACCACCTCAACCTCGGGCACGGGCTCGCGGTGCAGGCCCTGCGGTCGACGCTGCCGGCCGGGGCGAAGCTCGCGGTGTCGCTCAATCTGCACGAGGTGCGGCCGCTGACCGGATCGGCGGAGGACCGGGAGGCGGCCCGCCGGATCGACACGGTCGGCAACGGCGTGTGGCTGGGGCCGATGCTGGAGGGCCGCTACCCGCAGGAGCTGTTCGCGGACACCGCGCACCTGACCGACTGGGATTTCGTGCGGTCCGGGGACGAGGCGACGGCCGGGCAGCCGCTGGACTGGCTGGGCATCAACTACTACACCCCGACGGTCGTTTCGCGGGTCGCCGAAGGCGGCGAGAAGCCGCAGGACGACGGGCACGGGAACAGCGACTTCTCGCCGTGGCCGGGCGCGGACGACGTCGCCTTCCACCAGGCGGACGGGCCGCGCACGGCGATGGGCTGGCCGGTGGACCCGTCGGGCCTGACGGACCTGCTGACCCGGATCTCGACGCGGTACCCCGGTCTTCCCCTGGTGGTCAGCGAGAACGGCGCCGCGTACGAGGACGTGGTCGGAGCGGACGGCTCCGTGCACGACCCGGAGCGCGCGGCCTACGTGCACGCGCACCTGGAGGCGGTGCACCGGGCGGTCGAGGAAGGGGCCGTGGTGCACGGCTACTTCCTGTGGTCGCTGCTCGACAACTTCGAGTGGGCGTACGGCTATGCGAAGCGCTTCGGCGCCGTGCACGTGGACTACGAGACGCTGCGCCGCACGCCGAAGTCGAGCGCCCGCTGGTACGCGCGGGTGGCCCGCTCGGGCGAGCTGCACGCCCCGGGGGCTGACGCCTGACGGCCCGTCCGGAGAGGTACGGTTCCGGGGCGGGTCCGCATGCCCTGGAACCGTACTGTCACGGAGGAAGCGCACCACACATGGCCGAGATCCACAGGACCACCATCACGCCGACGAAGCTGGAGCTGCTGGCGGTCTGGCTGCCGACACGCCCCTGGTACCGGGGCGGTGCGGACGCCGTGCCCGAGCTGGCCAAGGCGGGCGGCTTCCGGCTGGACGACCCGGAGGGCGAGGTGGGCATCGAGTTCATGGTGGTCACGGACTCCTCCGGCGACGAGGTCCACGCCTACCTCGTGCCGATGACCTACCGCGGGGCGCCGTTGGCGGGCGCCGAGCGGGCGCTGATCGGCACCGCGGAGCACGGGGTGCTCGGCACCCGCTGGTTCTACGACGCGGCGCACGACCCGGTCTTCGTCGCCGGGCTGACGGCGCTCCTCGAGGGTCGGGCGGTCGCGCAGGCCCAGAGCCTGTCGGACACCCCGGACCTGACGGTCGAGGCGTACTCCGACGGGCCGGGCACGTGGCACGCGTCCGCCGCGCCGGTCGTGGAAGAGGGGGCGAACGGCACGGACCTGCGGCTCGGGGCGGGCGCGCCGCTGCTGCGGCTGGCCCGCGTGCTCGACCCGAAGGCCACGGGATCGCTGGGCCACGTGATCGCCGACTGGCACCTCCCGGACGGTGAGGCGCGCCGCGGAGCCTACGTCCTGGCGTTCGGCCCGGCGGTCTGAGGGAACGGACCGGTTCCGCCGGCCCGACAGGTCCGACCGGTCCGACCCGGCCCGTTCGCGACCCGGCCCGTCCGCTCCGACCCGGCCGTTCGCGCCGACCGCTCCGGCCGGAACCGTTCCGTCCGGCCGGGTCCGTTCGCTCCGTTCGGTCCTGGTCCGCTCGGTCAGAAGACGGACAGGCCGGTGATGGTGGTGAACCGGTCGAGGGCGGTGACGCCCGCGACCGAGTTCCCCCGCTCGTCGAGACCGGGGCTCCACACGCACAGCGTGCAGCGGCCGGGGACGACGGCGATGATGCCACCGCCGACTCCGCTCTTTCCGGGCAGTCCGACCCGGTAGGCGAAGTCGCCGGCGGCGTCGTACGTCCCGCAGGTGAGCATGACGGCGTTGACCTGCTTGGCCTGGCTCCGGGTGAGCAGCCGGGTGCCGTCGGCGCGGATGCCGTGCCGCGCGAGGAAGCCGGTGGCGAGGGCGAGGTCGGCGCAGGAGGCCTCGATGGAGCACTGGCGGAAGTACTCGCGCAGCAGGGTCGGCACGGGGTTGGCGATGTTGTCGTAGCTCGCCATGAAGTGGGCCAGGGCCGCGTTGCGGTCGCCGTGCGCGCTCTCGGAGGCGGCGACGTCGCGGTCGAAGTCGAGGTCCTGGTTGCCGCTCTCGGCGCGCAGGAAGTCGAGCAGGACGCCGGAGGCGTCGCCGGTGGTCCGGTGCAGCTGGTCGGTGACGACCAGGGCGCCCGCGTTGATGAACGGGTTGCGCGGGATGCCGTTCTCGTACTCCAGCTGGACCAGCGAGTTGAACGGGTTGCCGGAGGGTTCGCGGCCGACGTGCTCCCAGAGCGGGTCGCCCTTGCGGGCGAGGGCCAGGGCGAGGGTGAAGACCTTCGTGACGGACTGGGTGGAGAAGGGCTGCTGCCAGTCCCCCACCCCGTACACCGTCCCGTCGAGTTCGGCGACGGCCATCCCGAAGCGGCCGGGGTCGGCGGTGGCGAGCGCGGGGATGTAGTCGGCGGGTCGGCCGCGTTCGGCGAGGTCGGCGATCTCCTCGGCGATGCGGTCCAGGACGGGTTCGAACGTCAACAGCATGCACACATCATGCGTGGGACGGTCACCGGCCTCGTCGGTGCCCCCTCCTATGATCATCCCCGTGTCGCTCGGGTTGCGGCATCCGGCCGCAGCCCGGCCGGTCACGGAGGGGGATTGCTCCATGCGACGAAACATCCGACGCGGGCTTCGGCTCGCGCTCACCGGGGCGCTCGCCGCGGTGCTGCTGCCGGCGACCGCCGCGCAGGCCGAGACCCCGGCGCCGCGCACGTACACGGTCTGGCAGTGGAACGTGGCGGGGAACACGATCCACGACGGCTCCACGACGGACGGCCTGGTCACCCAGGCGGCCGGGTCGATCGTGAACCGCGGCGCCGACTTCGCCGCGTTCAACGAGCTGTGTCAGGGGCAGTACAGCGCCCTGGTGGACGAGCTGCGGGCCAAGGGCTGGCCGCAGGACCAGGCGAACTTCGCCCGCTTCGAGCCGAGCCGTCCCGCCGGGAACGCGGCGGTGTGCCAGGGCGAGGCGTTCGGGAACGCGATCTTCAGCAAGCGCCCGCTCGGCGGCGCCGCCCGCTTCGCCCTGCCGGACGACGGCACGGCCGAGAAGCGCAACATGCTGTGCGCGCCGCTCACCGACGGGACGGCGACCCGGTTCTGTACGACGCACATCACGACAAGCCAGTCCTTCAACGTCGCCCAGCTGGAGTTCGTCCGCCAGAAGCTGGAGGAGTACGCCGCCGCCGGCGAGACGGCGCTGATCGCGGGTGACTTCAACGCCCAGCCCCATTACGGCCGGCTGAACTCGTACTACGCGCCCAGCGTGAACACGCCGTACAACGCGGACAACACCGGGCAGTACCGGGAGCTCGACGACGACGACGCGGGCAACTGCATCGGCTACGGCGAGTGGACCGCGGACGGCACGCCCGGCGCGACGCCGCCGTGCGGCGGGAACGCGAAGATCGACCACATCTTCGTCCGGGAGAGCGCGCTGGCCGGACCGTACAGCGCGGACTCGCTCGCCGTCTCCACGGCGTGCACGGGCGTCGCGGCCTGCTCCGACCACCGCATTCTCGTCGGCACGGTGACGGTGAAGTAGCGGCCCTCCCTCCGGCGTCGCCGCGCCCCGGCGGGGAGCTCACGCCGTGGCGCGGCTCGGAGCGCCGGACCGACGAGCGGCCCGGCCGCGCACGGCAGCGCCGGGGCCGCGGAGGCGGCGGCGGAGGCGACGAGACCGCCGACCAGGGCGGGCTTCGCCCGTCACATCCTCGGATGCGACGGGCGTGGCAAGTGGCGCCGCGGGTTCGTCCGGGTGAGGGTGGCCTGGGGGCAGAACCGGGGGCCAGGCCGAACGGGAGTGAGGTGAGCCGGGTGCCGTTGAGCGCGGATGAGCCGGGAGCGCCCTGCTGGATGAATCTGGCGGCACGCGATCTCGACGCGGCGGAGGAGTTCTACGGAGCCGTGCTCGGCTGGACCTTCCGGCGCGGCCCCCTGGGCGAGGGCTTCTCGGTCGCCGAGCAGGACGGGATCCCGGTGGCCGGGATCGGCGAGGTGGTCGTCCGGATGGGCGTACCGGTGGCCTGGACGGTGTACTTCGCGGTCGCCGACGCGGACGCGGCGGTGGCGCGCATCCGGGAGCGCGGCGGCACGGTCGGCGTGGGCCCGGTGCCCTTCCCGCCGCGCGGCCGGGCGGCGCTCGCCACCGATCTGGAGGGCGCCGCGTTCGGGATCTGGGAGGGCCGGATCTCCTCCCGATGGCGGCTCGGCGAGCACCACGCCCCGGCCTGGCTGGAGCTGCACACGCGCAACGCGTTCGACGCCGCGTTCTTCTACGGGGGCGTGCTGCAGTGGGTCGACGGCGGCGCGGACCGCTTCGAGGTCGCGTACGAGGACGAGCAGGTGGTCCTGCGCCGCCAGGGCGAGGCGGTCGCGCGCCTGAACAGCGGCCCCGCCGAGGCGGCCTCGCCCCAGCCGCAGCTGCGCCCCCGCTGGCTGATCCACTTCCGCGTCCCCGACCTGGAGCGGGCGACCGCCGCGGCCCTCGCCCTCGGCGGCGCCCTGGTCCCGGAGGCGGACCACGGCTGGCCCGCCCCGGCGGGCCGGCGCGCGACGGTACGCGATCCGCAGGGCGGCCTGTTCACGCTGTACGAGGACCCGGCGGAGCAGGACTGACCGGGCTTGGGCGGCCGCGCGTGCGCGCCCCGGGGGTAGGCGGCCTCGTGCGTGAGCGCCAGGGGCAGGCAGCCGCGCACGCGAGCACCCGGGGCAGGCAGCCGCGCACGCGAGTGCCAGGCAGGCGGCCTCACTCGCGGGCGCTGGGGCCGCCTCGCGGGCGCCCAGGCCGCCTCGCGGGCGCTGGGGGTCAGCCGTCCGTGGGCCGGGGAGGAGTGAGCCCCAGCTCGCCCGCGGCGCGTGGGGCGAACCAGCGCTCGGTGGCCTCGTCCGTCACCTCGGCGAGGGTCGGCGGCTGCCAGCGCGGGTTCCGGTCCTTGTCGACGACCTGGGCGCGGATGCCCTCGAGCAGGTCCGGCGAGGTGAGGGCCGCGCAGGAGAGGCGGAACTCCATGTTCAGCGTCTCTTCGAGCGCGTCCAGGGCCCGGGCGCGGCGCACCGCGGCCAGGGTGGCCTTGAGGGCGGTGGGCGAGCGGGTGAGCAGGACGGTCGCGGTCTCCTTGGCCTCGGGGACGCCGGAGTCGGTGAGTCGCTCCACGATGTCCTCGACGGTGTCGGCCGCGTAGCAGGCGTCGATCCAGTCGCGGCGTCCGGCGAGCTCGCCGTCGGGCGCCGGGCGGGCGAAGCGCGCGACCGCGTCGGCGGCCGGCTCGGTGGCGAGGGCGGCGGCGAGCGCGGGCAGGTCTGCGGACGGGACGTGGTGGTCGGCGAGGCCGACGAGGATCGCGTCGGCGGCGCCGGCCCGGGCGCCGGTGAGGGCGAGGTGGGTGCCGAGCTCGCCGGGGGCACGGCCGAGCAGGTGGGTGCCGCCGACGTCGGGGACGAAGCCGATGCCGGTCTCGGGCATGGCGACGCGCGAGCGTTCGGTGACGATCCGGACGGAGCCGTGCCCGGAGACACCGACACCCCCGCCCATGACGATGCCGTCCATGAACGCCACGTACGGCTTGGGGTAGCGGGCGATGCGGGCGTTGAGCCGGTACTCGTCGCGCCAGAAGTCCACCGACGCGGTGCCGCCGGCGCGCGCGTCGTCGTGGATGGCGCGGATGTCCCCGCCCGCGCACAGGCCCCGCTCCCCTGCGCCCCGGAGGACGACGGTCGTCACGGCCGGGTCGTGCTCCCACGCGGTGAGCGCCCCGTCGATCCGGCGCACCATGTCGTGGGTGAGGGCGTTGATGGCCCGGGGCCGGTTCAGGGTGAGGAAGCCGGCGCGGCCCTCGGTGTGGACGAGGACCTCCGGCTCGGGGAGGCCGGTGGGTACCGACATGCTGCCTTCTTCCTTCCGGCGGGCCGAACGGGTGTCCGGGCTTCGCTGCGACGCGATCGCCCGCTCCGACCCGGTCGGTGGAACGATCTTCCGCCCACCGTAACCGCCCGGGCGGTGCCCGCACAGGGCCCCTCTCCGCTACCGTACCCGCGGGTAACTCATGAGACCGAGGGGAGCGGGCATGGCACGTCAGAGGAGTCTCGAGGAATCGGTGCTGGTGGACGCGGATCGCGCCACGTTGTACGGGCTGGTGGCGGACCTGCGGAACATGGGGCGCTGGAGCCCCGAGTGCCGCCGGGTCCTCGTGCCGCGGCCGCCGGTGCGCGCCGGGAGCCGGTTCGTCGGGTTCAACCGGCGCGGCCCCTTCGTCTGGTTCACCACCGGCCGGGTCACGACGGCCCGCCCGGGCGAGGAGTTCACCTTCGATGTGGGCGTCTTCGGGCTGCCGATCGCACGCTGGGGCTACCGTTTCGAGGACGAGGGCGCGGGAACCCGAGTCACGGAGACGTGGCAGGACCTGCGTACGGGGCGGGGCGCCGGCCTCGCCGACCTGCTCGGCACGGTCTTCGCGGGCACCGACCCGGAGCGGCGGATCGCCGTGAACCGGCACGGGATGCGCACCACGCTGGCGCGCCTCGCGCGCGCCGCGGCCCCCGCCGGCTGAGCCGCCGGTCGCGCTCCGTGGTGGCCTCCGTTTCCCCTGCCGGTCGCGGCGGGGGCAGCATGGAAGGAAGCCCCCGGCAAGCAGGACGGGAAGGAGCGCACCGTGACGCGAGGCGCGGACGGGTCCCCCGGTGGAACCAGCGGGCGACCCACCGGACTACGGAGCGTCGCGAGCCAGGTCTTCGCCCTGCAGGCGGTCATCGCGCTCCTGATAGTGGCGGCCGCCGCGCTCGCCCTCGTCCTGCAGGGGCAGTACGACAGCGAGCAGGACGCCCGCAACCGCTCCCTGGCCGTCGCCGAGACCCTCGCGCACGCGCCGGGGATCGTGGAGGCCCTGCGCGCTCCCGATCCGTCCGCGGTGCTGCAGCCCAAGGCCGAGGCCGCCCGTCGCGGCTCCGGTGTCGACTTCGTCGCGGTGCTCGCCCCGGACGGGGCCCGTTACACGGACTCCGACCCGTCCCTGATCGGGCAGCGGGCGCAGGGGGACATCGGCCGGGCCCGGGCCGGCGAGTCCTTCACCGAGATCTTCCACGGGGCGCCGAACGACGCCGTGCGGGCGGTCGTCCCGGTCCGGGACGAGGGCGGCGCCGTGATCGGCATGGTGAGCAGCGGGGTCGAGGTGGCTACCGTCGGACAGGCGGTGGAGGGCCGGCTGCCACTGCTGCTCGGCGCGGCGGGGATCGGCCTGGCCACCGCCGTGGGCGGCGCTGCGCTGGTCAGCACCCGGCTGCGGCGGCAGACGCACGGCCTGGGCCCGGCCGAGATGACCCGGCTCAAGGAGCACCACGAGGCCGTCCTCCACTCGGTCAAGGAGGGGGTCGTGATCGTCGCCGGCGACGGGCGGCTGCTGCTCGCCAACGACGAGGCCCGCCGCCTCCTGAAACTGCCGGACGACGCCGAGCGGCGGCATGTGAGGGAGCTCGGCCTCGAACCGCGTACGGCCGCCCTGCTGCTGTCCGGGCGGGCGGCGACGGACGAGGTGCACCCGGCCGCGGACCGGCTGCTCGCGGTGAACGTACGGCCGACGGGGAACGGCGCGGCCGACGGCGGCTGCGTCATGACCATGCGCGACACGACCGAGCTCGCCGCGCTCACCGGCCGGGCCGAGGTCGCGCGGGGACGGCTGCGGCTGCTCTACGAGGCGGGCACGCGGATCGGCACCACGCTGGACGTCGTGCGGACGGCGGAGGAGCTGTCCGAGGTGGCGGTGCCGCGGTTCGCGGACGTCGTGACGGTGGAGCTGCTCGACCCGGTGGTACGCGGCGAGGAACCCTCGGGGGCGTTCACGGAGATGCGGCGGACCGCTCTGAGCGGGGTGACCGAGGAAACTCCCCTGCAGCCGGTGGGCGACCTGATCCGGTTCGTGGTGCCGAGCACGCCCATGGCCTCGGCCCTGGACGAGGGGCGCGCGGTGATCCAGACGGATCTGGCCACTGCCGAGGGCTGGCGGGCGCAGGACCCGGAGGGCGCGGCCCAGGCGCTCGCGTACGGGCTGCACTCGCTGCTCACGGTGCCGCTGCTGGCGCGCGGTGTGGTGCTCGGCATGGCCAATTTCTGGCGCGGTCAGGAGACCCCCGAGCCGTTCGGGGAGGAGGACCTGTCGTTCGCCGAGGAGCTGGCGGCGCGCGCGGCGCTCGCGATCGACAACGCGCGGCGGTTCACGCGGGAGCACTCGATGGCGGTGGCGCTCCAGCGCAGCCTCCTGCCGCGGGTGCTGCCGGAGCAGAGCGCGATGCGGGTCTCGTTCCGCTACCTGCCGGCGAAGGCCGGAGTGGGCGGCGACTGGTTCGACGTCATCCCGCTGCCGGGGGCACGGGTGGCGCTGGTCGTCGGGGACGTGGTCGGTCACGGCCTGCACGCCGCGGCGACCATGGGCCGGCTGCGGACCGCGGTGGCGAACTTCTCGACGCTGGACCTGCCGCCGGACGAGCTCCTGGGCCACCTGGACGAGCTGATCGACCGGCTCGGCGAGGAGCACGAACCGGGCGGCGGGGGCACCGCCGCGGCCGAGGGTGACGAGAGGGCGGAAGGCACCACGGGCGCCACCTGTCTGTACGCCATCTACGACCCGACCACCGGTTCCTGCACGATGGCGAGTGCGGGTCATCCCGGGCCCGCCCTGGTGCGGCCGGACGGGAGCGTGGAGTTCCCCGCGGTGCCGGCCGGGCTGCCGCTGGGTCTGGGCCTCGGCGACCGCCCGTTCGCGTCCGCGCGGCTGAAGCTGGAGCCGGGCAGCAAGCTGGTGATGTTCACGGACGGGCTGCTGGAGGACCGGCACAGGGACTTCGACACCGGGCTCGAGCTGCTGCGGAAGACGCTGGCGCGGCCGGGCCGGTCGCCGGAGCAGACGTGCGCGGACGTGCTGGCGACGCTGCTGCAGCCGATGCCCAACGACGACATCGCCCTGCTGGTGGCGAGTGCCGAGCGGATCCCGCCGGACCGGATCGCCGAGTGGGAGGTGCCGAACGATCCGTCCGCGGTCTCGCCCGTGCGGTCGGCCGCGGCGGCGCGGATCGCCTCGTGGGATCTGGAGGACGTCGGGTTCACGGCGGAGCTGGTGCTGAGCGAGCTGATCACCAACGCGATCCGCTACGGGCGCCCGCCGGTACGCGTGCGGCTCGTGTACGACCGGGTGCTGATCTGCGAGGTGTCCGACGGCAGCAGCACCTCGCCGCACCTGCGGCACGCGGCGGACACCGACGAGGGCGGTCGCGGGCTCTTCCTGGTGGCGCAGTTCGCCCAGCGCTGGGGCACCCGGTACGCGCGCCGCGGCAAGACGATCTGGGCCGAGCTGCCGATCGCCCCGGACCAGGCGGACGGCAACGGCTCCGGGCCGGTGCCCGATCTGGACGCCCTGGAGGACCTGGCCTGGTGACGGCGGGTTAGGGTCGGCGCCGGAGCGACCCTGGAGGAACGCATGACCGGTCCGGCCGTCACCGGCGCACTGCACCACGTGGAGATCTGGGTGCCGCACATCGGGCGCGCCGCCGCCTCGTTCGGCCCGCTGCTCGAAGCGCTCGGCTACGAGCCGTTCCAGGAGTGGGAGCGGGGCCGGAGCTGGCGGCTCGGGGCCACGTACCTGGTGTTCGAGGAGTCCTCGGCGCTGAGCGCGGGCACGCACGACCGGCTGCGTCCGGGCCTCAACCACCTGGCGTTCCACGTCGCGACGCGCGCGGAGATGGACCGGTTGGCCGACGGCGCCGTGCGCGGCGGGTGGCGGTTGCTGTTCCCCGACCGCCATCCGCACGCGGGCGGGGAGCAGAGCTGTGCCGCCTACCTGGAGGACGCGGACGGTTTTGAAGTCGAACTCGTCGCGTCGGAGTGGTGACGACGGGCCTCCGGGCTCGGCCGGAGCAGGTGGGCGCGTCGCGGTTCGGCCCGGTGGCCTGCGCGGTGGGGTCCCCCATTTCGTCACTCCAGCCGTAGTACTCTCCGTGGAGTACTTATCGTGCCCGGGACGGGAGTGATGACGGTGGCGCGCAGCAATCCGGAGCGCAGGGCGGCGCTCGTCGACGCCGCGATCGAGGTGCTCGCCCGGGAAGGGGCGCGGGGGCTCACCTTCCGGGCCGTGGACACCGAGGCGGCCGTGCCGCCCGGTACCGCGTCGAACTACTTCGCCAACCGGGACGACCTGCTCACCCAGGCCGGCGCCCGTGTCTACGAGCGGCTGCAGCCGAGTGAGGAGGAGATCGCCCGCCAGCAGGCGGCACCCCCGGACCTGGAGACGTACAAGGAGCTGATGAAGGAGGTCGTCGGCCGCGTCAGCGCCTTCCGCACGGGCTATCTCGCCCTCCTGGAGCTGCGCCTGGAGGCCACCCGGCGCCCGGACCTGCGCGAGGTCCTCACCGCACGGGTGCGCGCCGACGTCGACGCCAACGTCACGTACCACGAGGCCTCGCACCTGCCCGGTGACACGACCGCGGTCAGGCTGCTGATCCTTGCCTTCAACTGGCTGATCGTGGAGCAGCTCACGCTGCCGGGCGTCTTCCCGGAGGAGGAGCGGAACGCCCTGATCGAGGCGGCCGTGGACCGGATCGTCGGCGGCTCCGGGTCGTAGCCGTCACAGCCGGTCGGCGAACCAGGCGGCCGCGAGCGTACCCACCTCCTCCAGGGCCCCGGGCTCTTCGAAGAGGTGGCCCGCGCCGGGGACGGTGACCAGCCGGTGTTCGCAGCGCAGCCGCCGCTCGGCCCGGTGGTTGAGGTCGAGGACCAGGGTGTCCGCTCCGCCGACGATGAGCAGGGTCGGGGCGGTGACGTCGGGCAGGCGCTCGTCGGCGAGGTCGGGCCGACCGCCCCGGGAGACGACGGCGCCGACGGTGCTGCCGGGCTCGGCCGCGGCCCACAGCGCCGCCGCCGCGCCCGTACTGGCTCCGAAATAGCCGGTGCGCAGTCGGCCGGTGCCCGGCCGGTCCGCGAGCCAGCCGGCCGCCTGGGCCAGGCGTGCGGCGAGCAGCGGGGTGTCGAAGACGTTGGCCCGGTCGGCTGCCTCGTCCTCGGTGAGCAGGTCGAAGAGGAGGGTGCCGAGTCCGGCTCGGTTCAGTGTCTCGGCGACGGCCCGGTTGCGCGGACTGTGCCGGCTGCTGCCGCTGCCGTGTGCGAAGAGCACGACG
Source organism: Streptomyces sp. NPDC051921 (assembly GCF_040680975.1). Lineage (NCBI taxonomy): Bacteria > Bacillati > Actinomycetota > Actinomycetes > Kitasatosporales > Streptomycetaceae > Streptomyces > Streptomyces sp. NPDC051921. Next base: position 296,079 of record NZ_JBFAXU010000006.1, read on the forward strand.
CCGGTGGCCCCTTCGGGCACGGTCAGCCGTCCGCCGACCGCGAGTTCGCCGAGCGGGATGCGCACCTCGGTGTCCTCGCCGCGGGCGCCGCGCCGCAGCCGCAGCAGGGCGACGACCTCCTCGTCGGGCGTCTGCGAGAAGTCCCGGTAGAACTGTCCGATGGCGTAGAAGACCGCGGGCTCGTGGACACAGTACGTCTCGTCGGCGGCGGCCCCGAGCCGACCGGTCCAGCCGCTCGGCGCGACGGGCACCGCGAGGACGATCCGGGCGGCGCCGCGGGCCCGTACGACGTGGCAGGCGGCGAGCGCGGTGGCCCCGGTGGCGAAGCCGTCGTCGACGACGACCGCGGTGCGACCGCTGATGTCGGCGGGCTCGCGGGCGCCTCGGTAGCGTCGGGCGCGCTCCTCCAGGACGGCCCGTTCACGCCGTTCCACCTCGGCGAGGCTGCGGTCCGAGACGCCGGTCTGGACGATGACGTCGTCGTTGAGGACCCGGACGCCGCCCTCGCCGATGGCTCCCATGGCCAGCTCGGGCTGGTACGGCACGCCCAGTTTGCGGACGAGACAGATGTCGAGGGGCGCGTCGAGCGCGTCGGCGACCTCGGCGGCGACGGGCACTCCGCCGCGGGGCAGCCCGAGGACGGTCACGTCCTGCCCTTTGAGACCTTCGAGCCGGGCGGCGAGCTGCCTGCCCGCGTCGGTGCGGTCGGAGAAGTACATGTCCTGCACACCTTCCTGCCGGTCCGCGTGCTCGGCCCCGGCGGGCCGTCACACGGGCCGGGCGGTCAGGGCCGGACCGTCCTCCTCCGTCACGGGGGCGGTGGCGATCCGCGTCCCGTAGGGGCGGCTGATCCGGCCGAGCACGTCGTGGAGCCACCGCACGTCCTGCTCGGGGGCCCGTTCGAGGCGCAGGCGCCGGCTGCGCAGCGGCACCAGCCGGACCTCCTCCAGGCTGCCGTCCTCGTCGTGGACGGTGACGAGGTGGAGGAGGCGCAGGTCGTCGCGGTAGCGCTCCTGGCCGGTGATCCCCTCGTAGTCGTTGACGAGGTCGCCGCAGCCGTGCAGGACGAGCCTGCCGCGGTACGTCTCCAGGGGGCGCGGGTGGTGCGAGGAGTGCCCGTGCACGATGTCGGCGCCCGCTTCGACGAGCGCGTGGCCGAACGCGACCTCGGCGCGTGCGGGGGCGTAGCCCCAGTTGGCTCCCCAGTGCACCGAGACCACGACGAGGTCACCGGGGCGCCGGGTGGCGCGCAGCCGGGCGGTGAGCCGGGTCGCGGCCTCGTCGTCGGGGCCCGCCGCGTAATGGACCCCGCCGCGCCGCGCGGTGGCCGCCCAGTCGCGGGGCACCCCGCTGGACGCCAGGCCGAGCGCGAACACGAGCAGTCGGCGCCCGCCGGACAGCGGGACGGTCGCGGGACGCCGGGCCTCCTCGGCGTCCCGGCCCGCGCCCGCGGTGCGCAGTCCTGCGCCGTCGAGGGCGTCGAGGGTGTCGTCGAGGCCACGGCGGCCGTAGTCGAGGACGTGGTTGTTGGCGAGGACGACCACGTCGGGGCGTACCGCGGTGAGCGCCGGCAGATTGGCCGGATCCATGCGGTAGTGGACGGCCTTGCCCGGTACGGGATCGGGCCACCGGGTGACGGAGGTCTCCAGGTTGACCACGCGGGCGTCGGGCCGCGCGCCGTCGATCAGGGCGAGGGCCTCTCCCCACGGGTAGGCGGGCGCCGCGCCGCGGGGCACCGGCCCCGAGACGGCCTCGGCGAGGTTCACGTAGTCGCGGGCGTCGCGGACGTAGCGCTCGGGCAGGGTCGGGTCGAGGGGATGGGGAAGGATCTGGTCGATCCCCCGGCCGAGCATGACGTCGCCGCAGAGGAACAGTCCGGTCAGACCGCTGCCGCCCATACACCCAGGGTAGTCCCCCGAACGTACGCACTCCGATGATCATGATCGTTCCGGAGGAGGACGCGGGACGCGGGCGGGAGCCACGAGGATGGACGGTCCGCGCATGGACCGTGCGTGGACGAACGACGGAGGGGACACCTTTCATGCGCACCACGCGCACCACGCGTTCCGGCCGCTTAGGCCTCGCCCGCCCGGCCCGTACCACGGCCGTGCTCTCGACCGCCCTGCTCGCCCTGTCGCTGGGAGTGCTGCCGGCCCAGGCCGCCGACGCCGCGGGGGCGCCGGCCGGCCAGGTCGTGGCCCGCCATCTGCCGGCCCTCGACCGCGCGGCCCTGCGCGACTCGCTCGACGCCTTCCACACCGCCGGCATGTACGGGGCGTTCGCGGCGGTCCGCGACGGCTCCGAGCAGTGGCGGGGGGCCACCGGCCTCGCCGAGCCGGCCACCGGGCGGCCGATGGCCCCGAACTTCGAGCACCGGGTCGGCAGCATCACGAAGAGCTTCACGGCTGTCGCCGTCCTCCAGCAGGTGGAGCGCGGCCGCATCGACCTGGACGCGCCGGTCGCCCGGTACGTCCCGGACCTCGTACCCGGCGAGCGCGGCGAGCAGGTGACGGTCCGGATGCTGCTCAACCACACGAGCGGCATCGCCGACCACGTGCTGCCCGCCTTCCCCGGCCTCCTGCAGAACCCGGGGAAGGCGCTCGACGAGAACCGGCTGCGGCACGTCGAGCCGGAGGAGCTGGTGCGCCTCGGCCTCGCCACCCCGCCGGCCGAGCCTCGCGGCGAGTTCAGCTACTCCAACACCAACTTCGTCCTCGCGGGGCTGATCCTGGAGCGGGTCACCGGCCAGGACGCGGAGGCGTACATCACCCGCAACGTCATCCGCCGCGCGGGCCTGCGCCACACCTACTTCCCGGCCTCGGCGTCCCTGAGGGGTCCGCACGCGGGAATGTACGAGTCGTTCTTCGGCTTCATCGACCCGCCCCGCGACTACAGCACGTACGACATGTCATGGGCGGGCACGGCAGGCGCGCTGGTGTCCACGACGAACGACCTCAACGTCTTCTACCGCAAGCTGCTCGGCGGCAAGCTCATCGGCCCGGCCGCGCTGCGCGCGATGAAGACGACGGTCCCGGCGGTCGTGACGCCGGACGGCGAGGTGGTGATGCGCTACGGCCTCGGCCTGTACACCATGGTGATGCCGAGCGGCGGCTGGTACTGGGGCCACGACGGCGCGGTCTTCGGTGCCGGCACCTGGTCGCTGGCCACGGAGGACGGCCGCCGACAGGTCACCGTGGCCTACAACCTGATGAAGTACCAGCGCTTCGACGAGCAGGGCCACCAGCTGCCGGATCCCGTCACCCCCGCCCTGTACGCGTTCGTGGACGGCGCGGTGAGCGGCGGCGCCCCGGCGGCCGGCGAGGGCCTGCGCTCCGCCGCCCCGCTGTCGGCGGTCGCCCCGCCACTGGTCGACCGGTGGCCCACGCCGGTGCACCGGGCACAGCCCTAACGGCCGACCCGGGCCGCGCGGCGGATGGTGGCGTCCACCAGGGCGAGCGCGTCCGCCGCGGTGCGGCCCGGGGCCCGGTTCCAGGGGCCGATGAGCTGGTGCCAGCCACGCGAACGGAGCTCCTCGAGCATCCACGCCCCGGCCTCGTTCATGGTGCCGGCGGTGCCGTACCCGAGACGGTGGGCGGCGAGCATCGCCCCGCAGACACAGCGCGCCCCCCGCGCGTCGCGCAGCTTGTACGGGGTGTTCTGCCAGCCCCACTCCGTCAGGACGCGCCGGGCGTGCGCGAGGTGGACCGAGGGGAGCACGTCCGGCTGCCCGATCCGGCGCCAGACGTGCAGCCGGTCCGGCAGCATCGCGCCGAGCCGTCCGGGCAGCGCCCGTTCGGCGGGCTCGGGCACCGGGAGGGCGTCCAGGGCCTGCGCCACCAACTGCTCGACGGGCACGGACAGCAACCGCCGCCAGTCGGCCTCCTCCCGTACCGGCGGGGTCTGAGCCCACCGGGCCACGATCTCCTGCCAGGCCGCCGTGTCGAGCAGGGCGGCGGCTTCGCGGTCGAGCGCGTCGGGGGTGGTGACTACGGTGGTCATACGGGCGACTCCGCGACTGTTTCGTGCCAACATTGGTAAGAATGTCGGCTTTGCCGCTATCGAACTTGAGCCTTCCGTACCGGGCGCACCCGGCCCCGCTCCATGGACGAACGAGCGATTTCGACGGCGCGGGGTCACCCGAGGGCGTACGGTCGGCCGGGAATCCCGAGATCACGAAGGAGCGCACAGGCATGAGAATCGCGGTACTCGGAACGGGAGAGGTCGGCCGCCGTCTCGCGAGCAAGCTGGTCTCGGTCGGCCACGAGGTGACCCTCGGGTCCCGGTCCGCGGATCACACGGGCGCGAAGGAGTGGGCCGCGGAGCACCACTCGGCGCACGGCACCTTCGCCGCGGCCGCGGCCGGTGCCGAGCTGGTGGTGAACGCGACCGGCGGTCTCGTGTCGCTGGCCGCCCTCGAGGCGGCGGGCGCGGAGAACCTGGACGGCAAGGTCCTGGTCGACGTGTCGAACCCCCTGGACTTCTCGCAGGGCGTACCGCCGACGGTGGCGCAGCCGGAGGGCGCCAGCCTGGCCGAGCAGATCCAGCGCGCCTTCCCCGGCGCGCGCGTGGTGAAGACGCTCAACACCATGACGAACACGGTGATGGTCGAGCCCTCCCGCGTCCCCGGCGACCACGTCGTCTTCGTGTGCGGCGACGACGCCGAGGCCAAGGAAGTCGTCGGCGGCCTGCTGAAGTCCTTCGGCTGGCCGGACGAGCGGATCCTCGACCTCGGCGACCTGACGGGGGCCCGGGCGACCGAGCTGGTGCTGCCGCTGTGGCTGCGCCTGTTCGGGACCTTCGGCACCATGGACTTCAACTTCGCGGTGCCGAGGGCCTGACCGATCAGGCGTTCAGCACACCGCCCGAGGTGCCCGTGAGGTGCTCGGTGGTGAGCAGCTCGGCGAGCCGCTCGGGCGGGAGCAGGCCCTTCTCCAGGGTGAGTTCGGCGACCGAGCGTCCCGTGGCGAGGGCCTCCTGGGCGATGGCGGTGGCCGCGGTGTAGCCGAGGTGCGGGTTGAGCGCGGTGGCGAGGCCGATGGAGTTCTCGACGCTCGCGCGCAGCGTGTCGACATTGGCGGTGATGCCGGTGACACAGCGCTCGGCGAGCGTGTGGCAGGCCGCCCTCAGGGAGGTCAGGCTCTTCGACAGGGCGTGGAAGATGACCGGCTCGAAGGCGTTGAGCTGGAGCTGGCCGCCCTCCGCCGCCATCGTGATCGTCATGTCGTTGCCGATCACCTCGAAGGCGACCTGGTTGACGACCTCGGGGATGACGGGGTTGACCTTGCCCGGCATGATGCTCGAACCGGCCTGCACGGGCGGCAGGTTGATCTCCCCGAAGCCCGCTCGCGGACCGGAGGACAGCAGCCGCAGGTCGTTGCAGGTCTTGGAGAGCTTCACGGCGATCCGCTTGAGGACGCCGGACAGCTGGACGAAGGCACCGCAGTCCTGGGTGGCCTCGACCAGGTTGGCGGAGGTCACCAGGGGCAGACCGGTGATGTCCGCCAGGTGGCGGCGGGCGGTCTCCGCGTACCCGGGGGCGGCGTTGAGACCGGTACCGATGGCCGTGGCGCCGAGGTTGATCTCGTGGATCAGCTCGACGGCCTCGGCGAGGCGCCCCCGGTCCTCCTCCAGCATCACGGCGTACGTGGAGAACTCCTGCCCCAACGTCATGGGCACGGCGTCCTGGAGCTGCGTGCGCCCCATCTTGACGACCCCGCCGAACTCGACCGCCTTCTCGGCGAAGGCGTCCTGGAGCACGGCCATCGCGCGCAGCAGCTCCCGCGCGGCGCCGATGGCGGCGATGCGGATGGCAGTCGGATAGACGTCGTTGGTGGACTGACCGAGGTTGACGTCCTCGTTGGGGTGCAGGTGCGCGTACGCACCCTTGGCGTGGCCGAGGAGTTCCAGGGCGCGGTTGGCGACGACCTCGTTGGCGTTCATGTTGGTGGAGGTGCCGGCGCCGCCCTGGACGACGTCCACGACGAACTCCCCGTGCAGCGCGCCGCCCCGGATCTCCCGGCAGGCGTCGACGATCGCGCGGGCCTTCTCGGCGGGCAGCAGGCCGAGCTCCTCGTTGGCGAGGGCGGCGGCCTCCTTCACCGCGGCGAGGGCGTCGATGAGCTGCGGGTAGACGGAGATCGGCGTGCCGGTGATGGCGAAGTTCTCCGTGGCGCGCAGGGTGTGCACACCCCAGTACGCCTCGGCGGGGACGTCCCGGTCGCCGAGCAGGTCGTGCTCGCGGCGGACGTTCTTCTGTTGTGCGGGAATCACGGTGACGGGTGCCTTACGCGTGGGGAGGGACGGCGAAGGAGGAGACGGATGTCCGACGACGAACGGAGGCCGCCCGAAGCCGAACACGGAACGAGATGTCCGACGACGAACGGAAGCCGCCCGAAGCCGGAGAGACGGAACGAGATGTCCGACGACGTGCGGGAGACCTGGGCCGAAACGATGCGAAGGGGATGCCCGACGACGGCGGGAGTCCTTGGCCTTCGCGGAGCCGGGATGCCCGACGACGGCGGGAGTCCTTGGCCTTCGCGGAGCCGGGATGCCCGACGACGGCGGGGAGGGGTCCGGGGCCGGAGCGGGGGAGGGGGTGTCCGGACGTTTCAGGCGACCTCCACGAGCGGAGCGAAGTGGAGCTCGCAGTCCGGACACC